>NZ_CP017014.1:1658333-1990000 GCF_001767395.1 Rhodococcus sp. WMMA185 | reverse complement strand
CATTCTCCAGACGTGTACCGCCGAGGAGTCGGTGGATGATGTTCTGGCAGAGCCCATTACGGACACGATCGTTGTTCGGTGGGAGCTCATGGGTGGAACACTGACAGCTATTCTTCTTCATTTGCCGCCGGCCCGTGTGCTGGTGGGAGGAAGGGTTATATCGGCGCACTGTTGGGTCCTGAGAGAACACGTGATGTGTTTCCTCTCGAGGAAAGAAACGACAGGCGGGAAACTGCAGTCATACCGCAGCGAGGGCGTGAGTTCTTGTTGGTTTGGTGTCTGTGTGGGGTTTTCCGGTTGTGTGTTGTTTGAGAACTGCACAGTGGACGCGAGCATCTTTGTTGTAAGTGTTTAAGAGCGTACGGTGGATGCCTTGGCACCAGGAGCCGATGAAGGACGTGGGAGGCTGCGATAAGCCTCGGGGAGCTGTCAACCGAGCTGAGATCCGAGGGTGTCCGAATGGGGAAACCCAGCACGAGTGATGTCGTGTTACCTGCACCTGAATGTATAGGGTGTGTGGAGGGAACGTGGGGAAGTGAAACATCTCAGTACCCACAGGAAGAGAAAACAAGAGTGATTCCGTTAGTAGTGGCGAGCGAACGCGGATGAGGCTAAACCATGGATGTGTGATAACCGGCAGGTGTTGCATTCGTGGGGTTGTGGGGTTCGCCTGTGTCGATACTGCCGTGTCGGCCGACAGTGAGAAATTGCCGTGTTAGTGGAAGTGGTCTGGAACGGCCTGCCGTAGTGGGTGAGAGTCCCGTACACGAAAACATGGTGACTGTTGTGGCGGATACCCGAGTAGCACCGGGCCCGTGAAATCTGGTGTGAATCTGTCGGGACCACCCGATAAGCCTGAATACTCCCTGGTGACCGATAGCGGACTAGTACCGTGAGGGAAAGGTGAAAAGTACCCCGGGAGGGGAGTGAAATAGTACCTGAAACCGTGCGCTTACAATCCGTCAGAGCCGGTGCACATTTCGGTGTGGCTGGTGATGGCGTGCCTTTTGAAGAATGAGCCTGCGAGTTAGTGGCATGTCGCGAGGTTAACCCGTGTGGGGTAGCCGTAGCGAAAGCGAGTCCGAATAGGGCGCCCATAGTGGCATGTTCTAGACCCGAAGCGGAGTGATCTACCCATGGCCAGGTTGAAGCGACGGTAAGACGTCGTGGAGGACCGAACCCACTTAGGTTGAAAACTGAGGGGATGAGTTGTGGGTAGGGGTGAAAGGCCAATCAAACTCCGTGATAGCTGGTTCTCCCCGAAATGCATTTAGGTGCAGCGTCGCGTGTTTCTCACCGGAGGTAGAGCTACTGGATGGTCTAGGGGGCCTACAAGCTTACCGAAATCAGCCAAACTCCGAATGCCGGTGAGTGAGAGCGCGGCAGTGAGACTGCGGGGGATAAGCTTCGTAGTCGAGAGGGAAACAGCCCAGATCGCCGGCTAAGGTCCCTAAGCGTGTACTAAGTGGAAAAGGATGTGGGGTCGCGAAGACAACCAGGAGGTTGGCTTAGAAGCAGCCACCCTTGAAAGAGTGCGTAATAGCTCACTGGTCAAGTGATCCTGCGCCGACAATGTAGCGGGGCTCAAGTACACCACCGAAGCCGCGGCACTCACACATGAACTTCATGCACAGCCACGGTTGTGTGTGCAGGTGTGTGGGTGGGTAGGGGAGCGTCGTGTGGCCAGGGAAGCAGCAGTGTGAACTAGTTGTGGAGGCCACGCGAGTGAGAATGCAGGCATGAGTAGCGAAAGACGAGTGAGAAACTCGTCCGCCGAATGACCAAGGGTTCCTGGGCCAGGTTAATCCGCCCAGGGTGAGTCGGGACCTAAGACGAGGCCGACAGGCGTAGCCGATGGACAACGGGTTGATATTCCCGTACCCGTGTGAACGCGCCCCTGGTGAATCAGTGATGCTAAGCGCCCTGAAACCTGTCATGTGCCTTCGGGTGTGTGGTGGGTGGATGCGCGTGAACCGAGCTGGTAGTAGCCAAGCGATGGGGTGACGCAGGAAGGTAGCTGAGCCAGTCAGTGGTAATACTGGTGTAAGCCGGTAGGGCGAACGGTAGGCAAATCCGCCGTTCATATGCCTGAGAGGTGACGCATAGCCGAATGAGGCGAATTCAGTGATCCTATGCTGCCGAGAAAAGCCTCTAGCGAGCTTTCACACGGCCCGTACCCCAAACCGACACAGGTGGTCAGGTAGAGAATACTAAGGCGATCGAGAGAACTATGGTTAAGGAACTCGGCAAAATGCCCCCGTAACTTCGGGAGAAGGGGGGCCCTGTCCGGTGACGGAATGTACTTCCCGAGCTGGGTGGGGCCGCAGAGACCAGTGAGAAGCGACTGTTTACTAAAAACACAGGTCCGTGCGAAGTCGTAAGACGATGTATACGGACTGACGCCTGCCCGGTGCTGGAAGGTTAAGAGGACCGGTTAGCGGATTCGTCCGCGAAGCTGAGAATTTAAGCCCCAGTAAACGGCGGTGGTAACTATAACCATCCTAAGGTAGCGAAATTCCTTGTCGGGTAAGTTCCGACCTGCACGAATGGCGTAACGACTTCTCAGCTGTCTCAACCATAGACTCGGCGAAATTGCATTACGAGTAAAGATGCTCGTTACGCGCGGCAGGACGAAAAGACCCCGGGACCTTCACTACAGCTTGGTATTGGTGTTCGGTTCGGTTTGTGTAGGATAGGTGGGAGACTGTGAAGCGGCCACGCCAGTGGTGGTGGAGTCGTTGTTGAAATACCACTCTGATCGAATTGGACCTCTAACCTCGGACCATGATCTGGTTCAGGGACAGTGCCTGGTGGGTAGTTTAACTGGGGCGGTTGCCTCCCAAAATGTAACGGAGGCGCCCAAAGGTTCCCTCAGCCTGGTTGGCAATCAGGTGTCGAGTGCAAGTGCACAAGGGAGCTTGACTGTGAGACTGACGGGTCGAGCAGGGACGAAAGTCGGGACTAGTGATCCGGCACCGGCAAGTGGAAGCGGTGTCGCTCAACGGATAAAAGGTACCCCGGGGATAACAGGCTGATCTTCCCCAAGAGTCCATATCGACGGGATGGTTTGGCACCTCGATGTCGGCTCGTCGCATCCTGGGGCTGGAGTAGGTCCCAAGGGTTGGGCTGTTCGCCCATTAAAGCGGCACGCGAGCTGGGTTTAGAACGTCGTGAGACAGTTCGGTCTCTATCCGCCGCGCGCGTTAGAAACTTGAGGAAGGCTGTCCCTAGTACGAGAGGACCGGGACGGACGAACCTCTGGTGTGCCAGTTGTTCCGCCAGGAGCACTGCTGGTTAGCTACGTTCGGAAGGGATAACCGCTGAAAGCATCTAAGCGGGAAGCCTGTTCCAAGATGAGGTTTCTCACCCCCACGAGGGGGTAAGGCCCCCGGCAGACCACCGGGTTGATAGGCCAGAACTGGAAGTCCGGTAACGGATGGAGGTGACTGGTACTAATAGGCCGAGGACTTACCACGAAGAAGCTACGCGTCCACTGTGCGGTATCTGAAACAACACACAAATACCCCCGAACCACCCGGCCCCATCGGCTGGTTCCCGGTTCCGGGGGAGTGTGACAGTTTCATAGAGTTACGGCGGTCATAGCGGAGGGGAAACGCCCGGTCCCATTCCGAACCCGGAAGCTAAGCCCTCCAGCGCCGATGGTACTGCACCCGGCAGGGTGTGGGAGAGTAGGACACCGCCGAACACCCGTTAACGAAAGGGGACCCGACATACTGGGTCCCCTTTCGTGTTTTGTGTGAAAGGAATGACTGTGTCGGACAGTGACGGCGGGTCGGAAAGCAGCGACGGACGTCGATCCTTCCGCGGAGGCGGTGCCTCCCATGGTGATCGTGGCGGTGCCTCCCATGGTGATCGTGGCGGTGCCTCCCATGGTCGTCGAGGCGGGACCTCCGATCGTGGCGGTGCCCAGCCGTCCGGCCGTGGTCGTGCGACGGGTGGTGCCCGTCGTGACTCGCGTGATATCCAGCGTGGTAACCGTGGCGACAGCCGCGGAGGAGGACCTCGGCGTGGAGGTGAGGGTGGATTCGCGCCACGCGGACGTGACGGGGACCGTCCACAGAGGCAGCAGCCGCGTCCGGAGGAGCCCGATCTTCCTGACGACATCGAGGCCGGCGAACTCCATCCCACAGTTCGCCGCGACTTGCTGAGCTTGGACAAGACGAATGCGGAAACGGTTGCGAGACACCTCGTGATGGCGGGCAAGCTCGTGGACGAAGATCCGCGCCTCGCATTGGCGCATGCACGTGCCGCGCGTCAGCGTGCCGGTCGTATCGCGGTTGTCCGTGAGGCTGCAGGTATCACCGCCTATCACGCCGGTGAATGGGCTGAGGCATTGTCGGAGTTGCGGGCTGCTCGTCGTATGGCCGGTGGTCCCGGCCTGCTCGCCGTGATGGCGGACTGTGAACGTGGGCTCGGCCGTCCCGAGCGTGCGATCGAACTAGGGCGAAGCGAGGAAGCTGCCGCACTGTCAGGTGACGAGGCTGCCGAGCTGCGGATGGTTGTGGCCGGAGCGCGCATGGATCTTGGACAGTTCGATCAGGCGGTGGTCACTCTGCAGACACCGGATCTCGACGCCTCGCGCAGCGGTTCCGGCGCTGCGCGCCTTTTCTACGCATATGCGGATGCCCTGGTAGCGGCTGGCCGTGTCGAAGACGGACTCCAGTGGTTCCTCAACTCGGCTGCGGCCGATATCGAGGGTGAGACCGATGCGGAGGAGCGTGTGGCTGAGCTGACCGGGGATGATCAGTGACGCTTCTGCGCGACGGATACGACGCCCTGCTGCTTGACCTCGATGGCACTCTGTACCACGGTGAACTGGAAGTTCCGGGTGCTCGCGAGGCCTTGGCGTCCGGAACACAATCGTTGTGCTACGTGACCAACAACGCCAGTCGCGGGCCAAGCGAGGTTGCCGAGCACTTGACCGAACTCGGATTCGATGCCGACGAGTCGCGGGTAGTGACGAGTGCGCAGTCCGCGGCCCGACTGCTTACCGAGAACCTTGACCCCGACTCTGCGGTTCTTGTCGTCGGCACCGAGGCGTTGGCCGACGAAGTCCGCCACGTCGGGTTGCGTCCGGTTCGCTCTTTCGAGGATTCACCGGCGGCCGTGGTTCAGGGGCATTCGCCGACCACGGGTTGGGCGATCCTCGCTGAGGCGACACTTGCGATCCGGTCTGGCGCGGTGTGGGTGGCGGCGAACCTCGATTCGACCCTCCCGACAGGGCGGGGACTGGTCCTGGGTAACGGCTCGATGGTGGCGGCACTGCGAACCGCCACGTCCCGAGAGCCTCTCGTGGCGGGAAAGCCTGCTGCACCACTGCTGGAGGACGCTATACGGCAGAGCGAGAGTGTCCGGCCGTTGGTGGTTGGCGACAGGCTTGATACCGACATCGAGGGCGCGGCCACGGTTGGTGCCGATTCCTTGCTGGTACTCACGGGGGTTAGCACGCCGCTCGACGTGTTGCGTGCCGCCGAAAGTCAACGTCCGACTTATCTCGCCGCGGGCTTGGATGCATTGAACGCGCCTGCTGAGCATTCGCGCATCCGTGAGGACTCCCGATGGTCGGTCGAGTTCGACGGCACAGATCTGGTGATCGAATCGGTCGCCCCCTCTACCGAATCGTTGGATTCGCTCGAGGTGCTGCGGGCGGCCGCCGCCGTTGCCTGGAAGTTCCCCGATTTCGATCGTGTGATCTCGCCGTCACCTGCGGTGAGCGAGGTCGTGTCCGCGTGGCACAACTGATTCTTCGGAACTCGCGGAGCGCATCACGCGATTCGCTGCATGCGTATCGGAAAGCGATGCACTAGCGTTGGGCCTGATGAGCACGCCGATTCCGCGCCCGGGAAGCCATTTGCCCGGGCCCGCGCAGAGTGTCGACCCCGAGAAGATCCACGCGGAGGTCGAAGGACTGTTGTCACGTCTCGAAACTGTCGAACCGGACCCTGGGGACGAGCACGGAATCGGAGTGATTCCGCGCAAAGCACACATCCTCGAGAAGGCACACGACGTGCTGGTGGAGGCCCTCGCCACAGTGGACAAGGTCTGAGGTGGCCCGTCGAGCACGGGTGGACGCCGAACTCGTCCGCCGGGGACTTGCCCGGTCCCGTGAGCATGCGCAAGAACTCATAGCCTCCGGCCGAATACTGATCTCGGGTGTGGCGGCTACCAAGCCGGCAACCGCCGTAGAGGCGGGAACGCCCTTGCGGGTCGTCGAAGTCGACAACGAGGTGTCCTGGGCCTCACGAGGTGCGCACAAGCTCCTCGGCGCACTGGAGGCCTTCGGGCCTCGAGGCCTCGAGGTCGAGGGGAAGCGATGCCTCGATGCCGGAGCCTCGACCGGCGGCTTCACCGATGTTCTCCTGCACCGGGGCGCACAGGAGGTGGTAGCAGTAGATGTCGGATACGGCCAGTTGGTGTGGCGACTGCAGTCCGACGAGCGCGTACGTGTGGTGGATCGGACGAATGTGCGTTCTCTCGATGGCGACCAGATCGGCGGTCGGGTCGATCTCGTGGTCGCGGATCTGTCTTTCATCTCCCTGAAATTGGTCCTCCCGGCTTTCGTCGCCTGTATCGCCGAGGGTGCGGATCTGATTCCGATGGTGAAGCCGCAGTTCGAGGTCGGCAAAGACAACGTGGGTTCGGGCGGGGTGGTGCGAGACCCGCAATTGCGTACGGCGGCAGTCCTCGAAGTCGCGAATGCTGCTGCCTCGCTAGGGTTGCGTACTGTCGGCGCGGTGGCGAGCCCGTTGCCAGGGCCATCGGGCAACGTAGAATATTTCCTTTGGCTCCGGGCGGAAGACACATCGCAGACCGATACCGACTCGGCAGAGTCGGCAGAAGAATTGATTCGTGCCGCGGTGCGGGAGGGACCACAGTGAGCGGGCTAAGCGGCGGTGCCCAGACGCGAGAGCGGGAGATCCTGCTCGTAGCGCATCCGGGGCGCGCAGAGATCACCGAGACGGCGCGTCGGATGGGCAAGATATTCGAGCGCGCGGGCATCGGGTTGCGTGTTCTGGTCGACGAGGTAGACGGCACCCGTATCGAACCGATGAACGCCACGGCGGCAGACGAATTTCTGGTTCCCGGCCTGGAAGTGACCGTCGTGCAGGCTGGGCCGGATGCTGCCCGCGGATGCGAGATGGTGCTCGTACTCGGCGGAGACGGGACATTCCTGCGGGCGGCGGAACTTGCCCAGGCTGCGTCCATCCCGGTTCTCGGCATCAATCTGGGCCGCATCGGATTCCTTGCCGAGGCCGAGGCCGAGCATCTCGACGAAGCCCTCGCCCAGGTAGTGCGTCGCGAGTACCGCATCGAGCGCCGAATGACCCTCGACGTCCTCGTACGCGTCGAGGACGAGGTCATCGAGCGTGGCTGGGCGCTGAACGAGGCCAGCATCGAGAACCGCTCCCGGTTGGGTGTTCTGGAGGTGGCCCTGGAGGTTGACGGCCGCCCAGTGTCTGCATTCGGTTGCGACGGCGTCCTGGTCTCGACGCCCACGGGTTCGACGGCGTACGCGTTCTCGGCTGGAGGTCCGGTGGTGTGGCCGGAACTCGAAGCTCTGCTGGTGGTGCCCAGCAACGCGCATGCTCTGTTCGCGCGACCGCTGGTGACGAGCCCGGATTCACTGATCGCGGTGGAAACGATCGCAGGCAGTCACGAAGGCCTGGTGTTTTGCGATGGCAGGCGCACTCTCGAGCTCCCCGCAGGGGGCCGCGTCGAGGTGGTACGCGGCAAGGAACCGGTTCGTTGGGTTCGACTGGATTCGGCTCCGTTCGCCGACCGGATGGTGCGAAAGTTCGAGCTGCCCGTCACCGGGTGGCGGGGAAGGAAACCGTAGACGTGCTGGCAGAGATCAGGATCGATAGCCTCGGCGTGATCTCCGAGGCCTCGGCCCAGTTCCATGAAGGTTTGACGGTCCTCACCGGCGAGACCGGAGCGGGCAAGACGATGGTAGTGACCAGCTTGCATCTCCTCAGCGGTGCGCGCGCCGACGCAGGGCGTGTCCGTCTCGGGGCCTCGCGTGCGGTGGTGGAGGGTCGATTCATCACCGACGATGGCTCGGACCACGTCGAACGTACCGTTAGCCGGTTGCTCGAGTCCACGGGTGCTCAGCGGGACGAGGACGGCACCATCATCGCCGTGCGCACGGTCAGCGGCGACGGCCGATCCCGCGCCCATCTCGGCGGGCGAAGCGTTCCGGCAGGAGTCCTGTCCGAGTTCACCGATCCGCTGCTGACGGTTCACGGTCAAAACGATCAGCTGCGGCTGCTCCGGCCGGACCAGCAGTGTGCTGCGCTGGACCGTTTCGCCGACAAGACCGTCGGACCGCTGCTCGCCCGGTATCGCAAGTACCGCGACGAATGGATGAGCGCACGATCGGAGTTGCTCGAGCGGACCGGGCGAGCTCGTGAACTCGCGCAGCAGGTCGATCAGCTCGAGTTCGCGCTCAACGAGATCGACACTGTGGCACCTACACCGGGTGAGGACGAATCGATCGTTTCCGAGGTGCGCAGACTCAGCGACCTCGATTCATTGCGGTCGGCGGCACGGGACGCACAGACGGCACTCGCGGGAAGCGACGAGATGGACGGCGGCGACGTTCCGGCGCCTGCACTCGATCTGCTGTCGGAAGCGCGGACCAGGATCGAATCGGTCACCGACGCCGAACTGGACGGATTCGGGGCTCGCCTTGGGGAGGCGATCGCGGTTGTCACCGACGTGTCCGCAGACCTCACGAAGTACCTTGCTGGGCTTCCGGCCGATCCGGGAGCCCTCGATGCGTTGCTGTCGAGGCAGGCGCAACTGAAGAACTTGACCCGCAAGTACGCGGCGGACGTGGACGGCGTTCTGGAGTGGGCGGACAACGCGCGGTCGAGGCTCGAGAAGATCGACGTCTCTTCCGATGCTTTGGCGGCTCTCGCGAAGCAGGTCGAGGACTCAGCGGCGTCGGCGGCCGAGGCGGCATCGAAATTGTCGGCCGCCCGTGTGAAAGCCGCCGCCAAGCTTGCGAAGTCTGTCAGCTCGGAACTCTCCGGTCTGGCGATGGGTCGGGCATCACTCGAAGTATCGGTTCGACCGCGGGTCGCCGGATCGCAGGATCCGGCTCCGCTCACCGTGGACGGAGCCGAGCTGCATGCTGGGCGCTCGGGGGTCGACGAGGTGGAGTTCCGGCTGTCGGCTCACAGCGGAGCCCAGTCTCTGCCGATCAGTAAGAGTGCGTCCGGCGGTGAACTGTCGCGGGTGATGCTGGCTCTCGAAGTGGTTCTGGCAGGATCGGATTCGAGTGCCACGATGGTGTTCGACGAGGTCGACGCGGGTGTGGGTGGCCGTGCCGCCGTGGAGATCGGCCGACGACTCGCGCGACTGGCGCGGACTCATCAGGTCATCGTGGTGACCCACCTGCCGCAGGTGGCGGCGTTCGCGGATACTCACTTGGTGGTCGACAAGGTGGACAGCTCCGGTGGGGTCGTCAGCAGCGGAGTGCGCACGCTGACCGATGAAGAACGGGTGGTGGAACTGGCGCGGATGCTTGCCGGGCTCGACGACACCGAGACCGGCCGCGCGCACGCGGAGGAACTGTTGGCCACAGCCAACTCGGAACGTTCGGACTGAACGGACGAACGGTCGCGTGCAGTGGTGAGGTAGGAAGAGATGTGCTCGCACGTTCGGCGCGCCTCCACAGGTAGAGAACGAATCCGGTCCATCATCGAAGCCATGAAGTTGCCCGCACTGCGTTCACGTAACACCCAACCTTTGCCCGGGGTCAGCGGGATCGCCAGGGTGGATCGCAACACGGACAAGCTGCTGCGCCGTGTGGGACCGGGCGACGTTGTCGTCCTGGACGAGTTGGATCTTGATCGGCGCACCGCGGATGCCTTGGTGAAGGCCGGAGTTCTCGCGGTGATCAATGCATCTCCGTCGATCTCGGGGCGCTATCCCAATCTGGGGCCCGAGGTAATCGTCTCCAACGGGATCGCGTTGGTGGATTCGGTGGGCACCGAGGTCTTCAAGAACATCAAGGACGGCGGCAAGGTTCGCGTCCACGAGGGGGCGGTCTACTCCGGGGAGCGGCGTATCGCGAAAGGGGACGCGCAGACCGAGGCGGAGATCTCGGATCGGATGATCGAGGCGAAGACCGGCTTGGTCGACCATCTCGAGGCGTTCTCGGGTAACACGATCGAGTTCATCCGAACCGAGAGCCCGTTGCTGATCGATAGCGTAGGGGTCCCGGACGTGGACGTCGACATGAAGGAACGCCATGTCGTTATCGTGTCCGACGGGCCGGACCATGTGTCAGATCTCAAGAACCTCAAGCCCTTCATCAAGGAGTATTCGCCCATTCTCATCGGCGTCGGAACCGGGGCCGATGCCCTGAAGACTGCCGGATATCGGCCCGATCTCATCGTCGGTGACCCCGAGGCCATTTCCAGCGCCACACTGAAGTCGGGTGCTGAGGTGGTCCTGCCCGCGGATCAGGACGGCCACGCGCCCGGCCTGTCGCGCATCCAGGACCTCGGAATAGGCGCCATGACGTTCCCCGCGTCCGGGTCCCCGTCCGATCTGGCGTTGCTACTGGCGGATCACCACGGGGCGGCACTGATCGTCACTGTCGGCAGCACGGTGTCACTCGACGAGTTCTTCGACCGTGGTCGCCGCGACATCAACCCCTCGGCCTTCATGACCCGACTGAAGGTCGGGCCGAAACTGGTCGATGCGAAAGCGGTGGCCACTCTGTATCGGAGCAGGGTCTCGGGTGGGGCAATCGCGTTGCTGATCCTGGCCGCATTGGTGGCTGTGATCGTCGCTCTGGCGATGTCGAACGTGGGAGGAGAGGTGCTCGACTGGGCAGTCGCCACCTGGGACAGCTTCGTGTTGTGGGTTCAGGGATTCTTCAAGTGATTTCGCTGCGTCAGCACGTGGTCTCCATTGCGGCGATCTTTGTGGCTCTGGCGATCGGCGTGGTGATGGGATCCGGTCTGTTGTCGAGCGGTCTCGTCTCGGGGCTCCGTGACGACAAGGCCGGGTTGCAGGACGATATCGAGCGGGCGAACGAGCGCAACAATCAACTGTCCGAGCAGTTGAACTCGGCAGACGGATTCGATTCCGCGGTGGCAGGCCGCATTGTGGCGGATTCGCTCGCGCAGCGAACCGTGATGATCGTGACGACGCCGGACGCAGACCCCGCGGATCTCGACGGCATCAATCGGATTGTTGCCGCGGCGGGAGGGTCGGTGACAGGTCGGGTGTCGCTGACGGACGAGTTCGTCGATGCGACAGGAGGTGACCGATTGCGCACAGTGGTCAACAATGTGATCCCGGCGGGTGTCACACTGAGAACCGGCGCCGTCGATCAGGGAAGCCTAGCGGGCGACTTGCTCGGATCGGTGCTCCTGCTCGACAAGGGGACCGGTCAGCCGCAGAGTTCACCCGAGGAGATGGCGCTGGCTCTCGAGACGCTGCGCGGAGCGGGATTCATCAGCTACGGCGACGGCACGGTCCAACCGGCAGAGGTTGCGGTCGTGCTGACCGGTAATCACGACACGAATGATGGCGTCGGTGGCAACCGCGGCGCGGTGGTGGCCAGGTTCGCGGGTGCGCTCGATGCCCGCGGTGGTGGAACGGTCCTCACCGGCCGTCCTGGTTCGGCGCAGGGTAACGGGCCGATTGCCGTCGCCAGAGCAGACGCCGCGCTGTCGGCAACCTTGACCACGATCGACAACATCGACCGCGAGGCGGGGAAGATCACCGTTCCACTCGCCCTGCAGGAACAACTTGCCGGCGGTGCCGGCCGCTACGGAACGGGACCGGGTACCAGCGCTATTACGGTGGGGGTCGCGCCGTCGTAGTGCTCGTCACGCGGGTCGGTTCAATCTCGGCGCATTGTTTCCGGACATCCGCGGAGGTGTTACCGTGAAGTCCCGTGGGTCGGCAGGCCCCAGCATTGCTCGAACAGACCAAGCCCTGCACAGTCGTCACGGGAGCCCCTTTGTCACAGTCACGCACTCAGTCGCGTACCGCCACCAAGTACATCTTCGTGAGCGGCGGCGTCGCCTCCTCGCTCGGTAAGGGCCTCACTGCCTCGAGTCTCGGGCAACTGCTGACCGCGCGGGGTATGCGCGTGACCATGCAGAAGCTGGATCCGTACCTCAACGTCGATCCGGGCACGATGAACCCCTTCCAGCACGGCGAGGTGTTCGTTACCGAGGACGGCGCCGAGACCGACCTCGACGTCGGCCACTACGAGCGCTTTCTCGACCGGGATCTTTCCGGCCAGGCCAATGTGACCACCGGCCAGGTGTATTCGACAGTCATCGCCAAGGAACGCCGTGGCGAGTATCTCGGTGACACCGTCCAGGTCATCCCGCACATCACGGACGAAATCAAGAGCCGGATCCTGGGGATGAGTGGGCCGGACCTTCAAGGGCACACGCCCGATGTCGTGATCACGGAGATCGGCGGCACCGTCGGCGACATCGAGTCACAACCGTTTCTGGAAGCTGCCCGCCAGGTGCGCCACGACGTCGGTCGTGACAACGTCTTCTTCCTCCACGTGTCGCTGGTCCCGTACCTTGCGCCGTCGGGTGAGTTGAAGACCAAGCCCACGCAGCACTCGGTTGCAGCGTTGCGGAGCATCGGCATCCAGCCCGACGCACTGATCTTGCGCTGTGATCGTCAGGTTCCCCCCGCGCTGAAGAACAAGATCGCGCTCATGTGCGACGTCGACGTCGATGGCTGCATTTCCACACCCGATGCCCCCTCGATCTACGACATCCCGAAGGTGCTTCACGGAGAGGGCCTCGATGCCTACGTGGTGCGCCAGCTGGGTCTGCCGTTCCGTGACGTCGACTGGACTGTCTGGGGTGACTTGCTCGAGCGGGTTCACGAGCCACGCGAGACGGTGCGTATCGCGCTCGTCGGGAAGTACGTCGACCTTCCGGACGCGTATCTGTCGGTAACCGAGGCACTGCGGGCCGGTGGGTTCGCCAACCGATCGAAAGTTGAGATCTCGTGGGTGCCGTCGGATGCGTGTGAGACCGAAGCCGGTGCGCAGGCCGCGCTCGGCGACGTGGACGGCGTGCTGATCCCTGGTGGATTCGGGATCCGCGGTATCGAGGGCAAGCTCGGTGCCATCGCGTATGCCAGGCACCGGAAGACTCCTCTGCTCGGAATTTGCCTCGGCCTGCAGTGCGTCGTGATCGAGGCAGCACGTAGCGTGGGCCTTGCTGACGCCAACTCCGCGGAGTTCGACCCTGCGACGGAGCATCCAGTGATCTCCACGATGGCCGATCAAGAGGACGCCGTCGCGGGGACTGCCGATCTCGGCGGCACGATGCGACTCGGCGCGTACCCCGCGACGCTGGCCAAGGGATCGGTCGTCGCGCAGGCGTACAGAAGCGAGCAGGTGTCGGAACGTCACCGCCACCGCTACGAGGTCAACAACGCATACCGGGACCGGATCGCAGAGAGCGGTCTCCGTTTCAGCGGAACGTCTCCGGACGGTCACCTCGTCGAGTTCGTGGAGTATCCGGCGGATCAGCACCCCTTCTTCGTCGCGACTCAGGCGCATCCAGAGTTGAAGAGCCGTCCGACGCGCCCGCACCCGCTGTTTGCCGCGTTCGTCGATGCCGCGCTGAAGCACAAGCTCGAAGAACGCCTTCCCGTGGACGTGCACGGTGGGGGGCGCGCGGTGACGGTAGTCTCCGCCGGCCAGGAGGGCGAGCCTGCTCATCGCGGGGAGATTGAATCGGTCGATACCGATCGTGACGAGGTCGCGTCGGTCGATACAGCTGGATAGGGCCCTAGGACATGCCCCACGCTGGTCGGCACGAGTTCGAGACGCTCGACTCGCGCACCGCCTACAGCGGCTCGATTCTGGCCCTCCGGGTCGATCGCGTCGCGATGCCGAATGGCCGAACGGCCGAACGTGAAGTCGTCGAGCATCATGGTGCGGTCGCAATCGTGGCGGTCGACGACGATGGCCGACTCGTTCTCATCCACCAGTACCGGCACCCGGTGGGCCGTCGGTTGTGGGAGATTCCGGCGGGGCTGCTCGACGAGCCGGGGGAGGACCCGGCTGAAGCCGCCCGGCGCGAACTTGCCGAAGAGACGGGACTTGGTGCTCACCGTTGGTCGGTCCTTGTGGATGTCCTTGTCTCACCTGGATTCACCGACGAATCGGTGCGGGTGTTCCTCGCCGAGGATCTCTACGAGGTGGGGCGACCGCACTCGGAGGACGAGGAGGCCGACCTCGATATCGAGCGTATTCCCTTAGACGAGGTGATATCGATGGTGCTGAGCGGGGTGATCGTCAACGCCACCGCGGTGTCGGGTGTGATGGCGCTGGCGGCCTTCCGGTCAGGTTCGGGCGCGGCCCTCGAACTCCGTGACGAGAATGCGCCCTGGGTCGATCGACCCGAGAGGTTCAGTGCGAGGAGTCGCTCGCACACATTCGGTGACGTAGCTGAGTAGGTGTGTCGTAGTGATTGCGAGGCAGGTGGATTCGTATCTCGATCACCTGGCTGTCGAGCGCGGAGCGGCACGCAACACCCTCAGTTCGTACCGGCGTGACCTCGAGCGATACCTGCGATTCCTCGCCGATCGAGGAATCACCGAAATCGGCCGGATTCGTGAACTTGACGTCAGTGATTTCGTGGTCATGTTGCGCACCGGTGACCCTGCTCACGATAATCCTCCGCTGGCAGCCAGTTCTGTTGCCCGCGCCTTGATTGCGGTGCGGGGTTTCCACCGGTTCGCCGTCGTCGAGGGAATGACCGCCGTCGATGTGGCCCGCGACATCCGCCCGCCGTCGTCGGCCAAGAAGCTTCCCTCCTCACTTCCTGTGAGCGAGGTGCTTTCGCTGCTGCAGGCGGTCGGTGGCGGGGGCCCGGCGGATGGCCCCAGGGTTGTCCGAGACCGTGCCCTGCTCGAGTTGTTGTACTCCACGGGCGCGCGGATCTCCGAGGCCGTCGGACTCGATGTCGACGACGTAGACACCCAGACTCGTTCGGTGCTGCTGCGCGGAAAAGGAGGAAAACAGCGGGTGGTCCCGGTCGGGCGGCCCGCCGTCGAAGCCCTGGACGCCTACCTGGTCCGGGGCCGTCCTGCGCTGCTGTCACGCGGAACCCCGGCGCTGTTCCTCAACGTCCGTGGTGGACGGCTCTCCCGGCAGAGCGGATGGAAGGTGCTACAAGACGCTGCCTCCGCGGCCGGGATCACTGCTGCAGTGTCGCCGCACACGCTCCGTCATTCGTTCGCGACCCATCTACTCGATGGGGGAGCCGACGTACGGGTCGTCCAGGAGTTACTGGGTCACGCCTCTGTGACGACGACCCAGATATATACGCTAGTTACAGTGGGAGCGCTGCGCGAAGTGTGGGCGGAGGCGCATCCCCGAGCACGGTGAGAGGGGGCGTGTCGGGGGGAGATTCACGGTATGAGGCGGTAGCGTTCGTATAACGATGTGAGATCGGGAGCGAAGCGAACATCGAAAGAACAGGAGACTATCGGACCGTGGTGACACCGCAGCCGCCAGCGGCGGAGTCTGGGCATCCCCAATCGGAGTGCGACGTGTTCGGCGTGCAGCAGCCCGGCACCGCCGCATTGCTCGGTGAAGACGTCGCGGTAGAACACAGTGAGCTCGGACCTACGGGTCGACCGATGCGTGAGGTGCCGGAGCCGGCCCCTTTGGTGTCTCACGGACCGGCCAAGATCATCGCGATGTGCAACCAGAAGGGTGGCGTCGGGAAGACGACGTCCACGATCAACCTGGGCGCCTCGCTCGCCGAATGCGGTCGTCGAGTGTTGCTCGTAGACCTCGATCCGCAGGGCGCGCTGTCCGCCGGGCTCGGGGTAGCACATCACGATCTCGAACTGACGGTCCACAACTTGCTCGTCGAACCGCGCGTCTCGATCGACGAGGTGCTGATGAGGACGAGGGTCGAGGGCCTCGACCTTCTTCCCAGCAACATCGATCTGTCGGCGGCAGAGATCCAGCTGGTTACCGAGGTCGGTCGCGAGCAGACACTCGGGCGTGTTCTCGACCCAGTTCTCGATCGATACGACTACGTCCTGATCGATTGCCAGCCATCTCTCGGTCTGCTCACCATCAATGCACTGGCCTGCGCGGACTCGGTGATCATCCCGATGGAATGCGAGTACTTCAGCTTGCGCGGACTCGCACTGCTCAACGACACAGTCGAAAAGGTCCACGACCGGTTGAATCCCCGACTCGAACTTGCCGGCATCGTCGTGACGATGTTCGACTCGCGGACGTTGCACGCTCGCGAGGTGATGGAGCGTGTGGTCGAGGTGTTCGGTGATGTCGTCTACGACACGGTGATCAACCGGACGGTTCGGTTCCCGGAAACTTCGGTCGCAGGAGAGCCGATCACCACCTGGGCGCCGAAGTCGACGGGTGCAGAGGCGTATCGGGCGCTGGCGCGCGAAGTCATCCATCGGTCCGGTCGATAAGTGGTGTACACGCAGGACATTCAGGCACCACTGCAGGTCGGCGATGCGGCCATGCCCAATGATGCGATGGAGTCAGCTGTGATCGACTCGGATGTGATCGACTCGGATGTGATGAACTCCGAGGTGCTGGACCAGGCTGACCAGCAGGAGAACCCCGCCGAGCGGGGGTTCCGGGTCGCGTTGCTCAACTTCGAGGGACCGTTCGACCTGCTCCTCACGCTGATCAATCAGCGGAAGTTGGACGTCACCGAAGTCGCGCTGCACCAGGTGACGGACGACTTCATTTCCTACACGCGCACGCTCGGCACTGAAATGGGCCTGGACCAAACCACGGAGTTCCTGGTGGTCGCCGCCACACTGCTCGACCTGAAGGCGGCGCGTCTGCTCCCTTCGGGGGAGGTAGAGGACGCGGAGGATCTCGCCCTGCTCGAGGCACGCGACCTACTGTTCGCCAGGCTGCTGCAGTACCGCGCATACAAGCAGGTTGCCCAATTGTTCGGCGAACTGGAGGCTGCTGCGCTGCGTCGGTATCCGCGCTCGGTGTCTTTGGAAGACCAGTTCACCGATTTGCTGCCTGCGGTACTGCTGGGCGTCGACGCCCAGCGTTTCGCCGAGATCGGTGCGGCCGTGTTCGCGCCACGGCCGAAGCCGTCGGTGAGCCTGGACCATCTGCACGTGCAGGCCGTGTCGGTTCCGGAGCAGGCGGAACGGATGATGGAACTACTCCGGACGCGTGGAGTCGGGGAATGGGCCAGCTTCGGTGACCTCGTCTCCGACTGTGAGTCGACCGTCGAGATCGTGGCAAGATTCCTCGCGTTGCTCGAGCTGTATCGAGACCAGTCGGTGTTGTTCGAACAGCCCGAGCCTCTGGGAGAGTTGTTGGTGAGCTGGACCGGAGAGGGTGCGAGCGCTCCGGTGATCGAGGAGGACTACGGATGAGTTCGGAGCCGTTCGATGAGACGGACTTCGATAGCTTGGCTATTGATGCTGAACTCGAGGCTGAACTCTCGGACATCGAGCTTTCAGGCGCCGAAGCCGAGTTGTCGGACACCGAACTCGAGGCGATTCTCGAGTCACTGTTGCTGATCGTCGACTCCCCGGCCGGAGTCGAGCAACTCGCCTCCGCGACCGGCGCCTCTGCGAAACGTATCACCGAAACGCTGAACCGCATGTCCGCCCAGTTCACGGCTCGGGGGAGCGGGATCGATCTCCGATTTGCCGGTGACGGATGGCGGCTGTACACACGGACCGACTACGCGCCCTATGTGGAGCGACTCCTTCTCGATGGCGCGCGCTCGAAGCTGACCAGAGCCGCTCTGGAAACGCTGGCTGTGGTCGCATACCGTCAACCATTGACCCGCGCTCGGATCAGCGCGGTGCGCGGTGTAAATGTCGACGGCGTGGTGCGCACACTCCTCGCTCGCGGACTGATCGCTGAATCCGGCGTCGACCCCGATACCAACGCCACGCAGTATTCGACGACGGAGCTCTTCTTGGAGCGGCTCGGGCTGGCATCGCTCGCCGATCTGCCCGCCCTGGCCCCCCTGCTACCGGACGTCGATCTGATCGATGACATCAGTGACAGTGTGGAATCTGATCCGCGATTTGCGAGAATGAATAAAGCTGCGGCATCCACAGAAGAGTTGGACACCGGGCTAGACGTCGAACACTGACAAGACGTCGAAGACTGACAAGGATCGCAAATAGTGAAGAAGCCCGCTCGCCGAGATGGCACACCGGACCGCAAAACTGTGAAGCAGCGCCCAACCAGGTCGGAGACCGCTAAGCGGACCGATCGGTCGGAGTCCGCTCAGCGGTCGGCCCGGTCCGATGTAGCGAGGAGCAAATCCGGCAGGCCCGACGTCGTGGCCGCCAAGAACAAGCACGGCAAGCCCAAGTCTGCAAAGCCGCAACGCACCCAGGTTCAGGCGCCGAAGATCAGTAACGCAAAGCCGGCCCGCAATCAGTACGCCGACATGGATCGGCCCGCTGGCCCCCCGCAGGGCGACGGAATGCGCTTGCAGAAGGTACTGGCCCAGGCCGGAGTCGCTTCGCGCCGCGCGGCCGAGGAACTGATTTCCCAGGGGCGTGTAGAGGTCGACGGCCGGATAGTCATCGAGCAGGGATTGCGTATAGATCCGGAGAACGCAGTAGTCCGTGTGGACGGCGTTCGCGTCGTGGTCCAGAAGGACCTGGTGCACCTGGCGTTGAACAAGCCCCGGGGTTGGCAGTCCACGATGTCGGACGACCTGGGACGCCCATGCGTCGGCGACATCGTCTCCGAGCGGGTCACCGCGGGACAGCGGCTGTTCCATGTCGGTCGTCTGGACGCCGATACCGAAGGACTGCTGCTGCTTACGAACGATGGCGATCTGGCGCATCGGTTGATGCACCCGTCGTTCGAGGTGTCGAAGACCTACATGGCTACCGTGTCCGGCGCTATCGAGCGTGGTGTCGGCAAGCGACTCAAGCAGGGCATCGAACTCGATGACGGTCCGGCGAAGGTCGACACCTTCACGTTGCTCGACATCAACGAAGGCAAGTCGCTCGTTCGCGTGACACTCCACGAAGGGCGCAAGCACATCGTGCGGCGTCTGTTCGACGCCGTGGGCCATCCGGTGATCCGGCTCGTGCGGACCGACATCGGCGCCGTCGCACTCGGTGATCAGCGTCCCGGAACCCTTCGGGTACTCGGCCGCGGCGAGGTCGGCGGGTTGTACGGGGCGGTGGGACTGTGAGTACTTCTCCGCTGGCCGTTGCTATGGACGGTCCGTCCGGGACCGGCAAGTCGAGCGTGTCTCGCTTGCTGGCGAAGCGACTCGATGCGCGCTACCTGGATACCGGGGCGATGTACCGAGTTGCGACGTTGCATGTGCTGCGTAAGGGCATAGACCTGTCCGACCCTGCCGCGATCGCCGACGCCACCGCCGGACTCCCGTGGTCGATCGGCACGGATCCGTCCGGTGAACAGGTGCTGCTCGATGGCGAGGATGTAAGGCAAGAGATCCGCGGTGATGCGGTGACCGGCGCCGTTTCGACTGTCTCCGCCGTCAAGGCGGTGCGTGATCTGCTCGTCGAAGCGCAGCGTCGTCTCGCAGGCGAAGCTACGCGGATTGTGGTCGAGGGTCGGGACATCGGCACGGTCGTTCTGCCGGATGCCGACGTGAAGATCTATTTGACCGCTTCGGCGGAGGCTCGAGCACGACGCAGGAATATGCAGAATCTCGCGGAGGGCCGCGGCGACGACTATGCGGCCGTACTGGCTGACGTGCGACGTCGGGACCACCTCGATTCCACGCGTGCCGTGTCGCCCATGCGGCCGGCCGAGGACTCCACACTGGTCGACACCAGCGAACTCGGCATCGACGACGTGATCGGCAGGTTGCTGCTGGTGGTAAGCGAGAGAACTGGAGCAGGGCAGTGACCGAACAATTCACAACCGAGTTCGTATCCGACGGGACCTGGAGCGAGGAATCGGATTGGGAGATCCTGGACCTCGAGGACGGTGGCGACGAAGATTCCCATGCCGCGGTTCCCACGCTCGCCGTGGTCGGTCGGCCGAATGTCGGCAAGTCCACTCTGGTCAACCGGATCATCGGCCGCCGCGAAGCCGTAGTCGAGGACGTTCCCGGGGTCACCCGGGACCGTGTGTCCTACGAGGCGAACTGGAGCGGGCGCCGATTCCTGGTACAGGACACCGGCGGTTGGGAACCAGATGCCAAGGGTCTGCAACAGTCAGTGGCGCGTCAGGCAGAACTGGCGATGCAGACCGCCGACGCGATCCTCCTTGTCGTCGATGCAGTGGTTGGTGCGACGGCCACGGACGAGGCCGTCGCCAAGGTGTTGCGTCGATCCAAGACTCCGGTTCTGTTGGTGGCCAACAAGGTTGACGACGGGCGTACCGAATCAGAGGTTGCTGCGCTGTGGTCGCTGGGCCTGGGCCAGCCGCACTCGGTGAGCGCGACACACGGCCGCGGCACCGGCGATCTCCTCGACGAGGTCCTCGCGGCCCTCCCTGCGACGCCACGCGAGGGCATTCCCGGCGGCGGACCGCGGCGGGTGGCACTGGTCGGAAAGCCGAACGTCGGCAAGTCCAGCCTGCTGAACAAGTTGTCAGGCGGCGAACGTTCAGTGGTACACAACATCGCGGGCACCACGGTTGATCCCGTCGACTCCATCGTGGAACTCGGTGGTAGGCCGTGGCGTTTCGTCGACACCGCGGGTCTGCGGAAACGAGTCAGCCACGCCAGTGGTGCCGAGTTCTATGCTTCCCTTCGGACGAGGAGCGCCATCGAGGCGGCAGAGGTAGCGATACTGCTGATCGACGCGTCCGAGCCGATCTCCGAGCAAGATTTGCGTGTGCTGAGCATGGTGGCGGATGCAGGGCGGTCTCTCGTAATCGCGTTCAACAAGTGGGATCTCGTCGACGAGGACCGCAGGCTTCAACTCGATCGTGAAATAGACCGCGATCTCGTGCGGGTTCCCTGGGCGCAACGCGTGAACATCTCGGCTCAAACTGGTCGCGCGGTGCAGAAGTTGGTACCGGCTCTCGACACAGCCTTGGAATCCTGGGACAAGCGCATCCCCACCGGCAGGTTGAACACTTGGCTCAAGGAAGTCGTGGCAGCGACTCCGCCGCCGATGCGGGGCGGACGACTGCCTCGCGTGATGTTCGCTACACAGGCTGCCACGCGTCCTCCGACGTTCGTGCTGTTCACAACCGGGTTCCTCGAGGCCGGCTACCGACGGTTCCTCGAACGCCGCCTACGCGAAGAGTTCAACTTCGACGGAAGCCCGGTTCGTATCTCGGTGCGTGTGCGCGAAAAGCGAGAGCGACGCAGTCGTTGATGCGGCGAAACCTGTTCTGACCAGTCGATTAGCGTTACCGACAGCCGCTGATGTAATCTCATCGGGCACCCGAACGAGGGTGTGGACGGGCTGTGGCGCAGCTTGGTAGCGCACTTGACTGGGGGTCAAGTGGTCGCAGGTTCAAATCCTGTCAGCCCGACCAAAGAAAGCCCTGGTAGAGATGGTTTCTACCAGGGCTTTTCTGTATTCTCCGATGCTCTCGGATAGGCACGGTAATCCCAGGTAATCGTCGACGACAGACAGTTACTGGGCAGTGCAGAGACATCAGGATTCGGGTGCATACGTGCGTGCTGCGAGCATCGTGCAGCCCTATGGCACAGCGTTTCGAGGACGTAATCGCGTACCTCCGCACCCCCATCCGATGCCGATCTGATCGCCGCCGTTCGCGGCTTGATCCGTCAGCTGATCGAGACGAACCTCTTCTTCGACGCCCACGAGTGGGAGACCCTCGGCGTCCGGGTGGTGATCCGATGAGCTTCCGATTCATGACCTGGGTTCTCGACGAGGCCCCCGTGAAGGACTCCACTCAGACGCTTGTGCTGCTGTGCCTAGCCGACTACTCAATGACGACGGTGTCAGCTGGCCGTCGGCCAAGAAGGTCCAGTCCGCGCCCGCTGCTCGGTCGACACCGCACGCCGAACGATCCGCAAGCTCGAAGCGACCGGCTTGATCGTCCGCACCGAAGCCAAGTCCGGATACGGCACAAACTCGTACCGAATCATCAAGTCGGAGGGAGTTATCCACAACCCCCGCAATCTGCCACCCCCCAGCAATCTGCCGGGGGGACCCCTTGCACCCACGCCAGGGGACCCCTTGCGCCGGTGCCAGCCGAACTGTCAATAACCATCAATGAACCGCAAGCAGCTGCAAGTGGCGGCGGCGAACTCGACGAAACCACCAACAGGATCAACGAACTCGAATCCGCTGTCTGGGCCGCCGGACTCACCGCACGCTTCGACCGCCTCTCGGCTGCCGACCGTGCCACCATCAGCAGCCTGATCGACGTCCACGGCACCCAAGCCCTCGCCGCCCACGCCAAAGCCCTGCACCGGCCGATGGACCCGGCGAAGTTCGTGAACGCCTGGATCGAGGCTGGAAGGCGCTGCCCGCACCCGGATTCCAGGCCGCCGCCGCGATGTCCCGCACCGCGTGCACCGACTGCGACAACGGCTGGCTCGATGCCGACACCCCCTGCCCGACCTGCCGCCCGAACATCGCCGCACGGATCGGGGGCGCGAAGTGAAGCGCAACCTCGACGCCTACATAGCGCACACGATCGCGGTCATCGCATTCGCCCTGTTCTACTCGAAGCTGTTTGAGCTCACGTCGCGGGTCGGATACGGCGCAGGAGCCTATCTATGGCCTTTCGTCGTCGACGACCGGCCATCCTCGCCGCGCGCGCAGTGCTGCGACTTGAGGACTCCCGCCGACACGCCTGGACACTCCTGATCGCCGGCACCGCAATCTCCATCCTCGCGGCCGTGGTGAATGCGCTACTCACACCCGGACCCGTACCCGGTCTCGCGAAGGCAGCAGTCACGGTGGTACCAGCCTTGTGCGTGCCGTTTGCGCTCGACCTGGCAAGCAAACTGCGCCACGCGGCACAATCCGACGATTCGACGCCGCGCAATGGCGCAGCCAAGAGTGACGCGACATCGAAGACCGTCGCAGTCGAGGATGACGCGACACCCACCCGACGCGACGATTCCGACTCGACTGATGACGCGACGCAGTGGTACGACGCGTCACCGAGTTCGCTGACGAGGGCCTGCCCAACTACGCCACCGCCGAGCACATCGGGAAGAACGAGGCGACGGTGCGAAGGCTCCGCGCCCGAGCCGTCGCGGGCTGACGCACTCCTGGACGACGAATGGCCCCCACTTTCGCCAAGGGAGTGAGGGCACTCTGCTTCGGCAGAGCAGGAAGCATGGTTCCCTGCGTCAGAGCATCGCAGTATTTGGCTCTAGATCAGCCGCCCAGTGTTAACGGGATTGTCAGCTACCGCGAAGTGTCCCCAGGATCACGACTCCTCAATCGCGACCACAGTTACTGTGTCGCCTGTCTCGTTGGTGATGTAGGCGCGGGAACCGTCTGGGGTGATCTCCACCTCGATCGGTCCGTCGCCGACCGGGATGGTAGTGGTGACGGTATTGGTGGCGGTATCGATCACCGACACCGTGTCGTCCCGCCTTTGGGTGATGTAGGCGCGGGACCCGTCCGGGGTGATCGCCACCCCGACCGGTTCGCCGCTGACTGGAATGGTAGTGGTGACGGTATTGGTGGCGGTATCGAGCACCGACACCGTGTCGTCATCGGCGTTGGTGACGTAGGCGCGGGAACCGTCCGGGGTGATCTCCACCCCGATCGCGCCCGGGCCGACCGGGATGGTAGAGGTGACGGTGTTCGTAGCGGTATCGATCACCGACACCGTGTCGTCCCCCTGGTTCGGTATGTAGGCGCGGGACCCGTCCGGGGTGATCGCCACCCAAGTCGGGCTCGGGCCGACCGGGATGGTAGCGGTGATGGTGTTGGTAGCGGTATCGATCACCGACACCAAGTCCTCCGCCTGGTTCGGTATGTAGGCACGGGACCCGTCCGGGGTGATCGCCACCCAGGCCGGGGTCGGGCCGACGGGGATGGTAGTGGTGATGGTGTTGGTAGCGGTGTCGATCACCGACACCGAACTGTCCGCGAAGATGGGGATGTAAGCGCGGGATCCGTCCGGGGTGATCGCAAGCCCGAGTGGGCCGAGGCCAACGTCGATGGAGGCGGTGACGGTGTTGGTCGTGGTGTCGATCACCGACACCGTGCTGTCTTCGTGCATGTGGGTGATGTAGACGCGGGACCCATCAGGGGTGATCGCCACTCCGGTTGGCCGCGGGTCGACTGGGATGCTAGCGGTGACAGTAGCTGCGGTCGCTTGCCCGACAGCGGTAGTAAGGAGTGCAGCTATGGCGAGAACGGAACCGCCGAGTGCCGCCGACACTCGCGACGATCCGACGCGTGAGCGCGTCCGATCAATGGTGGTCATCAATGGTGTGCCCTTCCGGTAGGGACCGCACCCCCAGGCGCGGAGCGGCCACGGGAGGCGGCCGTGCCCGAAGAACATACCGGACATTCGTTTCAATCAACGCCTGTCCAGGGCGGACTAGGTCCTGACCAGGTATCCAGGGAAAGCAGAGGTGACGGTGTCACCATTTCGGCGGGTCGTCCTGCTCGGCCAGCCACCGGTACATCTCCAACTCTCAGAGCGCGAGGTGCCATGCTGCCGTTTCGTCCATGCTCAGTTGGACGGGGCGTGTGGCGTCACGGTTCCGCACTGGTGTGACTGCGCTGCTGAATAGGGGGCATGGTGACGGTACCCACAGACCATCTGGTATGAAATCGGACATGGGAATCGTACGTACATCAACCACTCGCGTCCTCGCGCCAGTCGACGCGACACACCAAGCGATCATCGAAGCAATGAAGGCGGTCGGCCAGGATGTCACACCCGGCAACCCGATCACCGGCACCGCTAAGCGGTCAATCATGAAGAACCGGTGGGCGGCCACCGTCTCCGCCGGCGTCCGGCCCGAAAGTGACGCCGCAACCCTCGTCGACTGGTCTGTCGACATGTCGGGCGACAAGCACCACGCCATCCTCGCCGAGATCCTGCAAGCCCTCCCTGGGATAGAGGTCGACGACCTCGGCGTCACGGAAGCACTCGAACGTCTCGGAAAGATGGGGCGCTTCTTCGGCTTCCAGGAGGCATCCGCTCTCACCCAGTACGTCCACATCGATGAACGAGTCGTCGAACTCGCCCAGGGCATATACGACGGCAAGCAAGGAATGCTGGTACTGACAACGCAGCGCCTGTTCTTCTTCGACAAGTCGGTCCTCGGCGCCCAGGTTGAGGAGTTCGAATTCTCCGCGATCGGATCGCTGGGACACTCGAAGAAGATGGGTGGCGAGACCATCAACATCTCAATCTCAGGCCGGAGCGCGGAGATCAAGCAGGTCGCGCACGGTCGCGCCGAAACGTTCATTCAGGCGTTCCGCCGTGTGAAGGCCGATGCTTCTGCGGCATCAGCGCCGACGCAGACAGTGATTCAGGCCGCGCCGGCACCGGATCTTGCCGAGCAGATCAAGAAGCTCGCCGAGCTGCGTGAGATGGGCGCGTTGAGCGACGAGGAGTTCGAGTCGAAGAAGTCGGACCTGCTCGCCCGTATGTGATCGTCTCCTGAGACGCCGAAACGGCCCGCCACCTCCGGGGGGGGTGAGGTGGCGGGCCGTGTGTTATGTCAGGGGTCTGGGTCGGTCGATGCTGGTCTGGGTCGGTCGATGCTGGTCTGGGTCGGTCGATGCTGGTGGAGTCGCGGAGGTGTATTAGTCGGGACCCATTGCGATTTCACAGCCTGCGCTGAGGGTATAGCCCCAAGCGGCCCCCGGAGCCGCTCGGATGATTACCGGTCACGGTCAGGATGTCCCCGTGCTCGATGATTCGGTACAGCGTCTTGTAGGACGAGGTGTCATCAGGGTAGAGACGGACAGTCTCCTGCACCGCGCCGTTGATCAGAATCTTCGGCTCGATGTACTCTCCCCTGGATTGGCGGGTGAGGTCCACTCGAATCCTGGCCCGCCCATTGCCCACCAAGAAAAGGCCGCCCGACCGGACGAAACTATCCTGATAGGCAGGGTCGGCCACCCACCCTGTTATGACCTCATCGTTGCCCGTCGGCGGGATCAGAAAATCGGCACCGAGGACGATCCGCGATGATCCGATAACGTCACCCGGATCGGGCGGGGCAACTGTCAACACTTCGTCGGTGGGCGCTGTGTTGGCCGCAGCATCGTCGATGTCGGCACCTTGGCTTTCGCCGCAGAGGGCTGATCTCCGCGCCTTGGGTCTCGAGCAATCCTCGAGATGAACGCATGGGAGGAGTCCAGTTAGCCCTGGTGTTCGGGCCGTCGGCAAACGCACGCCGGGCCAGGGCTCACACACCCAGTGGTCTGACCCCGGTTGGCCGGAGCAGCAGGTGCGCACCCCGGTCATAGGTCCGCCGTTTTGAGAGTTGGGGCAGATGCGGCTGACTTCTGATCGTTGTTCCACATAGCGAGGCGAGTGTGTCCTACGTTGGTGATGTGGACTTTCGCGTTGTTGTCGACCCCCAGTTCGGTGCTACTTATGCCGATCAGCTAGCCGTCGCACGAGCCGCGGAGGATCTGGGATTCTCGGCGTTCTTCCGATCAGACCACTACCTTGCACCAGGCGTTGCGGGCCTGCCCGGGCCCACCGATTCTTGGGTCACGCTCGGCGCCCTCGCCCGCGAAACAACGAGAATCCGACTGGGCACGATGGTCACCTCGATAACGTTTCGCTATCCGGGTCCGCTTGCTATCACGGTCGCCCAGGTCGACGAAATGAGCACTGGCCGCATCGAACTCGGCATCGGCGCAGGCTGGCTGGAAGACGAGCACCGAGCGTACGGAATACCGTTCCCGACCCTGGGTGAGCGGTTCGACAGGCTCGCCGAGCAGTTGGGGATCCTCACCGGTCTGTGGAGCACTCCTGTCGGTGAGACGTTCGACTACCGGGGCTCCTACTACACACTGGCCGATAGTCCCGCGCTGCCGAAACCACTTCAGCGCCCCCATCCGCCGATCATCGTCGGCGGTATGGGGGCCAAGCGTACGCCAGCGCTCGCCGCGCAGTTTGCCAGCGAGTTCAACCTGCCGGGCTTGGCGCAACCCGATGCGGCCGCTGCGCAGTTGCAGCGGGTCGCCGAGGCGGTGGCCGCGGCGGGCCGTCCCGCCGAGTCGATGGTCTATTCGGCGGTGTTCGCGCTGTGTATCGGCCGCGACGACAAGGAGGTCGCTAGGCGTGCCGATCCAGTGCGCCGGCTGATTCCGGGAGTGACCGACATCAGTCCCTTGGTCGGCACCCCCGGCCAGGTCGTCGATCGCTGTGGCGCATTGTCGGAACTTGGTATCCAGCGGGTGTACGCGTGGCTACTCGATATGGGCGATCTAGAACAGCTCGAGCTGTTCGCCACCAGCGTCATGCCACATCTGCGCTGACCGCGACCACCCGTGCCGTCAAGTCTGAACCAAATTCCGGGCGAGATTGCGGGGCGAATTCTCGCGCCGTCGATTCTGCCCTCGTGCCGAGGGCGCCTATTCGCGGAACCTGTCCGAATCCCGCGTTTCCGCAGTTCGGACGTGGTGAGCAGCGATACCGTTAACGGACGAGCGATACCGTAGACGGTCGAATCCGGGGGCGCACATGGATGACATCGCAGTCGACTACGAGTACGGAACCTTGAAGGAAGTGATTGTCGGGCGGGGGATCATGCTCTACCCCGATATGGACCAGGCGAGGTGGGCGGCCGAGGGGGTCGGCGTGCTCCCCGAAGCCGAGGCGGAGAAGATGTGGGAACGGTCGGGTCGACTGTCGACAGATCTACCGAAGACACGTCTCGTCGAGACCGAGAACGACGCGCTCATCGAGATCCTCGAACGGTTCGGGGTAGTGGTGCACCGGCCGACCGAGGTCACCCGCGAACTCGTGGTCGCAAACTATGGCGAAGAATGGCTGGTGAACGGGTTCATTCAGACCTACAGCCGAGATCCGATGTTCGTCGTCGGTGACAACGTGATCGAACTTGCGCCCGGAGCACCCCTCCGCCGTGCCGAGATTCTCGGATACCGGAAGTTGTTTGCCGAGCGGGTCGAAGGCTCGGGGGCGAAGTGGTTCCAGATGCCGGTCGTCGATGCCACCTCGATGACGAGCGGGGACTACGACAAGAACGACCACGCCGCGCTCGAAGGAGGCGACCTACTCGTGCTCGGGAGGACCATCCTGGCGGGGACCACACTCAACCCGACGGTGGGGTCGAGCGCGCGCGGCGTCGCCTGGCTGGCCACGATTCTCGGGCCGCAAGGCTACGACGTCGAGCAGGTCAGGATCGGCCCCGAGTTCCTGCACCTCGACGTCTGCCTCTCGATCCCACGGGACGGTCTCGCGATCGCCTGCCCGGGCGCGTTCGTAGACGGTCTCCCGAGTGCGTTGGACGGGTGGGACCTGATCGAGGTGACCACTCGACAGGCCCGACTGCTTGCGTGCAACGGACTGCCGATCGACCCGGACAACTACATCCTCGGATACAACGACGACGAAGACGGATCGATGGTGAGAGGCGAACTCGAAGCCCGGGGAATCACCGTGCATGCCATCCCGTTCGGCAACCACACCGAGGACGGTGGATCGATTCGCTGCGCGACCCACCCGCTCGTTCGATGCCTTGCGGATCCGCATGCTCGAGGGCGCACGTGAACAAACTGCGACGGGAGTTGCTTGCGCTCGAACACGTTGCGTCGGTGGTGATTCGGACCTCTGGTGGTGATTGAATGCTCCCGGCTGCAGATCCACTCGAGGACGGTCGAAATGTACGCTGGCGGGGGTGGCTGGTACGGGAGCATCGAAGGCGATAGCGAAGGAGCCGCTGACCGCCGCGCTGATCGAGCAATGGAGGGTCATCGGTACCCTGCTGCCAGAACTCACGGATGCGCAGTGGGCGTCAGCGACGCCGCTACCGGGGTGGCGAGTGCAGGACGTCGTCGCCCATATCGTGGGCACCGAGTTGATGCTCAGCGGGGTCGACACTCCGGCCTCCGCAGACGACTTGTCACAGCTCGAGCACGTGCGCAACCGGGTTGGTTTGCACGTCGAGCGGTGGGTCGCGGCGTTTCGCGGCTGTACCTCGCAACAGGTCCTCGCGAAGTATCGGGAGATTACGGCTCATCGCGCCGGAGTTCTCGAGGCCATGACGCAGTCGGACTTCGATGCGCCCACCGAGACCCTGAGCGGGCCGTTCCCTTACGGCCGGTTCATGCGAGTTCGCCTCTTCGACTGCTGGTTTCACGAACATGACATTCGTGATGCCGTCGGAATCGCCGGAGATGAGACCGGCCAGGCGGCCGAATATGCCCTCACCGAACTACTCGAGCCGTCGGGGCCTGGTATCCGTGACGAGGGCGGCCTGGGATACGTGATCGGTGAGCGTGCGAAGGCGCCGCGGGGTTCGATCGTGACGTTTGAGCTAGTCGGGCCCATCACCGCCGATGTCCATGTGGCCGTTGACAGCCGAGCCGTGGTGGAGAAACCGGACAGGCCGTCAACGGTGACGATCCGGCTGCCCTCCACGGTGTTCACGCGGTTGTGCGGCGGCCGCACCCGAGCAGTCGATCACTGGGATCGAATTGCCATCCGTGGCGACGACGAGCTTGGTCGCCGGGTATTGGCGGACATGGCCTATACCATCTGAGATCCGGATGAGGCTGGGAATCTTCTCGTTCGGCCACGTCATCCCCTGACGATGACCGGGTCGCCGATTTTGGCGTTCTGGTAGAACCACCGCGCGTTCTCGTTGCTGAGGTTGATGCAGCCGTGGCTGACGTTCTCGAACCCCTGCGAGTCGACCGACCACGGTGCGCCATGTACGAAGATCCCGCCCCACGTGATGCGAGTCGCGTACTCGACGTAGATCCGGTAGCCCTCTGGTGAATCGATCGGGACGCCGTACGTTGATGAGTCCATGATCATGTCGCGGAATTGCTCGATGATCGGGAACGTGCCGACAGGTGTCTCGTAGCCGGGCTTGCCCATCGACGTCGGCATCGTCCTCACGACTTGGTCGTTGATGCTGACGGTGAACTGATGTGTCGTCCGGTTCGCCACCGCGACCAGGGCGTCACCCACCTCGAACTGCGACCGCGTACCCGCCGCTGCGACAGTCACGCGCGTGTTGGCGGGCCAGAACTGATCTGGAGTCCATCGCACCGACCGGTCGTCGATCCACGAGAATCGCCCGTCGGTAGGTTGTGAGGGTGTGATCTCGACGCCGCGCTCGGCGAGCGCGCGATCACGGACCGCCTCGGGGAATTGAATGATGACCGGATGAGCGATACCGACGACCTGATTGCTCGCGGGCAGAACGGACGGCGCGAGGATCTTCCCGGGGGTGCTCGAAGAGGTGGCCGATTCTGCCGTACCCAGGCCGGTGACGAAGAGCGCGGCGAGAACCGAGACGAGAAGAAGATGCCTGACGTGCTGGGCTATCGTCACGGCCGTTCAGCCCCTCAGATGACGCGGTGAGCTTTCATTCCAGCTGAAACCAGTTAAACACGGTGGCCTCGGTCTGCGGAAGTGCGAGAGGACCGGTCGGTCTGTCCGGTTGATGTCTGCGGCATACCGACGCGTCGAAGCGCGGGTTCGAGGCCGGCGGTCCTCCGGGCGCTAATGTCGTGTGATGGTGACCGGGCATGAACTCGACAGGGACCACCTCACCGACTCTCTTGCGCGGCTCGATCCGTTCGTCGCGGATGTGTCGAACCGGCGCTCCGCTTCGGTCGTGATCGCTGTGATGCCCGATGGATCAGGTGGGCAGGCGGTGCCCATGACGATGAGATCGAGTCGGATGCGCGCCCACCCTGGACAGTTTGCGCTGCCGGGCGGGGCTGTCGATCCGGGGGAGACGGGGGAAGATGCCGCCCGTCGGGAGCTGCACGAGGAACTCGGGCTCGACGTCGAGTCTTCGGCGGTGCTCGGTCGGCTCGACGACTACGTCACCCGGTCGGGTTACGTCATCACGCCCTACGTCGTGTGGGCGGACACGCCAATCACCGCATTGGTGCCCAACCGCGACGAGGTCTCGGAGGTCTTCGCCGTGACGGTGCCCGAGATCGATGTGGAGCCCCGCTTCGTGGAGATTCCCGAGTCGTCGAAACCCGTGATCCAATGGCCTTTTCGCCGTCATCTCGTGCACGCGCCGACCGGCGCCGTGGTCTATCAGTTCCGTGAGGTAGCGATGCATGGCAGGCACACGCGGATCGACTGTTTCGATCAACCGGTCTTCGCGTGGCACTAGTACATTGGTAAAGCCACATCCGGCTCGTTCGTGCGACTAATCTCACCCTCTGTGACCATCTTCGAGACGATCGCCCGCAAGCTCGACCGCACCGGTGTCAACCCCGTTCGCTGGCACGCGCCCACGCCGCCGCCGCTCACGGGGGTGCTGGAGTTCAACGGGGCCCTCGACGGGGCCCATCGATGGGCGCTCCCGTCCGGCGATGGCCCGGAAGATGTCGCGGTCGACCACGATGGTCGAGTTGTCACCGGTGCGAGCGACGGACGGATATGGCGGTTCGACCAGCAGGGTCGGGCCACCGAACTCGCCCATACCCATGGAAGACCCCTCGGCGTGGAGGTAATGGACGACGGGAGGTTCCTGGTCTGCGACGCCGAGCGCGGTGTGCTGAGGGTCGACGAGAGCGGCCGGGTCGAGATGCTGGCCGAATCGGCTGCGGGCCATCCCGTCGTGGCGTGTAACAACTCGGCAGTCGGTCGGGACGGCGTCGTGTACTTCACCGACTCCTCGGCACGCTTCCCGATTGCCGACCACCGCTACGACTTGCTCGAGCACCGTGGAACCGGTCGGCTCCTCCGCCTCGATCCGCGAACGGGAGAGACCGACCTCCTCGCCGACGGACTTCAGTTCGCCAACGGTGTCGGGCTGGCGTCGGACGAATCCTTCGTCCTCGTTGCCGAGACCGGCTCCTACCAGATTTCCCGAGTCGAACTCACTGGTCCGTCGCAGGGTCGTGCGTCGGTGTGGGCCGGTAATCTCCCCGGCATCCCTGACAACATGACGTCCCAGACGCCGGACGGGTTGTTTTGGGTCGCGCTCTACAGCCCGCGAATGAAGGTGCTCGATATGCTCGCGCCCTACCCGGCGTTGAGAATCTTGGCGGCGAACCTGCCGGATGCCATCCAACCCGAGCCCGAGCAAGTGGGTTGGGTCATTGCGCTCGACGCACACGGGAAGATCGTGCGTAGTCTCCAAGGCGGCAAGGGTAGCTATGCGCCGATCACCGGGGTGCGTGAGCATGACGGATGGTTGTACCTGGGAAGTTTGACCGCGGATTCCGTCGCGCGCGTACCAATCGCGCGCTGAGTGTCGTCGACCCGACTGCGGTGTGGATGGAGCGAGATCGCGCGATCGCTTGACCGACTATCCGTTGTGGAAGAGTAGCGACAGCGGCGCAGATCATCGGCCGACGAATTCGGCAATCGGAGTTGGGGAGGTATTGGTGAGTTCGGTGGACGGGGGCACTGCACAGTCGGACCGGATCGTGACTGTTCCGAACCTTCTGAGCCTGGTTCGGCTGCTGGGCGTCCCACTGTTCGTCTACCTGCTGCTGGTGACACAGTCCGATGGCTGGGCTCTCGTCATCCTGATCGCCAGTGGATTCACCGATTGGCTCGACGGCAAGTTGGCGCGAGTGCTGGGCCAGTCGTCGAGATTCGGTGCTCTGCTCGACCCCTTCGTCGATCGGCTCTATGTTGTCACGACACTGGTGACGTTCGTCATACGCGGATTCATCCCGTGGTGGGTGGCGGCGATCCTGATAGGCCGTGACGCCGTACTCGCGCTCCTCCTCGTCATCTACCGCCGACGCGGTCTGCCACCCCCCGAGGTGATCTACCTCGGCAAGGGTGCGACATTCCTTCTCATGTTTGCCATGCCGATGATCCTCGCCGCGCACATCGACTGGGGCTTCGCGGCCGTGGCGCAGCCCCTCGGCTCGGCGCTCTTGATCTGGGGAACGGTGTTGTATGTCTGGACCGGCTTGCTCTACGCGATGACCGCGCTCAGGGTGATGCGAATGATTCCGGTGCGCGGCGCGGCGGGCAGTGAACGAGAGGCTCGTTGATGGAACGGACAGACTCGGACGTCCGTAGAAATCCTGTGCCGTCCCTGCTCAAATCGCTGATGAATGATCATTTGGACCCCGGGTACCGGGCTGCTGCGAGAGACAGGGAGCAGGGTCGGTCCCGGGGGTCGGAGGTCGCCCGTCGAGTATGGATCGTGGTCGGGGCTTTGCTGATCGGCTTGGTGCTGTCGGTCGCGTACCGACAGGCCGTCGAACGACTTCCCGCGACTGAGCAGGTGCGGACAGAGATTCTGGGGAAGGTACACGACGTCGAGGACAGCATCGAAGCCCTCGCCGGCACCCGCGAGGCGTTGACGTTGCAGGTTGACGATGCGCGCGACGTGGCACTCGAGGGCGACGCCCGAGGAACTGCATTGCTCGACCGACTGCGTGAGCTCGAGGGCGATGCTGCCGTCGAGGCCGTGCAAGGTCCGGGGTTGACCGTGACGCTGACAGATCCCCCTGCACGCCCCAATCTCTCCGATTCCTCCCAGCGGAGCGTCGGTGGTAAGGCTGTGGTGCTCGATCGCGACCTGCAGGCCGTGGTGAATTCGTTGTGGGCGAGCGGCGCAGAGGCTGTCGCGGTCGGGGACGTGCGGATCGGGCCTGCGGTGACCGTCCGGCAGGCAGGTGGTGCGATGCTGGTGGACAATCAGCCGGTGTTCTCGCCCTACGTCGTGTCGGCGATAGGTCCGCCGGGCCCCCTGCAGACTGGGTTCGTTCTCAGTGATGCCTACCTGCGGATGTCCGGTGTTGAGCAGTTGTACGGTATCGGTTTCTCTGTGGCAGAGGCCGCGGATCTCCATTTACCGGGCGCTTCCGTGCGCGAAGTGAGGGTGGCCCGGTCCGTGGGAACATCATGAAACCTGTGCTGTGCGCAGTCGTGACACCATGCAGTCGGATGAAGGAAACGCTCGAGTGAAGACTTTGGTGAAGGCCGGTCCCGCGATCTACGGGGCGGTCGCGTTGTTGGTGGGGATCGCGCTAGGTGTGGTGTTCACGCCAGAGGTGCCGGACGTCGTGCAGCCGTATCTTCCCATCGCCGTGGTTGCGGCACTAGACGCGGTATTCGGCGGGTTGCGTGCATACCTGGACGAGATCTTCGACGCGAAAGTATTCGTCGTCTCTTTCGCATTCAACGTGCTCGTTGCGGCAGTCATCGTATGGCTCGGTGATCAACTCGGTGTGGGAACTCAACTCTCGACCGCGATCGTGGTGGTTCTCGGTATTCGTATCTTCGGAAATGCGGCAGCGTTGCGGCGTCGGTTGTTCGGGGCGTGATCGGGTAGTGAGTCGACACGAAGGAAGACACGAACTGCACAGAAACCGAGGGGAGTCCCAACACCGCTCGCGCGTGGTATTCGCCTTGCTTGCCGCGATCCTGATCGGTGGGCTGGGAGTTGCTATCGTGACGCAGGTGAAAAGCACGGAGTCCGGAGACAGCCTGGATACGGCGAGTCCCGCAGACCTGCTGGTCGTTCTGGACACCTTGAACCAGCGCGAGGCAGCTCTGAGGCAGGAGATAGCCTCACTCGAGCAGACCCTGACGACGCTGCAACACAGTGGGAACTCGGAAGCCGCACTCGACGAGGCGCAAGCGCGGTTGACGGCACTGTCGATTCAGGTCGGCAGTGCTCCGGCCACAGGTCCAGGCGTGACGATGAGCATCACCGACCCCAACAAGGGAGTCGGCTCCGAGGTGCTCCTCGACCTCGTGCAGGAATTGCGTGCGGCAGGTGTAGAAGCCATGCAGATTCAAGGCGCGGGTACCCCGCCTATCCGCATCGGCGTGGACTCGTGGGTGTCGGGATCACCCGGTGACGTCTCTGTCGACGGGCGGAGGGTGAACGCCCCTTACACGGTGCTGGCCATCGGGGACCCTCCCACCCTCGCGGCGGCCCTTAACATTCCGGGCGGCGTGGTCGACACCGTCGCGCGGAGCAGCGGACAGCTGAAGATTGAACAATCACAGCAGGTCACGATCTCCGCCTTGCGGGAGTCGAAACCTCGCCAATACGCTCGGCCAGAAAACTGATTTGCGCATCCGCGCTCGGATTGCCATCGAAAGGAAACCTCTGTGAGTGAGCTCGAAATTCCCGCCGATCGTCGGTACACCCCCGAACACGAGTGGGTCGAGCGGACTGGCCCGACAACGGTGCGCGTCGGCATCACCGATTTCGCACAGTCCCAGCTTGGTGACGTCGTGTTCGTGCAGCTTCCGGCGGTCGACGACGAGGTGACATCGGGTGATTCTTTCGGAGAGGTGGAATCCACCAAGAGCGTGTCCGACATCTTCGCCCCTCTGACCGCGAAAGTTGTTGCGGCCAATGCTGATCTGGACGCCAATCCAGAACTTGTGAATTCTTCGCCCTACGGCGGGGGATGGCTCGTCGACCTCGGCGTGGATGACGAGGCGACCCTCGACTCTGCCCTGGCGCAAATGCTGGACGCCACCGGTTATGCAGATATCACGGCCGGATAGTCTACGGCGGACCCGCGGATCCGACTGCGGACGGATCCCGAACGCATCGGCAGACACCTCCCGCGGCGGGGTCTGCTGTCGGATACTGGTGGGTAGTGCTCGGGCGACCCGTCCCGCTACACGCACGGCCGTGTGCAGGGTACGGTCGAAGTGAACGCATGTGCCGGGTCGGGGTGCGGGTCCGTGGATCGAGTGTGGTCGTGGGAGTGTGCACAGAAAGTAGAAGTGCACAGTGGATCGAATTGTGTAGTACCCAGTGGCATGGCGTAGTCCAGCGAATCTTGCTGGATGATTGAACTAGGAGGAGAAACGGTGAGCGAGAACGGCAACGACGCGGTATTTGGGGAGACGCCGGCGGAAACGACGTCGGTCTTCCGCGCGGACTTTCTCAATGAGCTCGACAACTCCTCGACAAGCCAGGCTCCGGAGGCCCCGGTGTCGGGTGTGGAGGGACTGCCGGCAGGCTCTGCTCTGCTCGTTGTCAAGCGTGGACCGAATGCGGGCTCACGTTTTCTGCTAGACCAGCCGACGACGTCGGCCGGACGGCATCCGGACAGCGACATCTTCCTCGACGACGTGACTGTCAGTCGTCGTCACGCGGAGTTCCGGCAGGAGGACGACGAGTTTCAGGTGGTCGACGTCGGAAGCCTCAACGGCACGTACGTCAACCGTGAGCCTGTCGATTCTGCTGTATTGGCCAATGGTGACGAGGTCCAGATCGGAAAGTTCCGGTTGGTCTTCTTGACGGGACCCAGGACCACCGCCGGTGGAACGCAGATCGGCGAGACGTCAGCTGGTGCGGGTAGCCAGTGACCGCGGCGCGGCAGCAGGCGCAGTCGGGAATGTCGATCGGCTCCGTGCTGGATCGGCTGCGTCCCGACTTTCCTGATGTGACGATCTCGAAGATCCGATTCCTCGAGTCAGAGGGACTCATCAGTCCGCAACGCACGGCCTCGGGGTATCGGCGTTTCTCGATTGCGGACTGTGAACGGCTGCGCTACGTGCTCACAGCACAGCGAGATCAGTATCTGCCGCTGAAGGTCATCAAAGAACAACTCGAAGCGATCGATGTCGGCGCGGCCACGGTCGGCAGCGACGATTCTGCGCCGCGCCGTCTGCGGGCCCTCGCCGTGGCCCCCGGCGCGGTGTCGCCTGAGGAGTTCCTCGTCGACCGCGAGGTTCGGATCACCCGCGCCGATCTCATCTCACGCGCCGGAATCGACGAGAAATTCCTCGGTGATCTGATCCGTGGGGGCCTGGTCGTGCCGGGGCCGGCCGGCTACTTCGACGAGGATGCAGTGACCCTCGCGCGGACGGCGCGAGCGATGTCCGAGTTCGGGCTCGAGGTACGTCACCTGAGGGCATTCAAGCTCGCAGCCGACCGCGAGGCCGGATTGGTCGCCCAGATCGCGGGTCCGGTTGCCAAAGGCCGTGACGAGGGGGCGCGCGACAGGGCCGAGGAGATGGTCCGCGAGTTGGCTGCCCTGTCGTTGACGTTGCACACCTGTCTGGTGAAGTCCGCGGTTCGGGGTGCACTCGACCGGTGACGTGAGTTCGCGGGCCGTTCCATCTCGATAACTCCCAACAGCGATGTGCTCGAACGGCTGTACGGTCGAAGCGTGGACGCGAATCGAATAGAATCCTGATATGGCATGGTGTGCCGCGAACGGATGATTGCAGGGTGGAGGCAGACGCGATGAGCGAAATGCACGTTATCGGCGTTCGTGTCGAGCAGCCCCAGAATCAGCCCGTTCTGCTGTTGCGCGAATCAGAGGGCGAACGCTATCTGCCGATCTGGATCGGCCAAACCGAGGCCACTGCGATTGCCCTCGAACAGCAGGGTGTCGAGCCGGCGCGCCCGCTCACGCACGACCTGATCAAGAACCTGATCGAAGCTTTCGGGCGGACCCTCAAAGAAGTTCGCATCGTCGACCTGCGCGAAGGCACCTTCTACGCCGACCTCGTCTTCGACGAGAACATTCGCGTCTCGGCTCGGCCGTCGGACTCCATCGCGATCGCCCTGAGAATGGGGGTTCCGATTTTCGCCGACGAAGCAGTGCTCAGCGAGGCCGGTCTGGTCATGCCGGACGAGCGCGAGGATGAGGTCGAGAAGTTCAAAGAGTTTCTCGAATCGGTGTCGCCCGACGACTTCAAGGCCACGGACGGCTAGGCGAATCCACGGTCCGGGCGGGGCCGTGGAGTAACGGTTGAGGCTCGCTCGGCGCGTTGCATTGACCACGACCAACCCGAGTCATAGCGTTCGGTGTAGTGATTTTCAGCCGTGCAGATCGTGTGGGGCGTACGCTGAATGGGTTCAGGGTACGACTTGCTCGATGTCACCGGTGGTGTGCGCGCCGCTGAGTGTGACTGCGGTGTATGCGCTGCGGACATTGGTGACGCGCTACAGACGCACTGATCGTCAGGTTCAGTGCGACGTGCGAGAGGGAGTAGTCAGTGGGAGATCGGCCACAGGAGAATGCGCTGAATCTTGCGCCCGGCGAGAATTTTGCCGAGCCTGAGTTCGGCCCCGAAGAGATCCAGCCGGGTCTCTTTCCGGACGATTCCGTCCCTGACGACCTCGTCGGATACCGCGTCCCCATCGCTTGCCAGATCGCGGGGATCACCTACCGTCAACTCGACTACTGGGCTCGCACGTCCCTGGTTGTGCCGTCGATTCGTGGTGCTGCGGGTTCCGGAAGTCAGCGCCTCTACTCGTTCAAGGACATTCTCGTCCTCAAAATTGTCAAACGACTGCTCGACACCGGGATTTCCCTGCAGAACATTCGGGTGGCCGTCGATCACTTGCGTAGGCGCGGTGTGCGGGACCTGGCCAAGATCACGCTCTTCTCGGATGGGACCACCGTGTACGAGTGCACGTCCCCGGAAGAGGTCGTCGACCTCCTTCAAGGAGGGCAGGGTGTGTTCGGTATCGCTGTGAGCGGTGCGATGCGCGAACTGACCGGCACCATTGCCGATTTCCCAGCGGAGCGCGCCGACGGCGGCGAGAGTGAGCAGAGCCCAGAGGACGAGTTGGCATCGCGCCGGAAGAACCGCGCGAGCCGCAAGACGGGCTAGCGGCGCACGCATTCACGGCAACAACCGCCGGGCGAAACCGTATCAGCGGTCGTGGCATAGACTGACGGTGCGTCGACGCCGTGCGGGAGAGTTCCGGGCACCGTATGCACAGTGAACCGTGTATGTGGGAGTCCGGGCGCCGAAGGAGCAACACCTCCCCGTCAATCTCTCAGGCAGACAGGACCGTGCGGGCTCCGACGCCTCTGGAAAGCGGTGGGAGCACCCACCCGCCGACGGGGAAAGGGTCCGGCTTCGCTGAGAACGACGACCCGAATCTCTCAGGCGCTCGATGAGAGCAGGCGACAGAGGGGGAGGGGCGCACCGCGAGGCGGTGCGTGTCCTGATCCTCCGAACTGCCTGGGAGTTTTCGTGATCGACGCTGGAAGCCGTACATTCGCCGATCGTCATGTGGGTCCGAACGCTGCGGAACTTGCGCACATCCTCGAACTGATCGGAGCCGATTCGCTGGACGATCTAGCTTCGAAGGCCGTTCCTGCTGTCATCTTGGACAGTGTCTCGGGTGGTGTTGCCGACGGTCTCGACGCATTGCCGACGCCGGTGTCCGAACATGAGGCGTTGGCCGAACTGTCTGCGCTCGCCGGCCAGAACACGGTGGCAACGTCAATGATCGGGCTCGGCTACTACGACACCCTGACCCCCCCGGTCCTGATTCGAAACATCATTGAGAATCCGGCCTGGTACACCGCCTATACGCCGTACCAGCCCGAGATCAGCCAGGGCCGTCTCGAGGCTCTGCTCAACTTCCAGACGATGGTTGCCGACCTCACCGGTATGGAGGTTGCCAACTCCTCGATGCTCGACGAGGCGACCGCCGCCGCCGAGGCGATGACGCTCCTGCGACGCGCGAGCAGGAGCAAGTCCCCGCGGTTCGTGGTGGACGCCGATTTGTTCCCCCAGACCCTCGCTGTGATCGAGACGCGAGCGGAACCGCTCGGCATCGAGATCGTGCCGGCCGACCTGTCCGAGGGGCTGCCGGAAGGTGATTTCTTCGGGCTGCTCGGACAGCTTCCGGGCGCGTCCGGGCGCATCGTCGACTACACCGACACGATCGCCGCCGCCCACGAGCGCGGCGCTCTTGTCGCGGTCGGAGCCGATTTGCTGGCTCTGACTCTCGTCACTCCGCCCGGCGAGATCGGCGCGGACGTCTGCTTCGGCACCACCCAGCGTTTCGGTGTTCCGATGGGCTTCGGGGGCCCGCACGCCGGTTACCTCGCCGTACACACCAAGCACGCCCGTCAGTTGCCGGGCCGATTGGTCGGTGTCTCGGTCGACGCGGACGGCGACAAGGCATACCGTCTAGCACTCCAGACCCGTGAGCAGCACATTCGCCGTGAGAAGGCGACATCGAACATCTGCACGGCGCAGGTACTGCTCGCGATTCTCGCAGCGATGTATGCCAGCTACCACGGCGCCGAGGGACTGAAGGCCATCGCCTTGCGCGTTGCAAACACGGCGCATTCGCTCGCGGCCGCTCTGCGGAAGGCCGGTGCCACCGTGGTTCACGAGCAGTTCTTCGATACCGTTCTCGTGCGTGTCCCCGGTCATGCGGCGGACGTTGTGGCCAGGGCGAAGGAATCCGGCATCAACCTGCGGCTCGTGGACGCCGATCACGTCGGCATCTCCTGCGACGAGGCCACCACCGAAGCCGACACGGCGAACGTGCTGGCCGCGTTCGGTGGTGCGGGCGCTGTGACTCTGGAGCAGGGCACCTCTGTTCCCGACGCACAACTGCGCGGCTCCCACTACCTCCAGCACGAAGCATTCACTCGATACCGGACCGAGACTGCGATGTTGCGCTATCTGCGGTCGTTGTCCGACAAGGACATCGCGCTCGACCGCAGCATGATTCCGCTCGGTTCGTGCACGATGAAACTCAACGCCACCGCGGAAATGGAAGCGATCACTTGGCCGGCATTTGCCGGATTGCACCCGTTTGCGCCCACCGCGGACGCCTCCGGAATCCTGCGAATCATCACGGACCTCGAGAACTGGCTTGTGGCAGTTACCGGCTACGACGCAGTCAGCTTGCAGCCGAACGCCGGGAGCCAGGGGGAATATGCGGGTCTGCTCGCGATTCGCAATTACCACCTGAGCAGAGGCGACGAGCACCGCGACACCTGCCTCATCCCGTCGAGTGCGCACGGCACCAACGCCGCATCTGCGGTGATGGCCGGCATGCGCGTCGAGGTTGTCGCGTGCCGTCCCAACGGCGACGTAGACCTCGATGATCTGCGGGCGAAGATTGCAGACCATGCCGAGCGCTTGGCAGCAATCATGATCACCTACCCGTCGACGCACGGGGTGTACGAACACGAGATCGCCGATATCTGTGCTGCGGTCCACGATGCCGGTGGACAGGTCTACGTCGATGGCGCCAACCTCAATGCCCTCGTCGGACTCGCGCGTCCCGGCCGGTTCGGCGGCGACGTGAGTCACCTCAATCTGCACAAGACGTTCTGCATCCCGCACGGCGGCGGCGGACCCGGTGTCGGTCCGGTCGGTGTACGGTCGCACCTCACACCCTTCCTGCCGGGTCACCCCCTGGCCCCCGAGCTGGGAACCGCCGGGCCGATCTCCGCCGCCCCGTATGGCAGCGCGTCGATCCTCCCCATCACCTGGGCGTACATCCGCATGATGGGTGCCGTGGGCCTGCGCAGGGCCAGCCTGACCGCCATCGCCTCGGCCAACTACATCGCACGGCGGCTGGACGAGTACTTTCCCGTCCTCTACACCGGCGAGGGCGGAATGGTGGCGCACGAGTGCATCCTCGATCTCCGTCAGATCACCAAGGACACCGGTGTGACCGTCGATGACGTCGCAAAGCGCCTCGCCGACTACGGGTTCCACGCACCAACGATGAGTTTTCCGGTAGCGGGCACGTTGATGGTCGAACCAACCGAGAGCGAGAATCTCGAGGAGATCGACGCGTTCTGCGAAGCGATGATTGCGATCCGGTCCGAGATCGACCGTGTCGGCTCGGGGGAGTGGCCGGTGGACGACAACCCCCTGCGCGGGGCTCCGCATACCGCCGGTTGTCTTGCCGCCGAGTGGGATCACCCGTACAGCCGCGAGACGGCCGTATTCCCCCTCGGCAAGGCAAGGCCGAAGGTGTGGCCGGCGGTGCGCCGCATCGACGGAGCACACGGCGATCGCAACTTGGTGTGCTCCTGCCCACCGATCTCGGCCTTCGAAGGAGCCTGAGGCGGACGGCCCTGCCGAAGGTCAGGCCTCGTGGACCAACTCGAGGATCGTGATCTCCGGCGGGGCCCCCACCCGCACGGGCGGGCCCCAAGCTCCCGCCCCGCGCGTCGTGTAGAGAACGGTGTCGCCGATCCGATCGAGACCGGACAGCGAAGGCTGCTGCAGCGAAACCAGATAGCGCACCGGCCACATCTGCCCACCATGCGTGTGGCCGGACAGCTGCAGGTCCACGCCCAGGTCGGATGCTTCGAGTGCCTGTCGGGGCTCGTGCGCGAGGAGCATTACGAACCTCGATGGATCGTGTCCGGCGAGAGCGGCGGGAAGATCTGGTGCATAGGGGGCCGGCGTCGAGTAGTCGTGGACGCCTGCGACGTCGATGACCGCGCCTGAGCGCGCAATGGTGAGGTGCTCATTTCGCAGGGTCCGGATGCCGAGTCGGTCCCACACGTCGAGCCACCGGCCACCGTCGTCGGCGTAGAACTCGTGATTGCCACTGACACCGAACACTCCGAGCGGTGCCTCGAGGTCTGCGAGTGGCTCGAGATCGGGTGCGACCTTGGCGACGGTCCCGTCCACCAGATCACCCACGATCGTAACCATGTCCGGCTTCTCCGAGTTCACCAGGTCGACTGTCTGGCGCGTGAATCCGACTCCGCGTGACGGGCCGACGTGGAGGTCGGACAGGAGGGCCACGCGCACACCATCGAATGCGACGGGGAGACGGCGCAGCGGTACCCGCATCCGCACGACCTGTGGGCGGGCAGCCTCCGACACTCCGTAGCCTGTGGCGGCGACCGCGCCCACCACGACGAGGGCACTGGCGAGGCGCAGACTCTGGCGGCGGGAAAGGTCGACATGTTTGTCACTGCCGGCCTCGGCGGCGCCTTCGTCGTTGTCGCCCTCGGCCCGTACGGCGCCTTCGTCGTCACCGTCGGACTGGATGGCATCCTTGTCGCCGTTTGCCCTACGTAGCCGCCCGATCAGACGCCTGGCCGGCGAAATCAGAGCCACAACAACAAGACCGAGGACCAGGTAGAACCCGACGCCAAGCCATACCCAACCCAGATAGCCCGGAGCGCGCGCCCATCCCGGATCGAAGACGTCGCCGCTGCCGACACCGATGGAGGCGAGAACCCACAGAGCTACGAGAACGACGTCGACGACCACCGACCATGGGCGGGGTAGCTCAGTGGCCCGGACTAGGCGGCGGTGCAGCCACCATGTGAGAAGCGCCAGGAGGACGGCGAAAACGAGAAACGCGGTCACGACAGGAGCTTGTCGATTGCGGCAGGCAAAGCGGTTCCGTCGGTGGAGTCGACCTGCTCGAGCGTGCCGCCAGTGCGATCGGCTACTGCTTGCAGAGTGTCGAGATCTGGAATCTGGCCGATCGTCACGATGTCGACGCGTACGGGCGCCGACGGTGTGAAGGTCTCGGTTATGGTCGCGAGCAGATCTGCACTGGTGACGGAGTCGTCATCATTGCCGCTGTCGGTGATCAGCAAGACCGAATTGATGCGATCCGGCGCGTACTGGTCAACCGCGTTCTTGTAGGCGGCTTCGAGTGAGGCGTACGTCGCGGAACCGGCTGCGGGTTCTACCTTCGTCAGTCGGTTGTCCAATGCCTGTCTTCGGGTGCCTTCGATGTAGCCACCTCCGGAGACAGGTCCGGTAGCGACCAGGATGTTGTAAGGCCGGGAATCGTTGAGATTCGTGCTGTACTCCCACAACCCGAGATTCAACGTGTCGGGGGATTGATCGAGCCGGGCTGCCAAAGCTGCCGTGGTGTTCTCGAGGCGTGTCGCGGAACCGTCGAGGTCACCCATCGAACTGGACGCGTCGAGCAGGATGGTCGAGGCGCGTTCAGTGATTGGATTCTGGATCGCCTGCATCAAGTCGGTCGCCGCAGCGGCATCGGCCGGGACCAGGGCCGGGCCCAAACTGGGGAAGGTCAGCGTGGTGTCTCCGGGATGGTCCAGTCCGTCGATCCGGAATCCGGCATCGGCCAGGACTTGCGCCTGTTCGGGTTGACGTGCGAAGTCCGCGAACTGTGCTGCGGCCCGACTCTGCGTCTCGTCGACGGACTGACCGGACAGGATGGCCGCCGGGTGATCCGCGACGGGTGTCGGACCCGTCGGCACATACGCGGTGAGGTCGGTCCCAGGGGTCTCGCGCAGCGTCTGATACACCTGCTGCTCGGTGGCCGCGACCGCGTGGATTCCGGCGGTCGTCGGGTCACCTCGAGTAGCAAGCGCGGTGAGCGCGTCACGTGTCGTCGCAGGCTTCGCCCCGGGAACGACTTCGTAGCCGAGAGCCAGTTCGCTGAGTGCGGAGGTCACCGGGTCCGAACTCGCCTGCTCCTCCGTCACCGGACCTGCCGGGCTGCCCGCGACGGAGGCAGCTATCGACTCGACCGCCATTTCCGTGCTCTCGGCACCCGGTCCTTCGGGGAGTGCCATGCCGAGGGGCGGGACGGAATCGCGACCCGTCTGCAGCGACGGCAGATCCCTCCAGTCGACGGAGGCGGCCGTCAGGGCGCCTTCGACGCTCGGCCCTACCGCGAGAACAACGGGGCTGATCGCCAGGGGACGGGCGTCGCCGTTGATTACTCCTTCTACCGGAATCTGATTGACCGAATGTGAACTGGACGGAATCCACAGCGCCGGCCGGGGACCGAGCACGTCCGTATTCCAGGGGGCATCTGCGCCCGCAGAGAGGGCGTCGCGGACCGTGTCCGACGCGACAGATGTCACAGTCACCGTCACGCAGTGGTCGCGGATCACGGGCCTGGTGGCGGAGAACCGATCGGCGAGGGTCTGAATCTGCGGTGCGATGTCGGGATCGGCGGCGATCGCGAGTACCGAGTCACCCTCGACGCAGGCATCGGCGGCAGCCGTCCCCTGGTCGGCAATCCGGTCTCGGAGTTGGAACCAGAAAATCACTCCCAGGACAATCACGGCGACCAAGCCGAGCGCAATCACGGGGCCCCTGCTGATACCTCTGGCGCTCGATCCGCTGCGATGCTGCCCCACTAACTTTTCTCCTGCTCCTATCCGACGTTGCCCTTTGTAGTGTAGTGATGCGTGTGGGGGCGCCGATAATCGTCATTCCGGCAACGTCGCAGGGTAGAGGTGACGACTGGGCGCGTGCCGATCGCCACGCGCCCATCCGGTCACTGCTTTTGCGCAGAGATCTCGAATCCGGCGGCGCGAAGCCGGTTGACCAGAACGTCGCCCAAAGCTGTTGCGGGTGTGAGAACCCCGGCGGTGTCCGGTAGTGCGTCACCACCGAGGACGAGGCCGAGTGCGGACTCCCCGAGCATCACCGCGGTGGCGCTGTAGCCAGGGTCACCCTTTGCCTTCACCCGAGACGTGTACCGCGCACCCGTAGTGGTGGTCGTGTACAGATCCATCGTGAAGTGACCCTTGCGCTGGCTTTCCTCGCTGGGACCCTCGCCTGGAGCGGGCAGAATGCGGTCGAGGACAAACCGGGTGGGGGCGAGCGCCATGCCCACGAGCATCGCCCCGAGACCGGCCGCGACCGCACCCGCCACCACGGGTGTGACCGGTGAGGTTCCGACGTTCATCACCTCGCGGTACTTGAACTTCCGGCCGTACGCCCAATCGCGGAGTGCGTTGCTGCGCCGTACGATTCGGGTGTTGTAGGACGCCATGACGAAGGGTGCCTTCCACCCCTGGACCCCGGGTGCGATGTCTTCACCCTTGACCACGCTCATGTCGGATTGCTTCCCGAGGTCCGGTTCCGCGGAGCGGTCGGGGCTCAGCGAGTACGGTGAGGCCGCCAGTCGACGCAGCGACGGATCCTTCTTCGACACGTCGACCTGGGTGCGCATCGAATCGATCGTTCCGCCGCTCACTCCACCGCGCATAGACGTGACGACGAGCGTTGTGTCGGTGAGTTCGCCGGCGCCGTCCGCCTGCACCGCTTCGTGGAGCACGTGCACGCCGAGGTCGGATGGTATGGAGTCGAAACCGCACGAGTGCACGATCCGGGCACCGGTTTCGCGAGCCCGCTCATGGTTGGCATCGATGCTGTCGCGTACGAACAGGACCTCACCGGTCAGGTCCACGTAGTCGGTTCCCGCCTCCGCGCACGCCGCGGCAAGGCCGTGTCCGTACTTGGCATAAGGGCCCACCGTCGTGGCAACCACGCGGGTGCTGCGCGCAAGTGCCGCGATCGAATCGGAGTCGTCGGAATTGGCAACTACCAGGGGCCACTCGGATGCCTTCGGACCCAGCGAGGATCGCACGGACTCGAGTTTGGCGGCCGATCGCCCTGCGAGCGCGATGCGCACGCCTTCCGGGGCGTGTCGCGCGAGGTAGTCGGCGAGGAGCTTGCCGACGAAGCCTGTGGCTCCGTACACGACAAGGTCAAGTTCACGTGTGCTGTCTGTCATGGAATGACCATACTGATACGGAGATTCGATGCCGCGTCCGCGGTCCACCTGTTCCGTTCCCGGACGAAATGCAGTCCGACAGTATCCGGCGGACGCCGCGCGACTCCTGCGGACGGTATTCGAAGCGCAGTCTGTGTCCCTGGAACACTGGCGTCAGGCGAGAGATCCGGCCGCTAGTGGACGGTGCGAGACCACAGGCCCACGCCTCGTGGGTGCGATGGCGCGCGCGAGCCCCGGATGCGAAGCGCTACGTATCCGATCCAGGATGCGACGACAGCGACAGCCACCAGAGTTTGGATCAGCCCCGCAAAAGATTGCGGGTAGATGACGCCGGTCAGGTAGTGGGCGATGAAGCCGGTGGAGGGCAGTGGACTCTGCCCGGCGTGGATCCGGGCCCAACTCTCCACGTGGGTCAACGGACAGTCGATGCCGAAGACGAGACCGGTGAATCCCCACGTCGCGGCCGCGATGTGCAGGGCGATCGTGCGCGGCCAGCGCCACGCGAGGAACCCGCCGAGTACGACGTACACGATGAAGCTCAGGTGCACGATGGCCGTCACATCGGCGAGTGCCCCATAGAATATTTCGCTCCCCATCGATACACCCCCTGGTGTATGCCGTGTGCCTACCATCCTATTCGCTGTCTAGGGTTCCGCGCCTCCGTCTAGGGTTCCGCACCTCTGTCTAGGGTTCCGCACCTCAGTTGGTACCGTGCGACTCTTCCTTGACTACCAGGATGGGAATTTCGACCTCGAGAAGGAGCCGTTGCAGCCACCGCTCCAGGAGGAATTTGCCGATTGGGGATTGACGGCGCATGCCGACGACGAGTAAATCGGCACCGCTGCTGTCGACCAGTGCACGCAGCGCGTTTCCATGATCGCCGTTCTGTTCGTTGATGCACAGCTCCCAAGGTGACTCGCCAACCTCGCCGTTCTCGAGGGTGGCCTGCACCTCGGCGCACAGAGCGGAGCGGTCGGACTCGGCATCGCGACCGAGCGCCTCGTCGAGTACGTGCAAAACCTGCAGTTGCTCATGTCGTCGAACGGCTACACGGGCGGCGTAGACGATGGCCGCCCGTCCTTCGGGGCTGTCTCGGTGGACAACGGCTATCGCCATGAGGTGCCTCCGTTTCGACGACGTACGACCCCATTATCACCGTGCGCCGACGCACCGGCTGCGCCGCTGCATCGCCGCCGTGGTCACCAGGGGGACGGTTGGTAATCCTTCAGGAAGCAGCCGTACAAGTCGACGCCCTGCTCGCCCTGGACGATCGGGTCGTAGACACGGGCGGCGCCGTCGACGAGGTCGAGGGGTGCGTGAAATCCCTCCTCGGCCAAACGCATTTTTGTGTGGTGTGGCCGCTCGTCCGTGATCCAGCCCGTATCCACCGCCGTCATGAGGATGCCGTCGCCCCGCATCTCCTTGGCGCTGGTGCGGGTCAGCATGTTGAGGGCAGCCTTCGCCATGTTGGTGTGTGGGTGACCGGGCCCCTTGTAGGCGCGGCTGAACTGACCCTCCATCGCGGAAACGTTCACCACGTACTTGCGGCGGGCGTTGGCCGCCGCCATAGCGGGACGAAGCCGGGAGACCAGGATGAACGGTGCCACCGAGTTACACAGCTGCACTTCGAGGAGCTCGATGGGGTCAACCGCGTCCACGGTTTGAACCCAACTGTTGGTGTGCGTGAGGTCGGGCAACAGTCCGCCGGCATCGATCGCGAGGCCCTGATCGATTCGATCCGGCGACGCCGACTTGGCCACGAGCGCTAGCGAGCTGACCGCATCGGGGGACAACCCTGTGCCCGACGATGTGGACAGGTCCGACAAGGAACCAGCCAGGGCTGCCGGGTGAGCGTCGCTCGTCTTGCCGAAAGTCAACAGGTCGGGAAGATCACCGTCGGGAAGGGCGCCGGACTCGGCCGCCGCCAGCGCACTGTAGGCGCCGGGGGAGCGGCGCACCGTCTGCGCCGCGTTGTTGATCAAGATGTCCAGCGGACCTTGCGCTGCAACGGAATCGGCCAACGCTACGACCTGGGCGGGGTCACGAAGGTCGATGCCCACCACGCGCAACCGGTGAATCCACTCGGCGCTGTCCTCCATCGCCTTGAACCGTCGGATCGCGTCGGCGGGGAATCGGGTGGTGATCGTGGTGTGCGCGCCGTCGCGGAGCAAACGCAGCGCGATGTACATGCCGATCTTGGCGCGCCCGCCGGTCAGCAGAGCGCGGCGGCCCGTGAGATCCGTGCGCGCGTCCCTCTTGGTATGGCTCTCGGCCGCACAGTCGGGGCAGAGTTGATGGTAGAAGGCATCGACTCGGGTGTAGCGCTGCTTGCAGATGTAGCACGGCCGGGGCCGGATCAGTGTCCCGGCGGTGGCTCCTTCGGCATTCGACGTAAGTGGAATGCCGGCGGTCTCGTCATCGATACGGTTGGGTGATCCGGTCGCGGTCGCGGCCACGACCTGGCGGTCGGCCTCGGAAACAGCGTTTCGGGCCGTGATCCGCCGACGCTTCTTCAGCTTCTTGAACAGGTGGCCCACAGCTCGTTGGACGGTGACGGAATCGGGATCAGAATCGTCGAGTTCCGCCGCCTGATCGAGAACCCTCAGGCAGATCTCGAGATCCGCCGGATCGATCGCGGTTGGTGCTTGACTCATCGAACTTCGCCCTCTCACGAAAAAAGGCCCCGGTTCGATGAACCGGGGCCTTTTCGTCTGTCTCAACTCTTCAGTGTCCGAGGGGGGACTTGAACCCCCACGTCCGTTAATAGGACACTAGCACCTCAAGCTAGCGCGTCTGCCATTCCGCCACTCGGACCTGCTCGCTCCCATTCCTGGGTGCTGCAAAAGATTAACCGATGAACCGCCACGGCCCAAATCGTGCCCTTCCCGGCAGCATTTCTGCTGATCAGGTGGTAGGAAAGTGGAGTGCCAACTACACAGAAGACCTCAGGCCAGGGTCGCGCCGAAGCCGAAGTCGTGGAGCTCGTCAGCACGCTGATCCGCTTCGACACGTCCAACACCGGTGAGCTCGCCACAACGAAGGGCGAGCGCGAGTGTGCGCAGTGGGTGGCGACTCAACTCGAGGAGGTGGGATACGAGACCGAGTATGTGGAGTCCGGGGCGCCGGGCCGCGGCAACGTATTCGCGCGGCTGAAGGGTTCGGACCCGAACCGCGGTGCCCTGATGCTGCACGGCCACCTCGACGTGGTGCCTGCCGAGCCCGCGGATTGGAGCGTCCACCCCTTCTCCGGCGCAGTCGAGGACGGCTACGTGTGGGGTCGCGGAGCGGTCGACATGAAGGACATGTGCGGGATGATGTTGGCGGTCGCACGGAAATTCAAGGCGGAAGGCGTTGTGCCGCCCCGTGATCTCGTGTTCGCATTCGTGGCCGACGAGGAGGCCGGCGGCCGCTACGGGTGCCAGTGGCTGGTCGCGAATCGCCCCGACCTGTTCGAGGGGGTCACCGAAGCCGTGGGCGAGGTCGGAGGTTTCTCGCTGACCGTTCCGCGGCCTGACGGCACCGATCGGCGCCTCTACCTCGTGCAAACCGCCGAGAAGAGCATCAAGTGGATGCGGCTGACAGCTCGGGGTAGGGCGGGGCACGGTTCGTTCCTGCACACCGACAACGCCGTCACCACCCTCGCGCAGGCCGTCGCCCGGCTCGGCACGCATACGTTCCCGTTGGTCGTCTCCGATTCGGTAGCCGAATTCCTTGCGGTGACGGGTGAGGAGACGGGACTGGACCTGGACCCGACCTCGCCCGACATCGACGGCACCCTCGCTAAACTCGGGACGATCGCCAATCTCATCGGTGCCACCCTGCGCGACACGGCCAATCCGACGATGCTGTCTGCCGGATACAAGGCCAACGTCATTCCGCAGACCGCCGAGGCCGTCGTAGATTGCCGGGTCCTGCCCGGCCGACTGGCAGAGTTCGAGGCGACCGTCGACGAACTCATCGGACCGGACGTTCAGCGCGAGTGGGTCACCGACCTCGACCCCTACGAGACCACGTTCGACGGGCATCTCGTGGACGCGATGAACGAAGCGATCCTCGCCTATGATCCGGGAGCCCGGACGGTGCCGTACATGTTGTCGGGGGGAACCGACGCCAAGGCCTTCGCGAAGCTCGGCATTCGATGCTTCGGATTCTCTCCGTTGCAGTTGCCCCCAGACCTCGATTTCACCGCGTTGTTCCACGGCGTCGACGAAAGAGTTCCGGTCGACGCACTACTGTTCGGCACGCGAGTGCTCGAACGATTCCTGCTCCACAGCTGATCCGAAACATTCATTCGCGAGAAGAGAGGAACCCGTATGTCGAACCCGTACGAGGCGCTTCCCGACCTGCCGGGCTTCGAGCTGACCTCCACCGACATCACCGAAGGGCAGCCGCTGAAGAAGGGCCAGGCCAGCGGAATTTTCGGGGCAGGTGGTGAAGACCTGTCTCCGCAGCTGTCGTGGGCCGGATTCCCGGCCGGGACCAAGAGTTTCGTGGTTACTGTGTACGACCCCGATGCGCCGACTGCCTCGGGCTTCTGGCACTGGGCCGTGGCAAACATCCCTGCCGAGACAACCACCCTGGCGACGGGAGCCGGTGACGATGGCGGAACCGGTCTTCCCGGCGGCGCGATCACACTGAAGAACGACGGCGGTCTGCGCCGCTTCCTCGGTGCCGCACCGCCACCGGGTCACGGACCGCACCGATACATCGTCGCAGTTCACGCACTCGACGTGGAGACCCTCGACGGGGTTACCGAGGACTCGACCCCGGCGTTCCTCGGATTCAATGTGTTCTCGCACGCCATTGCGCGGGCCACGATCACCGGGACTTACCAGCGGTAGTCGTCACAGGAAGTCGCGGGTCAGCGGATGGCGCCCGCGCCGATCGCGTCAGCGATGCTCGAGTAACCGGCCGCTCGCACCTTGCGAGCGAGGCCTTTGTGGATGCGACGTGCCCAGAACGGGCCCCCGTAGATGAAGCCGGTGTATCCCTGCACGAGGGAGGCACCCGCGAGAATGCGCTCCCACGCCTGGTCGGCGGATTCGATGCCGCCGACGGAAATCAACACCAGGCGTCCACCGACCCGTGCGTGCAGGCGGCGGAGCACTTCGAGGGACCGCTCGGCGACCGGAGCGCCAGACAGTCCGCCCGCTCCGATGGCACTGACCTCGGGTTCCGGCGTTTTCAGCCCGTCCCTGCGAACTGTGGTGTTGGTCGCTACGATTCCGGCGAGACCGAGTTCGACGGCGAGATCGGCGACCGCGTCGACATCCTCGTCCGACAGGTCGGGGGCGATCTTGACCAGAACCGGGATGGTCACGGAGTCGAGTACGGCACGCAGCAGGGGCCGAAGCGATTCGACAGCCTGGAGGTCGCGAAGGCCCGGGGTGTTGGGCGAGCTGACGTTGACCACCATGAAGTCCGCGAGTGGGCCGAGTAGATGCGCACTCGCCGTGTAATCGGCGGGCGCATCCGCGGCGTCGACGAGTTTGGTCTTGCCGATATTCGCACCGATCGGAATACCGGCCCGGCGACGGCGAAGATTGTTGGCGGCGTTGCCGGCGCCGTGGTTGTTGAAACCCATCCGGTTGATCAGGGCGCGGTCCGCGGGCAGCCGGAACAGGCGAGGCGGGGGATTGCCTGGCTGCGCTCGTGCGGTGACGGTGCCTACTTCCGCAAAACCGAAACCCAGAGACCCCCACGCGTCCACACCCGTCCCGTCCTTGTCGAATCCGGCAGCGAGACCGAGTGGGGCCGGGAACTCTAGTCCGAATACGGTATTCCGCAGTACCGGATCGTCCACGACGAGAACCTTCTCGACCAGTCGGCGAAGGGGTGCAAACCGGGTGACCATCCGCATCGCGGCAAAGGCCAGGTGATGAATCCTCTCGGGGGGAAGGAGGAACATCACCCGAAGAAGCAGGTGGTACAACGGCGTCTCCCTAGATCGCGGGGTCGGGGACATGGTGAACGGTCTTCTTTCGCTTGAGCAGCACGCGACGGCTTCCGTCGGAGTACAGGCGGACCCGAGAGAGTTCCCAGCCGCCGAACTCCGCCTGGATCGCCAACCTCATTGATGCACTGATGCGCGTGACTTCAGGTGGCAGCCGAAGCGGCACGTACTCGAACTCTTCGGATTCGGTTTCCCATCCGGCGGGGACGCGGCGTGAATGCGATGACATCTACGGACTCCTCGTCGGGATCTGCTGCAGGCCGTCTCCTGTCGCGGAACCTATCAGGAGGTCACCGTTTACGGTATCGACCGCGATGGAGTTCGGCTGGCGGACTGTGGAATAACGGGCAGTTTCCACCCCGACTCCGCTGGACAGATCGAAACCGACCACTTCGTTGTCCCCGGTCAGGGTCACCCAGGCTGTGTCGGATCGGTCGTCGTACGCGACACCGTACGGGGCCGGACCGGTCGGGAACCGCTGGCGCAGAATCAGGGCGTCGGTGGTGTAAACGAGCAACTCGTCACCTCTGGTGTCGGTTACGAGGATCCGCCCGAAGTGGTCGGTGGTCAGCTGCGTGGCCCCTTCACCGGCCCGCAACGCGAGGCCGAGCGACGAGTCCGGAACGTCGATCGCCGTGATGGACGTCTGACCGCGGTCGAGGGCAGTGAGAGTGTCTCCGACGACGGCCAGTTCGTCGACCGAGGTCAAGCCGTCGATTACCTGTGTTCGGTTCGTCTCTGGGTCTTCGATGTGAATTTTGCCATCGCTCAGTCCCGTTGCGATTCGGCCGTCGGGAAGTTGGGCTACCGACCGTACATCACCGTCGGCGGGGATGAACGTCAGCTCTCCAGTACGCAGGTCCAGGCGCCCTACCTGGTTGTTCATGGCGAGGAGTGCGACTCCGCCAGGTGCGATCGAGACCTGCGTGACGCTTTGATCCACCGGTATGGCGCGCGTGGGTGCTGCGAGGTCGTCGCCCGAAAACAGCAGAATCTGGTTATCGGAGTCCGGCATGACCACCGCAGTTCGTGTCTCGGCGTCGAACGTGGTGGAAGCGATCGGTGCGCCCACGGGGTGGACGGTACCGGCGGGCACGGTGTTCTGGGGCGGGGACTGCGCGGCGCTCGCAGGTTCGATCGTCACCGCCACATCTTCGTCGGAATTCGAGGAACAGCCCGTGACCAGGAGAAATGCTAGTCCGATACTGGTGGCAACGGTGCGCATTCCTCGTCCCGCCATGTTCTACTCCTTGGTGTTCTCGTAGACCCGCCCTTGCACAACTGTCCACTAGCATTACTGATCCGTAAATCGCTCGCCCATTCGGTCACCGTTGACCCCGCCCGGCTGTTTCTCGAAACCGGGTGAGGAAATCGAGGAGAAGTCCATGGAGATACCCGCGACACAGACCTTTACAGTCGAAGACATCTCGGTCGGAGCGTACGCACACGGCTTCGGCACTACAGCAGAAGGCAATTCCTACGCATTCCGGGTGCGCAAGCGCACTATGCACGTCGAGATATACCGAGTGGACGCCGAGAACGACGTGCCGAGCCCGGACGACATCGTGGCGTCAGCGCGGCGATCGGTCCGTGAAATTGACCTGACCGACGAGCGCAGCGTCATCGCCGTCGTTCGGGATGCCGTGTCCGACCCTGATCTGCGGTGGTACGGCAAGAAAACGGAACGACGGTCCGCGCCCTTCTCGGTCGTCTCGGAACGTTGATCGGCGGACGTGCTCCGGATACCGGGAGGGTGGAGAACCGAAAGGACGCTACCCGCCCCAGATCATTGCCTGCGCGAGGATCACCGACTCACCGTTGAATGTCGCGGCCGGCCCAGCGTGGAGCACGTATCCCTTGGCAAGCTCCTCACTTACCCGATGACAGAACGCGGCATCATCGGGTCCAGTGATCACGCGGTAGCGAGGTAGGTCTTCGGGAGGATTGGTCACGGTAGGAGTCTAAGGTGTGACTGCCGCTGCGAAGCTAGGCGCTGACGTCGTCCAACGCAGATGCGATCGCGCGCGGTAGCCTGAGTTCTTCGGCGACCAGCACCCCGGTCAACTGCGCGATATCCCTGGCCCCGACTACGGCGCTCGCGACACCGGGCCGGTCACGAGCCCAGGCGAGCGCGACGGCCAGCGGGGAAGTCCCCAGACCGTCGGCCGCGGTCACGACCGCATCCACAACTCGGACCGAGGAATCGGTGAGGTAACTCTTGACGTCCTCGGCGTGCGCGTCGTCGGCACCGCGCGAGTCGACGGGAATGCCGTTGCGGTACTTGCCCGTCAGGACACCACGCGCGAGGGGGACCGCCGCAAAAATGCCGATCCCGTGGTGGGTGGCAGCCGGGACGAGTTCTTCCTCCACCCCTCGTGCGAGGAGGGAGTATTCGACCTGCGTGGCAATGAGAGCCGTGGACCCATATGTACTTGCCGCAGTGGCCAATTGCCACCCGAGGTAGCCCCTGACCCCGACGTAGCGAACTCGGCCGCTCGACACCGCGTAATCGAGTGTGGCGGCAACCTCGTCGACCGGGGTGAACGGATCCCACGTGGCGACCTGCCACATGTCGAGATGGTCGGTGCCGAGTTCGCGCAGGGTGGCGTCGAGCTGAGCGATCAGGCCCCGCCGCGAGCAGTCGACCCGAGAGGGGCCCTTGGGCCAGATGCCGGCACTCGAACTCAGGACGACGTCCGTGCGCGGCACCACATCGTCGAGGAGTTCCGCCAGAATTCGCTGAGCGACACCGTCGCCGTACGCGGGCGAGGTATCGACGAGTGTTCCACCAGCATCGACGAAGGCTGCGATCTGTGCGGCCGCTTCGTCGCCGTCGGTGTCTCGACCCCAATTGAGCGTGCCCAGACCGAGCCGTGACACCCGTAGACCGCTTGCTCCGACCGCTCTGTGTTCCATAACCGCCTATCGCTCGTTCCGGCCGGGAGTCAACGGATGGCTCCCGGGACTGTCCACCACACGAGCAGACTAGTGGGGCATTGCGTGACCGGGGCCTTGCCACGCCGGATTCTGCCGGAGGTCCCACTTCCCGGTACGGTAGCGCCGGTGAATGACGAACGTGACATGGGAAATCGGCTTCAGCAGGGCACATTCAGTGATTTCGAGGGGATCTCCGAATAATGGGCGAAGCGATGACCTGGCTCCAGGCGATTGTCCTGGGGACGACCCAGGGGCTGACCGAGTTCTTGCCGATCTCCTCCTCAGGCCACTTGAGGATCGTGTCAGAGATTTTCTTCGGTACCGATGCGGGCGCGTCATTCACTGCTGTGACCCAGCTCGGCACGGAAGCCGCCGTGCTCATCTACTTCGCCCGCGATATCGTGCGGATCGTGGCCGCATGGTTTCGGGGACTGTTTCACCCCGAGCATCGCGGTGACCTCGACTACCGGTTGGGCTGGTATGTGATCATCGGCACGATTCCGGTGGGTGTGCTCGGATTCTTCTTCAAGGATCAGATCCGCACCAGTGCCCGAAATCTGTGGTTGATCGCGACAATGCTGATCGTCTTCGCTCTGGTCATCGCAGCGGCCGAGTACTACGGGCGGAAGGTGCGTCCCATCGAAGACCTTCGTGCCAGGGACGGCATCATCATGGGTTCGGCTCAGGCACTCGCACTGATCCCGGGTGTTTCGAGATCGGGCGGCACGATCAGCGCAGGGTTGTTCCTCGGGCTCACTCGTGAGGCCGCCGCCAGGTATTCCTTTCTCCTCGCGATACCTGCCGTCGTGGCATCCGGCCTGTTCAGCCTTCCCGACGCGTTCGAACCGGCTGGTGAGGGTCTCGATGCCAGTGGACCGCAGTTGTTCGTCGCCACTGTGATCGCGTTTGCCGTCGGATACGCGTCGATCGCATGGCTGCTCCGATTCGTTGTCAATCACTCGATGTACTGGTTCGTCGGATATCGCATCGTTCTCGGCGTCGTCGTGCTGTCACTTCTCGCAACCGGTGTTGTTTCGGCCACCTGACATCAGGCGGTACGGGAGGCCACGACACTAGGCTGGGTCAATGACGGTTGTTCTCTTACGCCACGGCCTGTCTACGTCCAACACCGCGGGCACGCTTGCCGGCCGGTTGCCGGGGGTTGAACTCGAGGACCGTGGTCGCGAGCAGGCGCGGAATCTCGTGTCGCGGCTCTCAGATGTTCCGATCGAGGAAATCGTGCACTCACCACTGGTCCGCTGCGAGCAGACGATCGAACCGCTCGCCCGGGCGCGCCGTTTGGCCCCGGTCGTTGAACAGCGGCTCGCCGAGGTCGATTACGGCGAGTGGACCGGACGCGAGCTGAAGGGCCTGCTCGAGGAGTCGTTGTGGAAGGTCGTGCAGCAGCACGCGTCCGCCGCGGTCTTTCCGGGGGGAGAAGGACTGGCGCAGGTCCAGGCGCGGGCCGTGGCTGCGGTCCGGGAACACGACGCGAGGCTCGCGGAATTGCACGGCCGAGACGTGGTGTGGGTGGCGTGCTCTCACGGAGACGTCATCAAGTCGATACTCGTCGACGCACTCGGCGCGCATCTCGACGGATTGCAGAGGATTGTTGCCGAACCGGCCTCGATCAGCGTCATCCGCTACACCTCGACACGTCCGTACGTGCTGAAGATGAACGACACCGGGGCAGATCTGGCGGGTGTGAATACGTCTCCGACATCGGGTGGCGCGGAAGTGTCCGGATCGGTGCCGGGCGGTGAGGTCCGGCTGTGACGATTGAAGGATAATGAATGGAGCACGCTGTCAGGAACAGTCTGAGACGGAACAACGAGTAGGCGGTGCCGCAACAGTGCCCGGCTCCAGTTGAAGGAGGCGCAATGTCACGCGCAATTCACGTATTCCGCACTCCTGACCGATTCATTGCAGGAACGGTGGGCGAGCCGGGAGACAGGTCCTTCTATCTCCAGGCCGTGCACGAGACTCGCGTGATCAGCGTCTTGTTGGAGAAGCAGCAGGTCCAGGTACTGGCCGATCGGATGGGGTTGCTCCTCGAGGAAGTGCATCGCCGGTTCGGCACGGAGGTACCGCCGCAGGGTGCCCAGCTCGACGATGTCAGCCCGCTGGTGACCCCGATCGATGTCGAGTTCCGGGTCGGCACGATGGGGCTGGGCTGGGACGCGGACGCCGAGTCCGTAGTGGTCGAGCTGCTTGCTGTCAGCGAAACCGAGTTCGACGAATCCGTTGTCCTCGATGACTCCGAGGACGGACCGGACGCCGTACGGGTGTTTCTCTCCCCGTTACAGGCCCGCGACTTTTCGCTGCGGTCGGAGCGAGTCATTGCCGCCGGACGCGCGCCCTGCCCGCTGTGTACCGAGCCGCTCGCGCCAGAGGGACACATCTGCATTCGAACCAACGGATACCGCCGCGGCCAGAGCTTCGGACTCACGCAGGAGCAGGACGAGGAGGAGTGAGGTTGTCTGCCGAGGAGGCCGATCCCCCCGAGTCCGGTGAAGAGTCCGATGCCCTGCTGGTCGGTGAGTTGACTCTCGTCGGCCGGATCACCGACGCCAGCAACGCCACCTTGGTCTGCGATGCGGTCTTGGGTGAGAGCATCGTTCGGTGCGTGTACAAACCGATCCGCGGAGAGCGCGCCTTGTGGGACTTCCCGGACGGCACACTTGCCGGACGCGAGTACGCGTCGTATCTGGTGTCCGAGCAACTCGGCTGGAGTGTGATTCCCCGTACCGTCCTGCGTGAGGGTCCGTTCGGCCGCGGAATGGTGCAGCGATGGGTTGACACAGCGGACCGTCATGGGAATGGCGCAGCAGGTCTAGATCTGGTCGACATCTGTTCACCGGAGACAGTCCCGCCCGGGTGGTTCGAGATCCTGCAGGCCAGCGATATGGATGGCAACCCGATCGTGCTCATCCATGCCGACGACCCCCGCCTGCAACGGATGGCCGTGCTGGACGTACTGATCAACAATGCCGATCGCAAGGGTGGCCACGCGCTCGAGGGCCTCGACGGCGCCGTATACGGCGTCGACCACGGCATCTGCTTGCACACCGAGAACAAGCTGCGGACCGTGCTGTGGGGGTGGGCCGGGACTCGAGTGCCGGAAGCGCTCGTAGCCGACATCGTCGGATTGATCTCATCGCTAGAGGGCAACTTCGCCGCGGTCCTCGGTGAGCACATCACCGCGGACGAAGTCGTCGCACTGTATGAACGTGCCGTCGACCTCGTCGCAGCTCCGGTTATGCCGCGGCCGAGTGGCCGAAGGCCGATACCGTGGCCGGCGTTCTGAGCGAGGCGGCTCCGGTCGAGCCGGAAACATGGGTCGATTAGGCTCACTGTCATGCAGTCTTGGTCCGAAACTCCTGTCCCGTCCGTCCCCGGCCAAGGCCCCCCGCTGCGATTGTTCGACACCGCTGACCGGCAGGTTCGTCCGGTTACACCGGGACAGACCGCCACCATGTACGTGTGCGGCATCACACCCTATGACGCCACGCATCTCGGTCACGCGGCGACGTATCTGACGTTCGATCTGGTGAACCGGATTTGGCGTGACGCCGGCCGCGACGTCCACTATGTGCAAAACGTCACCGACATCGATGATCCGCTGTTCGAGCGCGCCAATCGCGACGGCGAAGACTGGGTCGTCCTCGGAATGCGTGAGACGGCGCTGTTTCGTGAAGACATGGAAGCGCTCCGGGTCCTGCCGCCGCGTGACTACATCGGGGCCGTCGAGTCAATTGGCGAAGTAATCGAGATGGTCGAGAAGTTCGTCGCGTCCGGTGCCGCGTATGTCGTCGACGATCCCGAGTTCCCTGACGTCTACTTCAGGGCGAATGCGACCGAGCAGTTCGGCTACGAGTCCGGCTACGACCGCGAGACCATGGAGAAGCTCTTCGCCGAGCGCGGTGGCGATCCCGATCGCATCGGCAAGCAGAATCCCCTCGATGCGCTGGTATGGCGAGCAGCCCGTGAGGGCGAGCCTTCGTGGCCTTCTCCGTTCGGGCCCGGTCGTCCCGGCTGGCACATCGAGTGTTCGGCGATCGCGCTCAACCGCATCGGCTCCGGGTTCGACGTTCAGGGAGGCGGTAGCGACCTGATCTTTCCGCACCACGAGTTCTCTGCCGCCCACGCCGAGTCGGCCACCGGAGCCCGTCGCTTCGCACGCCATTACGTGCATACAGGCATGATCGGGCTGGACGGCGAGAAGATGTCGAAGAGTCGCGGCAACCTTGTGTTCGTGTCCAAGTTGCGCGGTGAGGGCGTCGACCCGGCCGCCATCCGGCTGGGACTGCTGTCCGGGCACTACCGCCAGGATCGGCCCTGGACCGACCAGGTGCTCACCGATGCGGGCAACCGACTGACCTTGTGGAGGGACGCTGCTGCGCTGCAGTCGGCTCAGTCCGCCACCGACACGATCGCGCGCCTGCGGCAGCATCTCGCCGATGATCTCGACACCCCGAAGGCGCTCGACGCCCTGGACGGCTGGGCCCGCCGCGCTCTCGACAACGGCGGCTCCGACGCGAACGCACCGAGCGAGTTCGCCGACGCGGTGGATGCTCTCCTCGGCGTCTCCCTCCGCTGACCGACGCTCCCGTGTGAACTTGTCCGCCGCCTGCCGTCAACGATTCGTTGCTACTCGGAGCGATGCCATGAGTTCCGGGATGATGCGCTCCTCCATGACTGTCTTCCCGGACGCTTTCATGAGCGTCGACAGCTCTGTGTCCCATGGGGCGTCGCACGGAGTGTCGGATTCTTTGAATGGCTCCGACGGACCGCGGCCTACGGCGGTGCGGTAAGTCTCTGCGTCCATGAGCCAGGGCACCGCCTCGTAGTCGGCAATCGCCCTCGCCGTGGCCCGCAGACCTGTCCAGTCGAAGTCACCACGCCAGTGGACATGATGGTCGCTGAAAACGTCGAGCAGTCGACGCGCTGCCGCGGATGGTTGCCCCTGGGTGCAAATCAGCGCAGGGCACTGTGAACCCAGGGTGCGCGCCGCCGCGGCGATAACAGCTGGGTTCTCACAGACGAAAACAGGGCCGCCGGTCGGTGTGACGGAATAGCGGGTGAGCTGGTCGAGCGTGAGGATGGAAGGTACACCCTCATCCGAGGACTCGTTCAGGATTCGGCCGATCAGGTGCTTCTCGTGCACTCGGACGCCGATCGTCATCACCTGGCTCGACAGTGTGTCGACGACGACGCCCGCAGCTTCCCAGATTGCACGTTCGGACTCGACGGACTCCGGTCGCGGTACCCCCTGCTCGAAAGCCAGAGCGGACAAAACTATCGACGCCAACCGTCGGTCGCGACTGAGCGCTTTGGTGTCCCCGGTCGCGCGTTCGGCGAGTTCGGTCAGAGAAATGCCTTCGGCAGGCAGCATCCCCAGGACATCGGGTGTCAGGCGCAGAGCGTCGAAGTTACTGTTCTGCACGAGCTTTCCGCTGGTTCGAAGCCACGCGAGCCAGCGCTCGTCAGCTCGGGCACCGAGACGGTTTCGTATTTCGCGAGGCCAGTGTTCGCGATAGGCGTCCTTCTCATCGTCGGACATCCTCTTGTTGTGCAGCGGCCCGAGTGTCTGGAGAAGGCCCTGTCCGCAATTGAGCAACAACCATCGATCGAGTTCGGTCAATGGAACCGAAATCTGTCTGGTGAAGCTCGTGGCCCGTCCACCGCGGATGGCATTGCAAAGTCGCCACAGATCCGGTGCATCCGGCGAGGCGGGCACCCTGATGTTGCCTTCGACACGGAGATGATTTCTCTCCAGCTTCGAGCGGGCAGCGTCAAGAAGCGCTGCCAGTTCCGGAGTTCCGTGCCAGTCGGTCACCGCTCACACCTCCGCGAATTCGAATCCACCCTCGACGTGGGCCGGGACTCGCCGGCGTAGAGGCGACCCCAATGCCCTAGCCAGCTCTGTACCGTCGTGTTCGCCGAGTAGTTCACTGTCCGTCCACACCAGCAAGGTCGCGCTGACAGTGTGTGCGGCGGTCGAGTGGGCGAGGTCGTAGTGCGCGCAGCCAGGAACTCCCGCGTATGTGATCCAGAGGTCATAGCCCGTCATGAACAGGTCCAGATCGAACTGCACACTCAGGCCGAGGAGTTCTGCACGGCCATTGTCGTCGACGCCCGCGAATGCCTCGTCCAACGCGAGTAGACGGGGTGCATGGGGGTCGGCCGAGTCGAGCATGACGTGGGCCGCGGCGAAGAGTGGGAGATGAAGCGAGACGGACTGCTCACCGCCCGACAGGGCACTGTGCCGGGCAACCGTGAGCCGGTCTTCGCTGCCGTCACCGCCGATCAGCGAGAAGGAGAAAACCCGCCACTTGCGGTAGTCCAGGGCAGAGGCGAGTATCTCGGGATACGAACGCTCAGGGTGCGCAGCCCGGGCGGTGCGGATCTGCGCCGCGAAATGTGCACGCATGGCGGCCAAGTCGTCGGGCCCGAGCGCGGACGCGTCGCGGTCGAGTAGTTTCGAGATGGCACGAGCGTCGTCGTCGAGGTTGTCCGCGAGCACCCAGTGCACGCCGACGGTGTTGCCTGAGGACATCCGTCGCTTGCGCATCTCCGCTCCCATCCGGGCGATCAGATCGCGGGCATCGATGGTGCGTTCATGGATCTGCTGGGCGAGTCCGGTGAGCAGGGCGTCCTCGAGGATCCGGCGCTCGGACTCGGTCAGGAGGAGCTCCTGATCGGTTCGGGCGGAGGCGATGTGGGAGGCGAAATCTCCCAGGGCTGACCAGCCCTGATCGTCTTGCACCTGAACGATGGTGAGCCCGTCCGGGTCGTCCCAGTGCGCGCGGTAGTCCTGGCCGGCCACAGCAATGCTTGTGTCGAAGTCCTGCAGTGCAGAGTTCAATGCGGTGCGTGTGGACTTGCGGGTCGCCTCGGTGACCCGAATCGACTCGGTGACCGAATTCATGGCGCGATACAACGAGAGGACCTCGGCGGGGAGTACGTGGGTGTCGCCGTCCGCCATCTGGATCCGGTACACGAGTTGATCCGAGCGCATCCATGCCGAGGCACTCGTGGGCCACTGGTGCTCGGTTTCGATTCCGAGTAGTTCGAGGAGGTCGCGGCGGGCATATGGCTTCAGTCGCGTCGCGGCGGTCTGAGCTTCGGTGATCGTGAGATGCAGCGCGGTCACTGCACCCTCATACGCACTTTCGGCCTTTCCGAGCGCCCTGATCGCGTCGCCGTCGGCCTTGCGTGCGATTCTTTGTTGCTCCTTGCATGCTTCGATTCTGCCGTGTGCTTCGTCGAGTTGGGCGTCGATCTGTTCGGCACTGGCGCCGAGGTTGTCTCGGAGCGTTTCGAGCCCCTGGATCTGCGTTGCCAGACTCTCCTCGGCGATAGCGGCTTCTTCCGCGAACTCCTCTGCGTTGCCACGCGCTTCGGTTAGCCGATCGCGTGCCTCACGGGAGCGTTCGAGCTCCTTGAGATGATCGCTTCGGCGTCGCAGCACGACCTCGCCCTGCTTCCCGAAATGGCGAATCGCTGCAGCCAGAGAATCGAGATCACGCGCGAGGTAGGGAGTCTTGCGCCCGGCCGCGACGGTGCGCAGCTGCTTCTCCTTCTCGGACAGGTCCGCGATGGCCTGATCGAGTTCGCGGTCCGCCACCGAAGCGTTCTCGGCGCGCGAGCGGAGGACGCCCGCGGCCTCGGTAACCGTCCGAAACGCGGAAAGGATCGGGGCGATGCGGGGGAGAGTTCCGGCCACCTCGGTCAGCCGGTTCAGCGCCCCGCCGGCCTCAGCTTCCGCCATCCGTGCCGCCGCCGATACCGCTTCGGCCTCGCGGATCTCACGATCGAGCTCGGCTATCTTCGCTACGCGCCTGCGTGCGCGGGCGGTGGTGCCGATGTACTCGGCCTCGGTTTTGGTGTGTGAACCCTGTTGCACACCTTGCCGATATCCGCCGACCCGGCTGACGGAGATGTCCGCGTCGTCCTGCACGGAACTGTCTTCCACCCATGAAATCGACTCGAGAATGGCCCGGACTCGATCCTCGGGTACTCCAGTGTCTGGCTCGACATCCAGTACATCCGCGAGTGTGCGACCGCTCGGCCTGTCCTGTTCCGCCAGCGCCACAAGATATTGCTCCGACTCGGCGTCCGGGAGAGGTCCTGTACCGCCGAATACCCAGCCGTCCAGCAGGTTAGCGGCGTGCAGTGCGGCCTCGATCCCGGCCGCGACAGTGGGGTCGGTACCGTCGTGGAAGCGGACGAGCCGCCAGAGGGGAGCACCGGGGAGTTCCGCCCTCGAACCTGTGCGGGCGGCGAAGGCGGCGGGAGCGTCGTCGTGGTGGGCCTCGACGTGTGCACGGGCGCAGTGTAACTCGGCGATTTTCGTGGTGGCCGCGACGATCTCGGCGTCAGCTTGGCGACGTCGATGCTGTAGCGATTCGACAGCATCAGCGATGTGCTCGGCGAACACTTCTCCGAGTCTGGGCGCGTCGTCCTCACCTGTGCGCCCCAAAGCGGAGTCGAGGGCGTCGAACACCGCAGACTTCACACCGACCGAGGCAACGAAACCCGAGTGCTCGGTCCACCAGGATTGGAGGGCCGCCGAGCAGTGGCTGCGCGCCAACTCCACTGTCGCCTCGGCTTCGAGGACAGCGGCCTCGGCGAGGCGGAGTTGCTCACGGCCACGTCGCGCCGCGGCGTCGGCGCGAGAACGCTCGGCGCCGGCCTTCTCGACCGCTACCAACGCTGCTCGCACCGCTTGTACATCGTCGTGACGCTCCTCGACGCGGCTGTGCACCGCGGCAGCCAGCTCGTCTGGGCGAACCCCGTCGGGCAGCAGCGTCCAGGCAATTCCGGCATCCTCGGCAGCGAGACGTAGATCGCTCTCTGCCCGATCGAGTGCCTCCGCGAGCTGTTTCACGGTGGCATCGGCCCGAGCGGCCTCGCTTTCGCGCTGGGCCGACGTCGCCAGGGCTTTGCGCGCCTTGTCCACCTGCTGCGCGGTGGACTTCTCCAACCGCGATACGACCTGAACCAAATCGTCGAGCTGCGTGCGGCCCTGGTATGCGGTCGAACGCTTCAGCGCGTCGAGATTGGCGATCGCGTGCTCGAGTGCCCGCTCTGCCTCGGCGAAAACAGTCTCCGAGGCAGAGCGGGCTTCTTGGCTGCGGGCTTGTTCGGTCGCTGCCTCATGGAGGGCAGCGGCTCCCCTGTCCGCCGCCTCGAGTCGCGTGGCGAGCTGGTCGACGTCCGAGCGCGCCTGTTGGCGCAGATATCGGGTGTAGACGCCGACGAACTTCTTGGTGGCCTGATCGGCTGTGGCCAGTCCCTCGAGCGCGCGCCCCACCTCCTCCATGTCGCTGAACGACCGGGCGGCCTCGAGCACCAGCTGCTCGTCGAGTGGTCGCAAACCATCGGTCAGGGCCTGAGACAGCCCCTTCGGGTCGAGATTCTTCGCCAGTTGCGGACGCCTGAGAGTGAGGATCAACGTGATCAACTGGTCGTACCGCTCGGAGCCGAGGCCGAACATGCGCGCGTCGATCGCGGCGCGGTAGTCCAGCGGCCGATCGGTCAGGCAATCTGTGCCGATCTGCTCGCCTAGTTGCTTCTTCGTCAGTGGACGCTCGTCGGAGGAGAGGAGGGAGAAATCGACGCCCACCCGTCCGTCGGCGACGAAGTACCACCGGGTCACCTTGTCCGAAGTACGGGAGGCGCGCATTCCGATCCCGACGGTCACCGCTTCGGGGTCGTCTTGCCGTCCGCGGCAGAATTCCATCCACACGTAGGAATACGCGCTTTCCTGTCCGCGATAGAGCAGGTTCGACTTCATCGTCCGCTCTTCACCGGCAAAGGGATTGAGTCGCCTCGGTTCGATACGGCCGTCGAGAACGAAGGGGAAGAGCACTTCGAGCGCCTTGGTCTTGCCGGACCCGTTGGGACCACGCAGAACAAGTCTGCCGTCGGCGAAGGAGAACTCCTGATCGCGGTAATCCCAAAGGTTGATGATTCCGGCGCGGGTGGGCCTGAAGCGCGCGCTGGTCATACGGTGGCATCCTTGCTGTCGTCGGACGAATGATGAAACAGATCGATTTCCGGCGTCCGGTCCCGGATGTGGGCGACGACCCCGCGATATCGAGCGAGCGCGGGTAGCACGAGCACACCGCCGGGAACAGTGGATACCAGGCCCAGCCGTTCGAGGAGGGCTACTGCGGCGTCTCCGAGGCCTACCGGGTCGGTCTGCCAGGCTGCAGCGAACGTTCTGCCGTATCGATCGGCGAGTGAGGTCATGACCGAGCGGATCCGGCTGTCTTCCACCAACGGATACAGAGTGGGTTCGGACGCGGCGGGCGGCAACTGAACATCACCGGACTCCCCGGCAAGACTGCCGAAGATTCCGGAGAGCGGCACCGCACCGTCGAGTTGTGCAGCCAAGGCCGCACAGTGGTGTTTGGGCTTGGCCAATTGAACCCCGCTGGGTGCGTCGGGATCGAGCACCCGGTCTGCCAGTTCGCCGGCGAGCAGCAATGCGACCTGGGCGACGGTCCCGGTACCCGGGAACCGTGTGTCGGAGAATCGTCCCGACGGGTCGATCATGGCGATACCCTCGCGTCGGCGCTCCGGGACCAGCCCCGTCAGCAGCCCCACGTCTGCAGCGGTCCGCGGTAGCGCGAGTTGCAGGCGCTCGTCGTCGTCGAGGTCGCTGGCATACACGACGGGCCGCGACACGAGTGCGCGTCGCACTCGCCGGGCCACCTCTTTCGTGTCGGCTACACGTTCGACTGCCCCGCCGGCTCCCTCGGTGTCCGCCCCCGCGAGCAGGTCGCGGACAGAGCGGAGGTGCTGGAGGGCGCGCGGTGGCCGGAACAGGGCAATCACCACCGAACGGTCGATGTCGTAAAGTGCTTCGCCCGCATCGGGATTGGTCGCCCAGCCTCCAGCGTCACCATCGGCGAGGGCGATCGCCCCCCGAACTTCGAGCCAGCGAACCGCGTCCACGAATGCATCGCGATCTGCGGCGCGTTCGGTCGAGAGTTCGATCCCGGCCACGTGGGAGGCAGAAGCGGCCACGTGGTCCGCGAGTTCGGACAGGGTGATCTGATTGCCGGCGCGGCCCAGCGCAGCGAGAGTCAGGGCCAGGTAGGCGTAGCGGTACCGGTCGAACGTGCGGCCCGTTGCCGTCTTGGCCGGTGCGCCGGCATCGAGCTGGTCGGCCACCGTGTACAACCGAGCCGTCGTCTCCGTGATCTCGAGGCGATACCCGAACAGTTCCGATAGATCGTCGCGTAATTCGGTGGCCCAACGACGCAGAAGTGGCAGAGCGACGCGATCCGGATATGTTTGCGTCACCAAGTGATTCGACAGGATGATCCGTGCGGCCCGCTGGTACGAGTCGCGCGCGAGCGGCGGTATGTCGTGGACGCTCACTGGACGGTCACCCGCAGTCCGTCGAGATGCAGGCGCCCACGTGCGGTCTGCACCGTTGTGGATTCGGTGTGTGGGCTCAGCGTGAGCTTGACCCCGTTCTCGGAACCGGAGGCGCTGCCGACACGTCCACTGACCTGAACTCCGGCCGTGAGGGCGGCATTGAGCAGGCGGAGCAGGACGTCGGTTTCGGCGTTGTCGAGAGTCCGTTCGTATACTCCACCCGCCGCGAGGGAGCGGGCAGCGAAGGTCCGAGAGCGTTGTGCAGCGAGTTGTTCCTCGCGCAGCCGCCGGATGCTTGCATCATTGCGCTGCACCCGAGCAGGAATACCGGGAGAAGGTGGCCGGCCCGTTTCGGCGAGAGTGCGGGAGATCTCGACCGGGGTTGCGTCCCACCAGGACTGCGAATCGGGAATGATGTCGGCGTCCGGGTGCACCATCGATAGATGCCTCGGTCGACCGAGATCGAACACGGCCTGGAACAGGGCGTGCGCCGACTCCTCGGATGGCGTGGCCGCGAACCATTCGGCAAGGTGCCGCAACTGGCTCTCACGGCTCACTCCGCCTCGTCGAGTTTCCGTCACCCGGCGCAGCAGCGACAGCACGGCTGAGATTGCACTCATGGTGCCTTCGCGAAGCCGTTCGGACTCGCTCTGCCCGGATTCGGGTGACACGAACCACTGGGTCAGCCCGGCCCAGCGGGCACGCCAGTCGGCTTCTCGTTCCGCGGGCGACAGGAACACGCGCTCATCACTTGACGAGGCTCGCTGGATGAGTTCGTCGATTCCGGTCGATTCGACCTTTCTGATTGCCGCGGCGAGTTTCGGCGCGTACCGCGACAGGTCGGAACTGAACTCGCGCATATGGGTGATCAGTGCGTCCTTGTGTGACAGAAAGGTCTCGGGCGTGATCTCGGTGGTGCGGACTAGATCGCCGAGAGTGAGGTAGAAGTGCGCGGCCCTGGTTGCCATGTCCGACAGTGTGGAGTCGAGTCGGCTGAGCTTGCGGAAGATCAGGTCGCTCTCGGCCGCGCGGTTGGCCGCTGCGAGGTCCTCCATGTCTGCCAGCAGATCTGGCAAGGCGAGACGAGACAATGATGCGTCGTCGAGCCGCGCTGAGAGGACGTCCTCGACGGCGCGGAATACCTGGTAGCCGGCCGGGCTCAACTGGTAGACGAAATGACGGTTTCGGTATTCGGCGAGAGTCGCAGCCCGCGTGCCGTCGTAGCTGCGTTCGAGAACCTCCCACGCGTGTAGTTGTTCGAGTAGGGGAGTGATATCGGCGGGGGAGAGGCGCCCGGCCGGTTCGTCGGCGATGCGTTCGAGAACCCGGGACACCTCTGCGGCGTGTAGCAAGACCACGTAGTTCGCGCGAGCGTGGTCGAAGGCGCGAAGCACCCACAGGTACTCCATGCGCTTTTCGGCTGTGGCAAAGGCGAACAGCTTCAACCGATCGTCGCGCACCAACGGGTCGGGGAGTGGTTCTCCCGCTCTCGAGCACTCGGTTTCCGACTGCTCGGGGGTCGCATCTGATTCGGTCACCGGGACAGGGTAGGCGGCGGCTTGATATGCGGGCGCACACAGTCCCGGTCCGCGCTACCGAACGTGGATTAATCGGTCGGCGACGGAACACCACTATTTACCGAACCACCCCTGCAAATCAAAGCCTGAATCAACGCGGGTCGAGCCATTCGATACACCCGACAACGACTTCGCCTCGTGATCGAGATCAAAGGACGAGCCATACGAAGGCTATTGCGACCAGTACGAGTACCACACCGACCGCTGCGGCCATGAGCCAGGAATCCCGAGAACTTGTGTCGGGGGCGGGATCATCGTCAGCGGAGTCTTCGTCGGCGGAGTCTTCGTCGGCGGAGTCTTCGTCGGGCACCGTGACGGGTGCCGGAGCATCCTCGAGCAGCGCGACTGAGGAAGCGGCGGAATTGGGGGCCTCCCCGCTGGTGGAGAGCTGCGGGGGAGCGGCTGCTTGGACAGGCGTCAATGGTGTGGGATTCACCTCGTGGTCCTCGGAATCAGCCTCGTTCTCGAGCCCGGCGTCGACGACGGCTTCGATCACCTCGGTTACCTCGTAGGAAGGCGGCAGCCCGATAGGAGTGATCTTGTGTGTGGTCGGGTTGAAGCCTGCGGCGCGGATCGCGGCCCCAAGGGCTGCGGTCTGCTCCGGCCCGGGGCCGACGACGCAACGTACGTCGAACTTCTCGCTGACCGTGTTCGCAAGTTCCTGTACTGCTGCGGAATCTCTCGCGATCAGTCCGTCGCCAGTGACAACCACGGCGTCGAGGTTGCTCGGTAGCCAACCGAACGCACCGAGTGCGGTTGCGAGTTGAGCGGTGGGGGACCCTCCCGAGGAGAAGCGGAACGCCTTGCCCGCCTCGACACCTGAGCGGATCAGTGACACGGTGGCACCGGCGTCATCGACGTGGTAGATGCCGACGAGCTGACCGGGACGCTCAGCGATCTCGGATTCGAACCATGCCGCCGCCGCTTCAGCGTCCGAAACGAGCGAGAGATAGGACATGTCGGCGTAGTCCAGAGCGTCACGCAGTGCCGCCACCGTCGCCGAGTCCCACCGGGTGGGATATGCGGCAAAGATGTCGGGGGTACCGCCGGTGCGTCCGCCGTGGTCGGGGAGAGGCTCGCATTCCCTGAGAAGGCAGCGCATCGAACCGGCAACCAGGTCCTCGGCGCGGAAACGCGACCCTTCACCGACCTCGACGCCCACGGGGTCGCCCACGCTCGGAAGAAACGCCGACACAGTGCTGGTTTCGCCGTTCGTGCGCGGCGGGGATCCGCCGAGAATCGCCGTACCGTCCGGACACATGTGAAGGACGGTGTCTCTGACGATGACGATCGGATCCGGTGACCCCGGATCGTTCGACGCCACAACTGCGGTCGATACTGCAGTGCCGACCCTGAGCCCAACTCCGATAGACAACCAAGTACTCCTATTCGTGTGCGAACGGATCCCCACGTCGGTCGGGCTCTATTCGGCTCACTCAGTGAGGTACGAAATGTACATCTTGTGACGTCTGGGCGCTCGTGTGCGACACGCGTCGCGGCGTGCCGGGGATGCGGCGCTGCGGGAACTCGTACCAAATGAGTGCGGCAGGCGACGGTTAGGAGGGCGTCGGGGTCTGCAGTGGTGTTCGCCACTCGGTCATGTTTTCGGTCAGCCAGTCGAGAAGGTGCTCCGCTTCCTGCGGGTAACGACCATCTCCCGCGAGAAGATCTGCGAAGGCCTGCGCCGGGGCGACCAACCGTACGTTGTCGCGGAACAGGGTGCGCTCGAACACCGCGGCCGATCTGGGAGTGGCGATGAGGACGTTGGCGCCCTCGTCCACGGGGCGCAGGTCGAGTGCGCCGGCGAGAGCCTCTCCGTTGTCCGCGTAGATCTGCACCTGATGCGCCGGTGCGTACTCGGCGAATGCTGCGGCCGCGAGTGAGCCCGTCACGGCGTAGAGATGGTCGGAGTGCGTTCCCAGCCTTGTCAGGAACGACGGCACGCCCTCGGGCACAAAGTAGCCAACCGTGGGGCAGTCCCAGAAGTTCGCATCGCTGCTCCATTCACGCAGCATCCGTTGCCACCGCACACTGATGATCGGCCCGCGGGGGAGGCGTTCGAGGAGATCGCGTTCTTCAAGGGTCTCGACGACTCGATAGGTTGCTCCGGTGGAGGCCCCGGACAGCCGGATGAGCTCCGGGACGGTCAATTGACCGGAATGGTCGGCTAGTGCCCGCACAACGCGTGCAGCCGGATCGCCCGTCAACTGAGCGGCCGGCCGGCCGGGTCCGCGCCAAGGGTCGGCGTCCGCCCCGCGGTCTCGCACCCAGATCGCGGGCCGGTCAGCGGACAACGAGGTGTTCCCGGTCGCATCGGCATAGGACAGGCCCCTGGCATCGAGTTGACGGCGAACGGGTTCGGAAAGGTATCGAGCACAGACGAATCCACGATCGGAGTTCGAGAGTCCGTCCGCGAAGCGAGCGGCGTCTCCGGCGAGTACACCGCGTGCGGGGATGACGGAGAAAGACGCCACCTCACCGTTGGGGGAGCCGACCATCAGCCGTTCCGGTGCATCGGCGAGGGATCGTGACTTCCCGGCCGTCAACGTCCACCCGGGGGGGAGTGCGGCCTGAAGTGTGGCGATCGACCTGCGGTAGAGGTCGATGTCGCGCTCCGGCTTGGGAAACGGCACCTTCGGTTCCCGACCCGCGAACTCGGCATTCTCCTGATTCGGCACCAGGTAACACTACCATGGTCGGTCAGTGACGGAATCGCAGAATAAGTAGAATTCGTTTCAGTTGTGTTCGCTTCGGCCGAGTGGCTCAGTTCTGACTGAACCCATCCTCTCGAAACACCAGTTCCAACCAGCATCGATATCCGACCGCGGCTGCGGGACAGAGCAATCCGCAGCTGCGAGGATGATTCGACGGGAGCCGGTTCGCTTTCCTGCCGGCCGGCAGATCAACGGGTGACGCTGGTACGCACATACTTGGCCGGTGGTGTTCCAACTACCTGAGTTAAAATGCGTGTCAGGTGGGCTTGATCGCTGAATCCCAGTTCATAGGCAAGCGCTGACCAATCGATCGGGTCGCCCGAGTGCGCGGCGGCTGCGGCGTCGAGGATCCGGAACCTCTGGATCACCCACTTCGGACCGATGCCGACGTACTCGGAGAAGAGCCGTTGCAGTGTGCGCAGACTGTAGCCGGCGTGCGCGGCGAGCTGATCTGCTCGGACGATGTCGCGCCGGCATTGGGACTCACCAACCAAGGCCGTGACCTCCCGTCCCGTGGGGTCGGGGACGGGATGGGAGAGCAGAAGATACCGCTCGAACACTTCGATCATCTCTGCGCTCTCGGTGCCCGCCAGGATCTGGTTCCCGACCGGGCGGTCATCACCGGATAGTAGGTCGCGTCCGGGTTGCACAGTTTCCGAAATCGCACTGACGCTTCTCTTCAGCAGGGGTCGAAATCCTCCGGCGTGGAAGGCGGTTCCCAGGACGTGCCCGCATTCGGTCAGCATTCGATGGAACGGATTTCGGGAAACTCCGTGCACCAACAGTTGGCCGTCCTCAGCGGCGATATGCACTCGTGGCTGTGGCACCACTTGCTGTTGATGTGGTTTCGAAACCGACCATCTGACGAGCCAGTGGTAGTCGACGAACTCGGCCAATTCCTCTCGCGGAGAAATTCTTTCGACATCGAAAGCTTGCGCAGCGGCCATTGGGCGGACGATCGCTTCAGGATGTCCCGACGCTCTCGGCATCCGCCCATCCTACTGTCGCGAATGTTCAAGAACGTACGGTGTGTACAGGCCTAGGGTCGGAAATCATGACCCTACTCACAGACTGCAAGTGGCAAGTTCTCCATCGCATCCTGGTCGGAATCGGTGACATTCGACATCGATGGCGAAGGCACGACCGCTGGTGGCGTCTACTACCCGAAACGTGGTGCAACTCGAGCAGATGTTCACTACTCGTACACAGGGGAGATCGAGGGAATCAGCACGTTGGTCTACCTGATCACATACAAGGCCGACGCCGCGCCGGTACTCGGCGTCGAACGCTTCGCGGGATCGATCGGGGGGGTACGACGGGACATGTGTGTTCCAGCACATCGGCAGTCAAGACCAGGGGTCGGTGTCTGTACGAATGGAGGTATTGCCCGGCATGGGTACCGGTGGTCTGAGCGACCTGCGCGGGGTCGCTGACCTGTCCATCGCGGGACACAGCGACAGCGGCTACGAGCTCGTTCTCTCGTACGACATCGATTGAGCGGTCTCGACCCATATGCGCGGGGGAGCCGATCAACAAGGTGACGTGCTGTGGCCAGGAGAAGAAGAGCGAAGCGAGCGTAGACTTTCGAGAAGTGGATCGTCTCGACCGACTGGGTGGGCAGTCAGGTGAGACGTTGGCGATTTCGCTGGATCGCGGCGCTGTTTTTATTTGGGTTGATCCGTTCGAACTCAGTGTTCTTCGGCCTGGTCAGTCGTCGGTGCGAGCGAGTCCGCGACAGAGTTGAGTTGCAAAGGTGGTCAGCGATGAGGTCTGACGGAGATACGTGGAGCATCGTCGACAGTGTGGGATTGACCGCGCTGGCGGTTGCGGCCTTCCGTGCGCTCGAGTCGAGCGAACCGGATCCGTTGGTTCGGGATGACTTCGCGCCGTGGTTCGTCGCGGCGGCAGGCGAGTCGCATTTCACGGCTCTACTCGCCGACCCGACGTCGCTGGGGGATATACCCTTTGCCGGGTTCATGGGGTTACGGACGAAGTTCTTCGACGATTCCTTCCTCTCTGCCGTCGCGTCGGGGGTGAGGCAGGCAGTCATCCTGGCAGCCGGGCTCGATGCGCGCGCATATCGACTCGATTGGCCGGCCGGTACGACGGTGTTCGAGGTCGATCAACCGCAGGTCCTCGAATTCAAGGCGGAGGTCCTCGCCGAGCACGATGCCCGACCGAAAGCGGACCGGCGGGCGGTACCCGTCGATCTGCGGGACGACTGGCCCGCCGCACTCGAGGCCGCGGGCTACGACCGCAGCCAGCCCGCCGCGTGGTCAGCCGAAGGGCTCCTGCCCTTTCTTCCGGGTGCAGCCCATGATGCATTGTTCGGCCGGATCGACGAACTCTCTCCCCCGGGTAGCCACCTCGCCATGGACAACTTCGGCGACAGCAGCACCATACGGCGGTTCGCGGCGATGCCCGACAAGTTCTTCGGCACGAATCCGTTCGGCGACCTCGACGTGTCGGAGTTGTTCTACTCGGACGAACGGGCGCATCCACCCACATGGTTGAGCGAGCACGGATGGTCGGTGCAGAGTGCGAGTTCCCTTGACCTGGCGGAGAGATACGACAGGCCGTTTCCGGAGTTTCCCGGGGAGCTCGCTGACCTGTCGAGGCAGGCATCTTGGGTGACGGCGGTGAAACAGTAACCCGCACAGCACGGTGCGGGGCGAGCGTAGACTTTCGGGCAGTGGATAGTCTCGGCTGTCTGGTAGGGATGTCGGCGAACTCGCTGGATTGCGGCGCTGATTGATCTGGGTTTGACCTGTTCAGGTTGCGATATTGCCGCTGAGTCGGCCATCGGTATGAGCGGACCCGCGGCGGGGGTTGTAGAGGGGGTCAGCGATGAGGTCTGGCGGAGATGCGTGGAGCATCGTCGACAGTGTGGGGTTGACCGCGCTGGCAGTTGCGGCTCTTCGCGCCGCGGAGTCGAGCGGACCCGATGCGCTGATTCGAGACGAGTTTGCGCTGTGTTTCGTCGAAGCAACCGGTGAACCGAACTTCATTGGGTTGTTGAACGACCCGGCGTCGCTGCGGCACATGCCCATTGCCGGGTTCATGCGCGTGCGGACGAAGTTCTTCGACGATTTCTTCCTCTCTGCGGCGGCGTTGGGGGTGAGGCAGGCGGTCATTCTGGCAGCCGGGCTCGATGCGCGCGCGTATCGCCTTGACTGGCCGCCGGGTACAACGGTGTTCGAAGTGGATCAACCGAAGGTCCTCGAGTTCAAGGGCGAGGTCCTCGCCGAGCACGATGCCCGGCCGAAGGCGGATCGCCGGCCGGTGGCGGTCGATCTGCGGGACGACTGGCCCGCCGCCCTCGAGGCCGCGGGTTTCGACCGCAGCCAGCCTGCGGCGTGGTCGGTGGAAGGTCTGCTTCCGTATCTTCCGGGCAGTGCGCACGACGCGTTGTTCGCCAGGATCGATGAACTCTCCCCTCCGGGTAGCCACCTCGCCGTGGACAACTTCGGCGACAGCAGCACCGCACAGCGCTTTGCGGCGATAGGGGACAGGTTCTTCGACAGCAGCCTGTTCGACGGCAACGACGTGTCGGAGTTGTTCTACTCGGACGAACGGGCGCATCCACCCACATGGTTGAGCGAGCACGGATGGTCGGTGCAGAGTGCGAGTTCCCTTGACCTGGCGGAGAGATACGCCAGTCCGTTTCCGGAGCTTCCCGCGGAACTAGGCGACTTGCCGAAGCAAACGGCCTGGGTGACGGCGGTGAAACGGTGACCCGGAGCGCACGGGTCGGGGAGGGAGCGCGCGCCACGACCATGAGAACGAGCGTGGAGCGAGCGTAGACTTTTGGACAGTCTGGCTGGTTGACCATTCCGATGGGATGTTGGCGAATTCGCTGAATTCTGGCGCTGATGTGGTCTGGTCAGGCTGCGGGGTTGCGAGTGAACCGGCAACGAGGTTGTAAAGGTGGTCAAGGATGCGAACCGAGGGAGACACATGGAGCATCGTCGATAGCGTCGGGTTGACCGCTCTGGGGGTTGCGGCATTCCGGGCTTTCGAGTCGATCGGACCGGATGCGTTGATCCAGGACGAGTTCGCGCCGTGGTTCGTCGCGGCGTCGGGTGAACCGCATGTCATCGCGTTGTTGAAAGACCCAGCGTCACTGGCGGATATGCCCTTTGCCGGGTTCATGGGTATGCGGACGAAGTTCTTCGACGATTTCTTCCTCTCTGCGGCGGCGTTGGGGGTGAGGCAGGCGGTCATTCTGGCAGCCGGGCTCGATGCGCGCGCGTACCGCCTTGACTGGCCGCCGGGTACAACGGTGTTCGAAGTGGATCAACCGAAGGTCCTCGAGTTCAAGGGCGAGGTCCTCGCCGAGCACGATGCCCGGCCGAAGGCGGATCGCCGGCCGGTGGCGGTCGATCTGCGGGACGACTGGCCCGCCGCCCTCGAGGCCGCGGGTTTCGACCGCAGCCAGCCTGCGGCGTGGTCGGTGGAAGGTCTGCTTCCGTATCTTCCGGGCAGTGCGCACGACGCGTTGTTCGCCAGGATCGATGAACTCTCCCCTCCGGGTAGCCACCTCGCCGTGGACGCCTTCGGGGGAGGCGGCGACATGCAGCGCTTCGCCGCACTGCGCGAGAAGTTCCTCGACAAGAGCATGTTCGGTGACAACAATCCATTCGGCGACGTGGACGTATTCGATTTGTTCTACTCGGACGAACGGGCTGATCCGCCCGGCTGGTTGGTCGAGCACGGATGGTCGGTAGAGGGGGCGAGTTCGCTCGACTTGGCTGAGAAGTACGGCAGACCGGCCCCGGAGATTCCCGAGGAACTCGCAGACCTGGCAGACCTGGCGACGCGGGTTAGCTGGGTTACAGCTGTCAAGTAGCAACCAGCAGGGGAGGGTAGCGGCAGCCCCTCCTACGCAACGCGATGGAGGGGAGCTGCGGATACCAGCGTGTTTCCCAAAGGGGGGGAGTGAGCGCGAAGGGGGGAGCGAGCGCGGAAGCGCGGCTATCGCTGGTAACCGAGGACCGACGTGTCTCTGAGGTTCGGACATCCGCATCTTGGGCAGAAGGTTCTGTGGACTCTGCTACTAAATTCGGACACACACGGAATACCATAAATACCCGAACAAAGACCCGGCGCCATGCATACAACTCGACCAATAACTCCGCATGTTCGTCCACCTCAGGCTTCACCAGCCCTCAGAACGCTCTCAACGCGGGAAAGGACGCGGTTTTCGCGTAGGAGGGAGGTCGGTAATGGGCGCGAGTGTCAGGCGGATGTGCTGTCCCGCGGCATCAGTATCGGCGCCAGCACGGCGAGGAGTAAGGCGGGCGCCAGGAAGCTTGCTGCTGGGGAGATCACATACAGCGGAGCGAGCGTGATCGGTGCGAGGGCGTAACCCGTGAATCTCAAAGCTTGTACGACAGAGACGGCACCTGTTCGATTCGGCCCTGGAGAACTGAGCGCGGCCGCATTGACACCCACCAGGACGAATTGTCCCGCCGCGCCAGCGATGAACCAAGCCACAGCGGCGACGGCGAGCAGCGGTACGGTGCCGGTCGCGGCGATGAGTACGGCGCCACACGTAGTGCCGAGAAGGACCGCCGATCGAGCCCCGATCCTGTCGACGATGTCGCCGATCAGGCGTGCGGTGAGGATGCCGGCCACGCCGAAGCTGGTGAGCAACAGACCGCGCTCGGTAGGGCTCAGTGCGAAGACGTCTTCTGCGCGGAACGCGACTAGGAAGCTCAATCCGCCGAGAGCGCCCCACCCGAGTAGGGCGACCATTCCGATCCTCAGAACCGATGGAGTGAGTGCGTCACGAAGGCGCGGGGGACCGGCCTCGGTCGGCGGGCTGTTCGGCGTACCGATCAGGCCGAGAACTGCCGCGACGAGGGCAATGACGAGGAATGCCAGCCGCCAGTCGACCTCGGCGGCTAGTCCACCTACGAGCGGCGCGCTCGACTGGCCCGCGGCCTGAAAGGCTCCGAAGATCCCGAGCGCGCGACCGAGATGCTTCCTCGGGGTCGTGCTGGCGAGCGCAGCCAGCAGCAGCGGTGTAGTGAACGAATTGGAACAGCCCTGGAGTACGCGGGCGCCGAGAAACAGCGGCAACGTGGGAGCCAGAAAGCAAGCCAGTGAGGAGATCAAGTGGACGCCATAGGCAATCCGCACGGTTCGCATTTGTCCCCACCGAGCACCCAGCGTGCCTGACACCAGCATCAGCAGTGCGAACGGCAACAGATACGCGGTCAGCGAACTCGCCGCTGCTGACGTACTGACTCCGAGGTCGTCCCCGATTTCGGGAAGGATCGAGGCGACGATGCCACCTCCGAACGGACCCAGGAATCCGCCGGCGTAGAGCGCCGTGCGCTCGAGTGAAGAACGATGTGGCCCAGATGAACGCTCGGTCACAGCCCGAAGGTGCCGGGGCCGCCACGTCTGCGGAGGTACCGCTCGAACTCGGCCGCCAGTGCGTCACCGTCGATTTTCGAGATGGCCTCCGAGATGTCGGTTTCTGCGTCGCCGCGTTCTTCCAGGGAGCGAACGTAGTCGCCGATCTCTTCGTCGTCCGCTGTCATCTCTGTGACGGACTCCTGCCATTCCTCGGCTTGGGTGGGCAATTCCCCGAGGGGGACCTCGATGTCGAGTACCTCCTCGACGCGTTGCAGCAACGCCATGGTGGCTTTCGGGTTGGGCGGCTGGGAGACGTAATGGGGCACGGCCGCCCAGAACGACACGGCGGGTACACCGGCCCGGACGCACGCGTCCTGGAGCACTCCGGTAATTCCGGTCGGCCCCTCGTACCTGGTCTGCTCGAGTTTGAACCTTTCAGCGGCTTCGCTGCTGTGCGCGCTACCGGTTACCGGGACCGGACGCGTGTGGGGGGTGTCAGCGAGCAGGGCGCCGAGGATGACGACCGTTTTGATCTGGAGTCGGTCGATCAACTCGAGCAGGTCGTCGCAGAAGCTGCGCCAGCGCATGTTCGGTTCGATTCCGCGAAGTAGCACGACGTCGCGGTCACTGCCGGGAGGCGTGCACACCGACAGTTGGGTGGTCGGCCATACGATCTCTCGGGTAACGCCGTCGACCTGACGAACCGAGGGGCGATTTACCTGGTAGTCGTAATAGTCCTCAGAATCGAGTTCGGCGAGCGGCTGGGCGTCCCAGATCAGCTCGAGGTGTTCGACGGCCCCGCTGCTCGCATCGGCGGCGTCGTTCCATCCCTCGAACGCGGCGACCAGTACAGGGTCACGAAGTACGGGCACGTCATCTTCCGGGGAGCCCGTTTCCACGGGTTCGCGGACATTCTCGTGGCCGGCTGCCGGCGTGACAGGGAACTCACTGGAACTCACCCATCCAGCCTACGGCCAGGGTCGGTTTCCGCGCGCACTAGTCTGGACGGCATGTCTGCACCATTTCACTCTGGTTTGCTCGATGCGTTGAAGCAGCGCGTTGTCATCGGCGACGGAGCCATGGGCACGATGTTGCAGGCCGCGGATCTCACGCTCGACGATTTCCTCGGGCTCGAGGGCTGCAACGAGATCCTCAACGACACGCGCCCTGATGTGCTGAAGGACATTCACCGCGCGTACTTCGAGGCGGGGGCCGACGCCGTAGAGACCAACACGTTCGGCTGCAACCTCCCCAACCTCGCCGACTACGACATCTCCGACCGCATTCGCGAATTGGCGGAGAAGGGCACTCGGCTGGCGCGTGAGGTGGCCGATGAGATGGGACCGGGCCGCGACGGAATGGCGCGTTTCGTCCTGGGATCGATGGGACCGGGTACGAAGCTGCCGACACTCGGCCACGCTCCGTTCGCGAGCCTTCGCGATGCATACGCCGAGGCGGCCATGGGCATGATCGACGGGGGAGCGGATGCCATCCTGGTCGAGACCTGCCAGGATTTGCTGCAGGTTAAGGCCGCCATCCAGGGTAGTCGGCGAGCGATGGACAAGCTGGGATCGAGGCTGCCGATCATTACCCATGTCACGGTCGAGACCACCGGCACAATGCTTCTGGGCAGTGAGATCGGTGCCGCACTCACCGCGCTCGAACCGCTCGGAATCGACATGATCGGCCTCAACTGCGCGACCGGTCCTGCCGAGATGAGCGAGCACTTGCGCCACCTGTCCAAATACAGCTCGCTCCCGGTCTCTGTCATGCCCAATGCCGGACTGCCGCAGCTCGGACCGAAGGGTGCCGAATACCCGCTCACTGCGGAGGAACTCGCCGAAGCGCTCAGCGGCTTCGTCGCAGAGTTCGGTCTCGGACTGGTCGGCGGCTGCTGCGGTACCACCCCGGAGCACATCCGCCAGGTGGCGGAGGCGGTTCGCCGCGTCGAGAAGGCGGGGCGGGTGCCGATCCACGAATCCGGAACGTCCTCGCTGTACACAGCGGTACCGTTCCAACAGGACGCCAGCATCCTGATGATCGGCGAACGTACGAACTCCAACGGCTCCAAGGCATTTCGTGAGGCAATGATCGCCGAGGACTATCAGAAGTGCCTCGACATCGCGAAGGACCAGACGCGCGACGGCGCCCACATGCTCGACCTCAACGTCGACTACGTCGGCCGCGACGGTGCAATCGACATGGCCGCACTCGCGAGCCGATTCGCGACCGCGTCGACCCTGCCGATCATGCTCGACTCCACTGAACCCGCGGTACTGCAGGCCGGTCTCGAGCACCTTGGCGGCCGGTGCGCCGTGAACTCCGTCAACTATGAGGACGGTGACGGCCCAGATTCCCGGTTCCAGAGAATCATGCGTCTGGTGAAGGAACACGGTGCAGCCGTCGTCGCGCTGACCATCGACGAGAACGGGCAAGCGCGCACAGCCGAGAACAAGATCGCCATCGCCGAGCGTCTCCTCGAGGACATCACCACCAATTGGGGCCTCGACGAGTCCGACATCATCATCGACGCGCTGACGTTTCCGATCTCTACTGGCCAGGAGGAGGTGCGGCGGGACGGAATCGAGACCATCGAGGCAATCCGCGAACTCCACAGGCGGCACCCTCGGGTCCATTTCACGCTCGGGATCTCCAACATCTCGTTCGGCCTCAACCCGGCCGCTCGGCAGGTCCTGAACTCGGTTTTCCTGCACGAGTGCACCGACGCCGGGCTTGACACAGCTATCGTGCACGCGTCGAAAATTCTTCCGATGGCACGCATTCCGGACGATCAGCGGGAGGCGGCTCTGGACCTGGTCTACGACCGCCGACGCGACGGGTACGACCCGCTGCAGAAGCTGATGGAGTTGTTCGAAGGTGTCTCGGCGGCCTCCGCCCGCGAATCCCGCGCCCAGGAGCTAGCCGCACTTCCGCTATTCGAGCGGCTGGAACGTCGCATCGTCGACGGCGAGCGCAATGGACTGGACGAGGATCTGACCGCTGCGATGGCCGAGAAGCCGCCGCTGGCGATCATCAACGAGACCCTGCTGTCCGGCATGAAGACCGTCGGCGAACTGTTCGGGTCCGGGCAGATGCAGCTTCCGTTCGTGTTGCAGTCCGCCGAGGTGATGAAGGCTGCGGTGGCGTACCTCGAGCCGCACATGGAGGCGACCGGTGAGGACGGCAAGGGCCGCATCGTCATCGCCACAGTAAAGGGCGACGTCCACGACATCGGCAAGAACCTCGTCGACATCATTCTGAGCAACAACGGGTACGACGTGGTCAATCTCGGCATCAAGATGCCGATCGCCACAATTCTCGACGCGGCGATCGAGCACAAGGCCGACGTCATCGGCATGTCCGGGCTACTGGTCAAGTCGACTGTGGTGATGAAGGACAACCTCGAGGAACTCAACGCCAAGGGGGTGGCGGAAAAATTCCCCGTACTCCTCGGCGGTGCGGCGCTGACCCGGTCGTATGTCGAAAACGATCTGGCCGAGTTGTACCAGGGCGATGTCAGCTATGCGCGCGATGCCTTCGAGGGACTTCGCCGTATGGACGAGATCATGGCCGAGAAACGGGGAGACGGGCCGCGCCAGGACAGCCCCGAAGCGATCGCCGCACGAGAGAAGGCGGCCGAACGCAAGGCCCGCCATGAACGATCCAAGCGGATCGCAGAGAAGCGCAAGGCCTCCGAGACCCCGGTCGAGGTGCCGGAGCGCTCCGACGTAGCCACCGACATCGCCGTCCCGTCCCCGCCATTTTGGGGCAGCCGGATCGTCAAGGGTGTCTCGCTGTCGGAATATTCGGGCCTGCTCGACGAACGCGCTCTGTTTCTCGGGCAGTGGGGTCTGCGCGGTCAGCGAGCCGGCGACGGTCCAACGTACGAGGAACTGGTGGAGACCGAGGGCCGGCCGCGTCTGCGATACTGGCTCGATCGTTTGAGTACCGAGGGAATCCTCGCCCATGCCGCTGTGGTGTACGGCTACTTTCCTGCGGTGTCCGAGGGCGACGATGTCGTTGTGCTCGCCGACCCGGCCCCTGATGCGGCGGAACGCTTCCGCTTCACCTTTCCGCGGCAGCAACGTGGCCGCTTCTTGTGCGTCGCGGATTTCGTCCGCTCGCGTACCCAGGCGAAGGAGACCGGTCAGGTCGACGTTTTTCCCATGCAGTTGGTCACCATGGGACAGCCGATCGCCGACTTTGCGAACGAGCTGTTTGCCGCCGATTCGTATCGCGACTACCTCGAGGTACACGGCATCGGCGTTCAGCTGACGGAGGCGTTGGCCGAGTACTGGCATCGGCGGGTCCGGGAAGAACTCGTGTTGCCGGGAGGCCACAACGTGGCCGACCAGGACCCGAGGGAGGTCTCGGGGTACTTCGACCTCGAGTACCGAGGTGCAAGACTCTCCTTCGGCTACGGCGCCTGCCCCAATCTCGAGGACCGCGCCAAGATGGTGGCGCTGTTGGCACCGGAGCGAATCGGCGTGAAACTGTCCGAAGAACTGCAGTTGCACCCCGAGCAGTCCACGGACGCGTTCGTGCTACACCACCCGGAGGCGAACTACTTCAATGTCTAATGCGCTGGTGGGCCCCGAGGGCATTTTGTGGGACATGGACGGCACGCTGCTCGATTCGGAGAAGATCTGGGATGTGGCGATGCGGGAGTTGTCGGTCCATCTCGGCGGTCCGATGACCACGGAGACGCGGCAGAAGACGATCGGTGCATCGAGCGTCAATGCTCTCGAAATCGTCTTCGACTCCCTCGGGCTCGATCGCGATCCGCACGCGCTGGCCGAGGCCAAGGAATGGGTGTTCAGCCGGGTGGAGGAACTCTTCGGCGACGGCATCCCATGGAGGCCCGGTGCCCGCGATGCGCTGCTGGCGGTGAGGGCGGGCGGTTTCAGATCCGCCCTCGTGACCAATACCGAGCGCAGGCTCACCGACCGGGCCCTGGACACGCTCGGTCGCGAGCACTTCGACCACTCGGTGTGCGGTGACGAGGTTGCGCTGGGCAAGCCGAACCCCGACCCGTATCTGCGCGGTGCCGAACTGCTGGGGCTCGATCCTTCTCAGTGCCTTGCGATCGAGGATTCACCCACCGGTGTCGCGTCCGCGCAGGCCGCCGGGTGCATGGTTCTGGTGGTTCCGTGCGAGGTCGCGGTCCCGGCTGCCCCTGGCCGGGTATTTCGTGAGAGCCTCGAGGGCCTGTCCGGGCTCGATCTGGCGACTCTCTGGGCGTAGCCAAGCGAAATCTGGCGCTGAGTATCCTCGATTCCCGTGGCCGTCCCGAAAATTGTCCTGTTCTATGTGTTCACACCGCTCGCAGATCCCGAGGCGATTCGACTGTGGCAGTACACGCTCGCCGAGGCCCACAACCTGACCGGACGCGTCCTCGTCTCCGAGCACGGCATCAATGCCACGGTGGGCGGCGACGTTCACGATGTCAAGCGCTACGTCAAGGGCACGCGCAGCTACGCGCCGTTCAAGAATGCCGACATCAAGTGGTCTGACGGACTCGGGGACGATTTCCCTCGACTGAGTGTCAAGGTACGGCCGGAGATCGTGACGTTCGGTGCACCGGGTGAGCTGAAGGTAGATGCGGACGGTGTAGTGGGTGGAGGCACGCATCTGGCACCCGAAGACGTCCACCGGTTGGTCGAGGAGCGCGGCGGCGACGTGGTCTTCTTCGACGGTCGCAACGCCTTCGAGGCAGAGATCGGGCGATTTCGGAATGCCGTCGTACCCGATGTGTCGACAACTCGTGAGTTCGTGCACGAACTTGACAGCGGCAGGTACGACCATCTGAAGGACAAGGCGCTGGTGACGTATTGCACCGGGGGAGTGCGATGTGAGGTTCTGTCGTCTCTGATGCGTTCGCGAGGATTCGACGAGGTCTATCAACTCGACGGCGGCATCGTCCGGTACGGCGAAACATTCGGTGACACCGGCCTATGGGAGGGATCGCTCTACGTCTTCGACAAACGGATGAGCATTGAATTCACCGATCAGGCAAAGACATTGGGTCGATGCACTGAGTGTGATGCTCCGACGTCCCGCTACGAGAATCTGCCGGTGAGTCAGGGCCGGAAACTGGCACTGGTCTGCACCGACTGCGCAGCAACGAATCGGCCCGTCTGAGGTGGCCGGGGCACCATTGCCGATCCGTGACGGCCTCGGGCCCGACCGGATCCGGATGCCGGCCGGGGTCGAGGCGAACACTATCGCCGAGTTCTTGGTGCAGGCCCATCCCGCCGAGAGCGAGCACTGGCTCTCGCTCGTCGACGGCGGGGGGATTGTCGACGAACACGGGCGGGTTGTGGACCTCGAGACTCGGTATGCCCCGACCCGATTCGTCTACTTCTACCGCGACCCCCCGCCGGAGATCCGGGTTCCGTTCGACATCGAGATTCTTCATCGTGATGATCGTCTGCTGGTGATCGATAAGCCACACTTCCTCGCTACCATTCCGCGCGGCGCGCACATCACCGAAACCGCAGTGGTGCGATTGCGCCGAGCGCTCGACCTGCCCGACCTCACCCCGGCACACCGACTCGACCGGATGACTGCCGGAGTTCTCATGTTCCTCATCCGTCGTGAGGATCGTCGTGCGTATCAGGACCTGTTCGTTTCGCAGCAGGTTGCCAAGGATTACGAGGCGATTGCCGCGTACGACCCAGCCATCGAATTTCCACGTACTGTTCGTAGCCGCATTGCCAAGGAACACGGCGTCATGACGGCGACCGAGGAGCCGGGAGAGCCGAACAGCGAGACCGTCATCGAACTCATCGAGGCCAGGGGAGCGCAGGCACGCTACCGATTGCGACCGAAGACCGGACGGACACATCAACTTCGATTGCACATGTCCTCGATGGGTCTGCCGATCCTGGGCGACAATTACTACCCCAACTTCCGTCGCTCCGAGCCCGGGGACTTTTCGACCCCGCTGCGACTGCTTGCACGGGCAATCGAATTCATCGATCCGCACACCCGAGAGGCTCGCCGGTTCGAAAGCCGCCGCACCCTTCGGTGGTGAACGTTCCGACGGAGCCGCGGGGGCGGTAGGCCGCGCGACGTGAAACAATGGGTTCCCGTGAAGACCTTCGAATCCCTGTTCACCGAGCTGACCGAGCGTGCCGCTACCCGCCCCGAGGGCTCAGGCACCGTTGCAGCTTTGGATGCCGGTGTCCATTCGCAGGGGAAGAAGATCCTCGAAGAGGCGGGTGAAGTCTGGATCGCCGCCGAACACGAGAGTGACGAGGCGCTGGCCGAGGAGATCTCCCAGCTGCTGTATTGGACGCAGGTGCTGATGGTGGGCAGGGGTCTGAGGCTCGAGGACGTCTACCGGCATCTGTGATCGGTGATCGAGACATTTCTAGCCCGTCCCCGAAAGGAACCCCTGTCATGCTGCGCGTCGCAGTCCCGAACAAGGGCTCGCTCTCCGAGTCCGCCGCCGAAATCCTCAGCGAGGCCGGCTACCGTCGTCGCACCGACTCCCGCGACCTGACCGTCCTCGACCGGTCCAATCAGGTGGAGTTTTTCTTTCTGCGGCCCAAGGATATTGCGATCTACGTCGGTTCCGGTGAACTCGATCTCGGGATCACCGGCCGCGACCTGGCCCGCGACTCCGGCGCCCCGGTCTCCGAGCGTCTGTCGCTGGGCTTCGGCAGTTCCACGTTCCGGTACGCGGCCCCGGAAGGCAAGAATTGGACCGTTGAGGACCTCGCCGGACTCCGCATTGCGACGTCCTACCCCAACCTGGTCCGCGACGACCTCTCCGCCCGCGGTATCGAGGCCACGGTCATCCGTCTCGATGGTGCCGTGGAGATCTCGATCCAGCTCGGTGTCGCCGACGCGATCGCCGACGTCGTCGGATCAGGCCGGACGCTCCGCCAGCACAACCTGACCGCGTTCGGGGATTCCCTCTGCGACTCCGAGGCGGTACTCATCGAACGACTCGGCGCGTCGACGGACGATTCCGCACGCAACCAGCTGATCGAACGCGTCCGGGGCATCGTGTTCGCCCAGCAGAACGTGATGCTCGACTACGACTGCCCCAAGACGATCCTCGGCGACGCGCTAAAGATCACACCGGGCCTACAGTCACCGACATTGTCGCCGCTCGCCGACGAGAACTGGGTCGCGGTCAGGGCTATGGTGCCGATCAAGGGCCACAACGCCGTCATGGACGACCTCGCGAACCTCGGTGCCAAGGCCATACTGGCCTCGAACATCCGGTCTTGCCGGGCACTCTGACCTCCCTCGAAGCGGCCGGGCGGCCACGAGAGAGTCGGAGCTCATTCGACAACAACCTCTTCGAAACCGGGTTGCGCTTGCGGCGGTCCCCCAGGCCATCCCGGGTATGGGGGAGGCGTTCCCCCGAACGAGGGGCACCGGGACTTGTGATCACACCACTCGCAGAGTCGACTCGGATTGGGCCGGAAATCGCCCGTTGCGCCTGCCGTGACGATGGCCTTCCAGATCGCTGAGAGCGTGCGCTCGAACCGTAGGAGCTCGTCCTCGTCGGGTGCATAGGTCAGCACCGTGCCCGACCCGAGATACAGCAGGCGCAGTTGCGTGGGAACGATGCTCCGGGTGCGTAGCAGGACCAGCGCATAGAACTTCATCTGGAACAGTGCCTTGGGCTCGGACATCTCTCGCGGAGCGCGTCCGGTCTTGTAGTCGACCACCCGCAGTTCCCCGGTGGGGGCGACGTCGATTCGGTCGACGAATCCGCGGAGCGGCACGCCGTCGTCGAGTTCGGTCTCGACTCGGAGCTCGCACGACTGAGCCTCGAATCGCGTGGGGTCTTCCATCTCGTAGTAGGCGTTGACCAGCGAGCACGCTTCGTCAAGGAACGCGTCGACCTCGTCCTCGGGCACCAGATCGGTGAGGTCGGGCGATTTGGCGAGCATCTGCTCCCAGGATGGGCGCACCAGAAGGACCGCAGTTTGCGGCACCCGCTCGGGGGCAGGCAATCCGAACAGCGTCTCGAGCGCCGCATGGACGAGAGTGCCCTTGAGTTGTGCCCGCGTCGGCACCTCGGGGAGTCGGTCGACGGCACGGAACCGGTACAGAAGTGGGCACTGTTTGAAGTCTCCGGCGCGGGACGGGGAGAGGGCGGGCCGCCCGCGGGTGGCAGAAACGTCGCCGACCTGTGGTGGGGAACCCATTGTGGCGGGGGCTGACGACTCTGAGATGCTCACACCTGGCAGGGTAGGCCCTGGGTCCGACAGTCAAGTCGCGACGCAGGTGCGGGCGCCGGAGTGGCGCCGGACGGACAGTCTGAGGAGTCGGTGACGATGGTGGGACGCGAAACGCGACCGAGCGGACCGTTTCGGGTGGGCGATCGTGTCCAGCTGACGGATGCGAAGGGGAGGCGCTACACCGTCAATCTGGAGGCGGGGAAGGAATTCCACACCCATCGTGGTGGCATCTTGCACGATGACCTGATCGGAACCGACGAAGGCAGCGTGGTCAAGTCGACCAACTCCACACCGTATCTCGCGTTGCGGCCGCTGCTCGTCGACTACGTCCTGTCCATGCCTAGAGGCGCACAGGTCATCTACCCCAAGGACGCCGCCCAGATCGTCCACGAGGGCGACGTCTTCCCTGGCGCCCGGGTGCTCGAGGCTGGGGCAGGGTCGGGGGCGCTGACATGCTCGCTGCTTCGGGCGGTCGGGCCGGAGGGTCGGGTCATTTCGTATGAGGTACGTGAAGACCATGCCGACCATGCGGTCCGGAACGTCGAGACGTTCTTCGGGCAGCGACCGGAGAACTGGGATCTGACGATCGCCGACGTCGCCGAGTTCGACGCCGAGGCCGCGGGCGGACAGGTCGACCGGGTCGTCCTCGACATGCTGGCGCCCTGGGATGCGCTGCCCGCCGTGTCGAAGGCTCTGGTGCCGGGAGGTGTCCTCGTCGTGTACGTGGCGACCGTGACGCAACTGTCTCGGGTCGTGGAGGCCATGCGTGATCAGGAGTGCTGGACCGAGCCGCGGTCGTGGGAGTCGATCGTCCGCGGATGGCACGTCGTGGGGCTAGCGGTGCGCCCGGAGCACAGGATGCAGGGACACACCGCGTTTCTGGTAAGTGCGCGGCGACTGGCCGAGGGAACCGTCACCCCAAAGCCTCAGCGCCGATCCGGCAAGGGGTGACCTGTTACCTGAGGGGCACGGATTATCACGACGAATTCGTTGGTTGTGCAGAAGAAAGGAACTCGCGCAGCAGATAGTAGGGCACGATGTTGGATTCGGTGACCGGGGCGCGGTGTCGTATGCCAATTCGCAATCGGCAGAATCCGTGTCACGGAGCAGAACACGGGCCGTCCCGGTAGCGTTGATAGATCTCAGTGGGAGGAGACGCACATGAGCTCGACAGAGAACCCCGATCCGGTTGCGGCTGCACGAGAGCTCGAGGCGTTACGGGCGGAGGCGTCGGCACTACGCAGGCAGCTCGCGGAGACTCCGGAACAGCTTCGTGAGATGGAATCCCGAGTTGACTCGCTGTCCATCCGCAATACCAAGTTGATGGACACCCTCAAGGAAGCACGTCAGCAGCTCGTTGCGCTTCGGGAGGAGGTCGATCGCCTTGGCCAGCCCCCGAGCGGCTACGGCGTTCTCCTCGGCGTGCACGACGATCAGACGGTCGATGTATTCACATCCGGTCGCAAGATGCGGTTGACCTGCTCACCCAATGTCGATGCCGAGACTCTCAGTCTCGGCCAGACGGTGCGCCTCAACGAGGCACTCACCATCGTGGAGGCCGGTACTTTCGAGCGTGTCGGGGAGATTTGCACGTTGCGCGAGGTTCTCGACGACGGTCAGCGCGCGCTCGTGGTGGGTCACGCGGACGAGGAGCGGATCGTCTGGCTGGCCAAACCCCTCGCAACCGTCGTAGCCGACAGCGAGAAGGAAACGATCGCGTACGACGCGGACTCGCCCACCCGCAAGCTGCGCCCGGGTGATTCCCTGCTGGTGGACTCGAAGGCCGGCTACGCGTTCGAACGAATCCCGAAGGCCGAGGTCGAGGATCTGGTCCTGGAAGAGGTCCCGGACGTGCACTACGACGACATCGGTGGCCTCGGTCGGCAGATCGAGCAGATCCGGGACGCCGTCGAGTTGCCATTCCTACACAAGGATCTGTTCCACGAATACGAACTCCGGCCACCGAAGGGTGTGCTGTTGTACGGTCCACCCGGCTGCGGCAAGACGCTCATCGCAAAGGCGGTGGCCAACTCGCTGGCGAAGAAGATCGCGGAAGCCCGGGGGCAAGACAGCAAGGAAGCCAAGTCCTACTTCCTCAACATCAAAGGTCCCGAACTGCTGAACAAGTTCGTCGGTGAGACCGAGCGGCATATTCGGCTCATCTTCCAGCGGGCCAGGGAGAAGGCGTCCGAAGGCACTCCCGTGATCGTGTTTTTCGACGAGATGGATTCGATTTTCCGCACTCGCGGATCGGGTGTCTCCTCCGACGTCGAGACGACCGTCGTACCACAGTTGCTCAGCGAGATCGACGGCGTCGAGGGGCTGGAGAACGTCATCGTGATCGGTGCCTCCAACCGCGAGGACATGATCGATCCAGCGATTTTGCGTCCTGGCCGTCTGGACGTGAAGATCAAGATCGAACGCCCCGACGCGGAATCGGCGCAGGATATCTTCTCCAAGTACCTCGTCGAGACACTTCCGGTACACACCGACGATCTGGCGGAGTTCGGGGGTGATCGCACCGCCTGCATCCGGGTGATGATCGAGCGGGTTGTCGACCGCATGTACGCCGAGAGCGAGGAGAACCGGTTCCTCGAGGTCACTTACGCCAACGGCGACAAGGAGGTCCTCTACTTCAAGGACTTCAACTCGGGTGCGATGATCCAGAACATCGTCGATCGCGCCAAGAAGTACGCGATCAAGTCGGTACTCGACACCGGTGCCCCGGGACTGCGGGTCCAGCACCTGTTCGATTCGATCGTCGATGAGTTCTCGGAGAACGAAGACCTGCCGAACACCACCAACCCGGACGACTGGGCGCGCATCTCGGGCAAGAAGGGCGAGCGGATCGTGTACATCCGCACGTTGGTGACCGGCAAGAACGCGAGCGCGAGCCGCGCCATCGACACCGAGTCCAACACAGGTCAGTACCTGTAGCTCGTCTCATATCGCCGCGGGAACTCGAGCGCGGTGCCGGATCGGGCCTCGAACGCCGAACTCGGGAGTGCGCGATGCGCTGCGCCGGGCTGCCCCCGGTTCTGTGGTAGGTGTGGATCTGTGATGCTCATCAACCGCGAACCCCCTTTTCCCGCCCCACATAGCTGACCGTGGCGTGTGGGCGGGAAAGGAGTCGCGGTGCCCATCAGCAACGCTCGCACTCGAGGGCGATCTCAGGCCTCGCGCACTCGTGCAGGAGATGCGACTATGTTCGCGGCTCTTCTGCTCAGTGTGCTTGCCTTTCAGCTCAACTCGACGATGATCTCCCCGGCGATCCCGGAGATGGCGCGGTCGTTGGGGACCTCCGTAGACCGTGTCGCACTGTCCCAGACCCTGTTCTTTCTCGTCGCGGGGATCGCCGGCGTCGTGTTGTCCCGGTTCAGCGATTACGCCGGACGGCGCACTGTCCTCATTTGGGTTCTCGCGGCAATGTGTGTCGGCACCCTGATTGCCGTTTTCGCCCCCAATGTCTGGGTGCTGATCGTCGGTCGACTGATTCAGGGCGCTTCCGGGGTCACCTTTCAGATCGCCTACCTGGTGTTGCACGAGACGATGACACCCACCCAGTTCGGTGTCGCGCTCGGGGTGATCATCGCGGCCAATGGCGGCGTCGCCGGTGTCGATGGGCTCGTCGGCGGGATTCTCTCCGACACCCTGGGCTTCCGGGCCATCTTCGCTGTCATCGCGGCGTTGAGCCTGTTGGCGATAACACTTGCGGCCAGATACGTGCCCGGGACCATGCGTCGCTCTGCAGGGAGAATGGACTGGTTGGGTGCGATTGTGCTGTCCGCGGCCCTCACCTGCTTGAGTGTCGGACTCACGAACGGTTCGGCGAACGGCTGGACCAGCAATTGGGCGAGGATTCTCCTCTCCGGAACGATTCTGTTGGCGGTGGTGTTCTGGCACGTGGAAAAGCGGCGGCGCGACCCTCTGATCGCAGTGAAGCACCTGCGTTCGCGCCAGGTCTGGCCGATCATGGTGACGACGCTGTTTACGCTTGCCGGGTTCTTCGTCGCGATCAACATCACGGTTATCCTCCTGAGCCAGGACCCGCTCAACGGTTATGGCATGAACGCCACGATGTCCGGTTTGTTGTTCCTCGTACCGCTGTCTCTGATCGGATTCTTCTTCGGGCCCTTGACCGGGTGGTGGGCGCCTCGTGTGGGCTGGCGTCTGGTGCTACGGATCGGTCTCGTTGCGAGTATCGCAATGCTTGTCGTTGCCGCGATTGTTCCGAACCAGCAGTGGATCGTCTTCGTAGCGTTCGCCGCGCTGGGGGTGTCTTACAACGGCTTGACTCTGACCACCGTCAACGCGCTGGGTGTCATCCTTTCGCCGAAAGAGAGCCCTGGCGCGCTGCCCGCGTTCAACGGGGCTTGTTTCACCACGGGCGTTGCTGTGGGGATCGCGCTGGTTGCGCCGACTGCGGGCGCCGGCACGCTGTCCGGATACCAGAACGCACTGTGGATCTCCGTTGCGCTCGGTGCGGTCGCGCTTGCGGCCTCTCTTCTGGTGAAGGCGCCATCCGAGATCGAGGGAGAACGCGTGTGATCATGGCCTGAGAACACCGACCGAGGATCGGTATCGTCGAGATCAGGTAGTCCAGGGTCCGAAGGGGGATGGTCATGGTCTTACCGCGTTCGATGGCCCGATTCAACCGTGTCGCGACCAACCAGTTGACGCGCGGCGCCGCGAAGTACCTGCCCGGTTTCGCCGTCGTGGAGCACCGTGGGCGTCGATCGGGTAGGGCCTACCGCACCCCGGTCAACGTGTTCGTCGAAGGCGGCCACTATCGGTTCGCGCTTACCTACGGCGACAACAGTGATTGGGTGAAAAACGTGGTGGGGGCCGGTGGTTGCACGATCGAAACTCGCCATCGGACCGTCGAACTGATCGACCCGAAGATCGTCGAAGACGGCTCCCATGCCTGGGCCCCGCCAGGAGTGCGCACCGTACTCAGGGCGATTTCCGCGGACACGTACTTGGACTGTGTGGAGGCATAGGCGGCAGGCGGGGACGGCTCGCACATCGGGGAGTGCACCATGAGAGCGGCGGGTGATCGCATAGGCTCGCAACATGCAGCGGATCATCGGGGTCGAGGTCGAGTACGGAATATCTTCACCCAGCGAGCCTTCGGCCAATCCGATCTTGACGTCCACCCAGGCGGTGCTGGCGTATGCGGCGGCGGCCGGTGTGCCGCGAGCCAAGCGCACGAGGTGGGACTATGAGGTGGAGTCCCCGTTGCGCGATGCGCGCGGATTCGATCTGGGTAGGCTGAGCGGTCCGGCACCGGTCATCGATGCCGACGAGGTCGGCGCAGCCAACATGATCCTCACCAATGGTGCGAGGCTGTATGTCGATCACGCACACCCCGAGTACTCGGCTCCGGAGGTCACGGATCCTCTCGACGCCGTCATCTGGGACAAGGCCGGCGAGCGTGTGATGGAAGCGGCGGCGCGGCACGCCTCGAGCGTCCCCGGCGCGCCGCGACTTCAGTTGTACAAGAACAACGTAGACGGCAAGGGTGCGTCTTACGGCACCCATGAGAACTACCTCATGTCCAGGGCAACTCCGTTTTCTGCGGTGATCAACGGGCTGACGCCCTTTTTCGCATCCCGCCAGGTGATTTGCGGCTCGGGCCGGGTAGGGTTCGGCCAGTCCGGTGACGAGGCCGGGTTCCAGTTGTCGCAGCGCGCCGACTACATCGAGGTCGAGGTCGGGCTCGAGACCACGCTCAAGCGGGGGATCATCAACACCCGTGACGAACCTCACGCGGATGCGGACAAGTATCGGCGGCTTCACGTCATCATCGGCGACGCGAATCTCGCCGAGATGTCGACCTACCTGAAAGTGGGTACGACAGCGCTCGTACTCGATCTCATCGAGGCCGGTATCGATCTCACTGACCTGCAATTGGCCCGTCCGGTCACGGCGGTGCATCACATCAGTCACGATCCCACGCTCCGCGCCACGGTCGCTTTGGCGGACGGTCGTGAGTTGACAGGGCTTGCCCTGCAGCGGATCTACTTCGACCGCGTCGCGAAATTCACGTCGGCCGAAGGCAACGACGACCCCCGAGTCACGGACATCCTCGAGAAGTGGGCGATGGTGCTCGACCTCCTCGAGCGAGACCCTATGGAATGCGCTCACCTCCTGGACTGGCCGGCGAAGCTTCGCCTCTTGGAGGGCGTACGTAGCAGGGAGGGCCTTGGCTGGGCCGCACCGAAACTGGGCCTGATCGACCTGCAGTACTCCGATGTCCGTCTGGACAAGGGCCTGTTCAACCTCTTGGTGTCGCGGGGCTCGATGGAACGGCTGGTCACCGAGCAGCAGGTCCTCGACGCCGTGGACTCGCCCCCTACCGACACGCGCGCATACTTCCGCGGTGAATGCCTGCGCAAGTTCGGTGCCGATATCGCGGCGGCGAGCTGGGATTCGGTGATCTTCGACTTGGGTGGCGATTCGCTGGTACGCATCCCCACCCTCGAGCCGCTGCGAGGCAGCAAGGCGCACGTAGGGGAGTTGCTCGAGTCTGTTGAGACGGCGAAAGACCTAGTCGACGAGCTCACGAACTGAACGGTTGACCGAATTTGGACGGATTCGCACCGAACTCTCCGTCGCGTCGGCGCCCGCAAGGCGTCGCCGCTCGGTAGGGTGAAGGTCCGAGCGGATGAGCTAGTCAGACTGCTTGGCGGGACAGGACGCTCGGAAAGATGAGCTCCCTTTGAACAAGGAGGTCGGCGGCGATGGCACAAGAGCAGACCAAGCGAACTGGCGGCGGTGACGAGGACGACACCCCTGGTGGGGATGGATCGGCTGGTCAGGAACGTCGTGAAAAACTGGCCGATGACACCGACGATCTTCTCGACGAGATCGACGACGTGCTCGAGGAGAATGCCGAGGACTTCGTCCGGGCCTACGTTCAGAAAGGCGGCCAGTGACGGCGGATCGACCGGCACTGCAGATCGGCGACACAAGGCTCAGTTTCGGTTCGAATCTGTCCTCGTTCACCGAGTACCTACGTGGTCATGCGCCAGAAATGCTGCCGGAGAACAGGATCGACCATCGTTCGTATTCGATGACGACACGGGGTGGTGACGGGATGGGGAGCGGTGATCTCGCTCCGCACGGAACGACTATCGTCGCGCTCACCTACAAAGGTGGCGTCGTCCTTGCGGGCGACCGTCGCGCGACACAGGGGAACTTGATCGCGAATCGTGATGTGGAGAAGGTTTATGTCACTGACGACTACTCCGCGGCCGGTATAGCCGGTACCGCGGGGATCGCCATCGAACTGGTTCGGTTGTTCGCTGTCGAACTCGAGCACTACGAGAAGATCGAGGGTGTTCCGCTGACCTTCGACGGCAAGGCCAACCGCTTGGCGTCGATGGTCCGAGGCAACCTCGGCGCTGCGATGCAGGGCCTCGCGGTGGTACCCCTCCTCGTCGGATACGACCTCGACGCCACAGACGATGCGCACGCAGGCCGGATCGTGTCGTACGACGTCGTCGGTGGACGGTACGAGGAACGCACCGGATATCACGCCGTCGGCTCGGGGTCGTTGTTTGCGAAGTCGGCGCTGAAGAAGCTCTACGTGCCCGACAGTGACGAAGAGACGGCCCTGCGCGCGGCGGTCGAATCGTTGTACGACGCCGCCGATGACGACTCGGCGACTGGAGGCCCGGATCTGTCGCGGGGCATTTATCCGACAGCGGTCACGATCACACGGGCCGGAGCGGTGCACGTACCGGTGGAGACGACGTCCGAGTTGGCTCGCAGCATCGTCGCCGAGCGAAGCGAAGAAGGGGGGTCTGCGCGATGACCATGCCGTATTACGCCTCGGCCGAGCAGATCATGCGGGACCGCTCGGACTTGGCGCGCAAGGGAATTGCCCGGGGACGCAGCGTCGTGGTGCTCACCTTCCACGACGGTGTGCTCTTCGTGGCGGAGAATCCATCCACCGCCCTGCACAAGGTCAGCGAACTGTACGACCGTCTCGGGTTCGCTGCCGTCGGGAAATACAACGAGTTCGAGAACCTGCGGCGGGCGGGGATCGTGCAGGCCGACATGCGCGGCTACTCCTACGACCGCCGCGACGTGACGGGTCGATCGCTGGCCAACGCCTACGCACAGACACTCGGCACGATCTTCACCGAGCAGCCCAAGCCGTACGAGGTGGAGATCTGTGTCGCGGAGGTCGGGCGTGCGGGCGGCGAGAAGCCGCCTCAGCTGTATCGCATCACCTACGACGGATCCATCGTCGACGAACAGCATTTTGTCGTGATGGGTGGCACGACCGAGCCGATCGCGGCTGCCATGAGCGAGTCGTATCGGCCCGACCTCGACCTCGAGGCGGCTGTCGGGGTAGCGGTCGCAGCGCTCCGTCACGGTGGTTCGAGTGAGGGCGAGGAACGAGAGGTCGACGTCGCCAGCCTCGAGGTAGCCGTGCTGGATCAGTCGCGGCCGCGTCGAGCGTTTCGCCGGATCGTCGGATCGGAACTCGAACAGTTGCTCCCGGAGGTGCCCAAGGATCTTCCGGGGCCCGCTGCCGAATCGAAGCCGGATACCGAAGCGAAGCCGAGCGATACTACCGATGAGTAGCTGCGGGTTCGCCGGCCCGGTGTAAGTGTGCGGTGCTACCGGAGGGTTTTCCTCTCCGGTGGGTGCCCGGCGTTGTACTGTCGAGGTGTGCAGCGGCGAATCATGGGAATTGAGACAGAGTTCGGCGTGACCTGCACCTTCCATGGTCACAGGCGGCTGAGCCCGGACGAGGTCGCGCGCTACCTGTTTCGTCGGGTGGTGTCTTGGGGCCGCAGTTCCAACGTATTCCTCCGCAACGGCGCCCGCCTGTATCTGGACGTGGGATCTCACCCCGAATACGCGACTGCCGAGTGTGACAACCTCATCCAGTTGGTCAACCACGACCGAGCGGGCGAACGGGTGCTCGAGGAGTTGCTGATCGACGCGGAGCAAAGGCTCGCCGAAGAAGGCATCGGCGGTGACATTTACCTGTTCAAGAACAACACCGATTCTGCGGGCAACTCCTACGGCTGCCATGAGAACTTCCTCGTGGCCCGTGCCGGCGAGTTCTCCCGGATCTCGGATGTGCTGTTGCCGTTCCTCGTCACACGACAGTTGATCTGTGGCGCGGGCAAGGTCCTGCAGACGCCGAAGGCGGCCACCTTCTGCCTGTCGCAGAGGGCCGAGCACATCTGGGAGGGAGTCTCGTCGGCGACGACTCGGTCGAGGCCGATCATCAACACCCGTGACGAACCTCACGCCGACGCGGAAAAGTATCGCCGCTTACACGTGATCGTGGGCGATTCGAACATGTCGGAGTCCACCACCATGTTGAAGGTGGGCACCGCCGCACTCGTACTCGAAATGATCGAGGCGGGGGTGTCGTTCCGCGACTTTGCCCTGGACAACCCGATCCGGGCGATTCGCGAGGTCAGCCACGACATCACCGGTCGGCGGCCGGTGCGCCTGGCCGGCGGCAGGCAGGCCAGTGCGCTCGACATTCAGCGTGAGTATTACGCGCGGGCGGTGGAGCATCTGCAGAGCCGCGATCCAGATCCGCAGGTCACGCAGGTGGTGGACCTTTGGGGACGAATGCTGGACGCCGTCGAATCGCAGGATTTCGCGAAGGTCGATACGGAGATCGACTGGGTGATCAAGCGCAAGCTGTTCCAGCGCTACCAAGACCGCCACGGCTTCGAGCTCTCCGACCCGAAGATCGCGCAGTTGGATCTGGCTTACCACGACATCAAACGAGGTCGCGGCGTATTTGACGTCCTGCAACGCAAGGGATTGGTGAAGCGGGTCGTCGAGGACGAGACGATAGAGGCGGCGGTAAACACTCCGCCGCAGACGACGAGGGCAAAGTTGCGCGGTGAGTTCATCATCGCAGCCCAGGAGACCGGGCGCGATTTCACGGTCGATTGGGTCCATCTCAAACTCAATGACCAGGCCCAGCGGACGGTGCTGTGCAAGGACCCGTTCCGGTCGGTGGACGAGCGAGTGGAGCGGCTGATCGCCTCGATGTAGTTGCGCTCGCCAAGTCTGCGCTTGTCGTGTCAATGCTTGTCACGTCAGTGGCCGGGCTCACCCGATAGGCTTCCGGGCGTGTCGACGTCAAAGATCGAGCGCTTGATGAACCTGGTGATCTGTTTGCTGTCCACCAGGCAGTTCCTCACCGCTGAGAAGATTCGGGAAAGCGTTGCCGGGTACGGCAACTCTGCCAGCGACGAGGCCTTCAGTCGTATGTTCGAGCGTGACAAGAACGAACTTCGAGATCTGGGCATCCCCCTCGAGACCGGACCGGCGTCGCGGTTCTCGACGATCGAGGGATATCGGATCAGTCCCACCGCCTACGGGCTTCCCGACGTCGATCTCAGCCAGGAAGAGTCCGCCGCGGTGGCGGTCGCCGTCCAGTTGTGGAAGTCGCCCGAGCTGGCGGCGGCGGCGCAACGCGCGCTCCTCAAGTTGAAGGCCGCCGGTGTGCAGGTGAACCCGCACTCGGAGGCCACGCCGATCACTGCCGTTCCCGCCCGAACCCGGGGGTCCGAGCCCGCGATGGGCAAGCTCCTGGCGGCAGTGGATGCGGGTCGCGCCGTTCGCTTTCCCCATCGCGGCGCCCCGAACGAGCCGTTCACCGAACGCACCGTCGAACCCTGGGGTGTCGTCACCGCGCACGGCCGCTGGTATCTCGTCGGTCACGACGTCGACCGCGGCGCGGTCAGGACGTTCCGGCTGTCCCGGATCGGAGGCGGTGTGACCGAGTTCGGTCCTTCCGGAGCGGTCCACAAACCTGAAGGTGTCGAGCTCCGCGAGATCGTTGACCGGGCCACCGGTTCGGGTGAGGTCACAGGCACTGCCACCGTGTGGGTGGCCGAGGGCCGCGCTCACGACCTGCGCCGCCTCGCGACGACGACGGCGGACGAAGACATGAATGATCGAACCGGAAGTGTGCTCGAGATTCCGGTCCGTTCGTGGGACTGGATTGCGCGCCTGATCGCAGGGCACGGAGCCGAAGCGCTGGTACTCGCCCCGCCGGAATTGCGCCACAACGTGTTGACGAAGCTGCGAGATGCGGCCGGGAAGGGAGAGCCATGAGCAGCAGATTGTCGACGAGATTGTCCCGGCTCCTGAATCTGGTGCCGTTCTTCATCGCCAACCCGGGGATGAGTGCGGCCGAGGCCGCCGCGGAGCTGGGAGTCACCACCACCCAGCTGATGTCCGACCTCAACCAGCTGTGGGTGTGTGGTCTGCCCGGCTACGGCCCCGGCGACCTCATCGACCTCTCGTTCTCCGAGGAAAGTATCGAGGTGACCTTCTCTGCAGGTATCGATCGTCCTCTGCGCCTGACGTCTACGGAGGCGACCGTGCTGCTGGTTGCCCTTCGGTCGTTGGTGGAGATGCCAGGAATGGTCGACCCGTCCGCCGCACACAGCGCGATCGCGAAGATCGAGGACGCCGCCGGCGCCGCCGCGCGGGGGAGGATTTCGGACCCCGTTGGGCAGGATTCGGGCGAGGACGTCGAGGAGGATCCGATCGCGGCGTCGGTGCGGTCCGCCCTGCATCACCACCGCGCACTGGCGTTGACGTACTACTCGGCATCTCGGGACCGGGTCAGTGAGCGCACCGTGGATCCGGTACGGATCGTGCTGGTCGACAATCACAGTTACCTGCAGGCGTGGTGTCGTCAGGCCGAAGGTGTTCGTCTGTTCCGTCTCGACCGAATTTACGCCGCCACCGGACTGGACGAGCCGTCGGTGCCACCGGCCCAGGCCCTCGAGCCCGATTCGAACCTCGAGCTGTTCAGTGGCGACGCGTCCCTGCCTCAGGCGCGGTTGCACATCGCTGCAGACTGCGTGTGGGTGCTCGACTACTACCCGATGGACACGATCGAGGTCGGCGCGGACGGCTCGGTCGAGGCGAGCATGAGTTACGGGGCGCTCGACTGGATGGCACGGCTGGTGCTGGGCTTCGGTGCGGGAATCACTGTGATGGAGCCACCGGAACTGGTCGACGAGGTGCGTCGTCGAGCTGTCGAGGCGCTGTCGGTGTACGACAGCGTGGACGCATGAGCGGGGGTACGCGTCCGATACGGATCGCCGTCTTCGGCGCCGGCAGCATCGGATGCTATGTCGGTGGGCGACTCGCCGCGGCGGGTGCCGCGGTGAGTCTGATCGGTCGCGAACGTATCGGCAACGAGATACGCGAGCACGGGCTGCGATTGACAGATCTGCGCGGTGCCGACGTGCGCGTCGATGCGGATGCGGTCAGTTTCGCTACCGACTTCGATTCGGTGGATACACCCGATCTCGTCATCGTGTGTGTGAAGTCGGCGGATACCGCCGAGGTGGCCGCGACGCTGGCGTCGGCGATCGACCCCGGTTCCGTCGTGATGAGCGCGCAGAACGGGCTCGGCAACGCGGACGCGTTGCGGGAGGCGATTCCGGAGAACGTCGTTCTGGCAGCGATGGTCCCGTTCAATGTGGTCCGCCGCGGACCCGGGCATTTCCATCAGGGTTCCGAAGGCGACCTGGAGATCGAACGCCATCGGGCCGTTGACGGGTTCGCATCGAGTTTCGCCGCCGCGGGATTGCCGTTGCGCGAGCACGACGAATTCCGTGCGGTGCAGTGGGCGAAGCTGTTGCTCAATCTGAACAATCCGGTCAATGCACTGTCCGATCTGCCCCTCCGCGAGGAACTGTCGCAGCGGCCGTTTCGGCGTGCTTTCGCCCTCGCTCAGCGAGAAGCGCTCGATCTATTGGCCGCGCGGGGAATCGCGGTCGCCAAGCTCACCCCGCTGCCGCCGCATTGGATTCCCCGGCTACTCGATGTCCCGGACTGGTTGTTTCGGGTGGCGGGAAGTCGAATGCTGGCCATCGATCCGCATGCACGGTCATCGATGTGGGACGACCTGGAAGCGGGCCGGCGTACCGAGGTAGATTGGATCAGCGGCGAGGTCGTTCGTTTGGCCGAATCGGCGGGTACGGATGCTCCGGTGAACGCGAGACTTGTCACGTTGATCCGGGAGGCCGAGGCGGGTGGTGAACGGCGGTGGACAGGAGAAGCGCTGGTAGCCGATCTGCGCGCACAACGGAATCCGGGAAACCCCACCGGCAAACGATCGCCGCATTAGTCTGCCGCGGACTTCCGTGAGGCTGGTGCCGGGTATGTCCGGTACCATCGGGAGACCGATCTTCTTTGGAGGTTTCACATGGGAGCTTTGAGCCCCTGGCACTGGGCCATCGTTGCGATTGTCGTCGTCATCCTATTCGGATCCAAGAAGCTGCCCGACGCGGCTCGCGGACTCGGACGCTCGCTCCGCATCTTCAAGAGTGAGGTCAGGGAGATGCAGAACGACGACAGCGAGCCTGCGCCTGCCCCGAAGCAGAGCGCACCTGCCGAACTGCCGGTCGCGGACACCAAGACCGACCCGGTCACCCCGCCGGCGCAGCCGCAGCACAACGATCCCAAGTCGGCTTAGTCCGAGCCGCCTGACGACCGGGGTGAACCATCACCCCGGTTGCCTGCTGACCAAGACTAGGGCGAACTGTGGTGCGAATTCCCTTCGATCCGCGAAACAGTAAGCGGAGGACCAACCCCGACGGCACGATGTCGTTGGTTGATCACCTCTACGAACTGCGCACGCGATTGCTGCTGTCGGTGCTCGGCGTCCTGATGACCACCGTGGTGGGGTTCTTTTGGTATTCCCACCAATTCTTGGGGATCGAAAGTCTCGGTGAGTTGTTGCGAGGTCCCTACTGCTCGCTTCCCGATTCGAGTCGAGCCGAACTCAGCAGCGACGGAACGTGCCGACTCCTCGCGACGGGGCCGTTCGAGCAGTTCATGCTCCGACTCAAGGTCGCGTTGACCGCAGGTATCGTCCTGGCCTGCCCCATTTGGCTGTACCAACTGTGGGCATTCATCACTCCCGGTCTCCATGCGAAGGAACGCCGCTACGCGGTGGGTTTCGTCGCCTCCGGTGCCGCGCTGTTCATCGCCGGTGCCGTATTGGCGTACGTGGTTGTCGCGAAGGCCCTGCACTTTCTGCTGACAATCGGTGACAACGTCCAGATCACAGCGCTCGGTGGCGCTGAATACTTCGGGTTCATCATCAACCTGCTGATCATCTTCGGTGTCAGCTTCGAGATCCCGCTGTTGATCGTCGCCCTGAACGTCGTCGGCGTCCTTCCCTACTCGAGGTTGAAGGCGTGGCGTCGGGGCCTGATCTTTGCACTGTTCGTGTTCGCCGCGATCGCGACGCCCGGGCAGGACCCGTTCTCGATGCTGGCGTTGGCGCTCGCGTTGACGTTGCTGTTCGAAGTCGCGGTGCAGGTTGCGCGCCTCAACGACCGCCGCAAGGCTCGTCGCACGGAGCAGGTGTGGGGATCGGTGAGCGACGATGAATCGTCGCCGATCGACGCACCGTCCGGACTGAGCGAAGAGTTCGATGTCAAAGCGACCGCGGTACCCGAACCCGCCGGTCGGTCTCGACGGTGGCGTAGATCCGGCAAGCCCGGCGCCGCGACCGGCAGCACTGGCATCGACACGAAGGGCGACAACGCACCGGGTCAGGACTTCTCCGACACGCTGTGACAATCTGGCGGGGTGGCAGTGAAACCAGGTGAGAAGGCGGGCGGAACCGAACTCGATGCGTTCTCGGCGCAGCTCGGCTTCGAGCTCGACCGCTTCCAAATCGATGCCTGCCGCGCACTCGAGGGTGAACACGGCGTCCTCGTGTGCGCCCCCACCGGTGCGGGAAAGACGGTTGTCGGCGAATTCGCGGTGCACTTGGCGCTCGCGGCCGGCCGCAAGTGTTTCTACACCACACCCATCAAGGCACTGAGCAACCAGAAATACGCCGACTTGGTGCGCCGCTACGGCAAGGACAGGGTCGGCCTGCTGACCGGCGACTCGAGCATCAACTCGGAGGCGCCGGTGGTCGTCATGACCACCGAGGTGCTGCGAAACATGCTCTATGCGGACTCGCAGACGTTGCGCGGGTTGTCTCACGTCGTGATGGACGAGGTGCACTTCCTGGCGGACCGATTCCGCGGCGCCGTGTGGGAAGAGGTGATTCTGCACCTGTCCGACGACGTCCGTCTCGTCAGCCTGTCGGCGACCGTCAGCAACGCCGAGGAGTTCGGTGCATGGATGGAAACCGTGCGCGGCGACACGACCGTGGTGGTCGACGAGAACCGCCCGATTCCGTTATGGCAGCACTTCCTGGTCGGACGTCGGCTGTTCGACCTCTTCGACGCACGGGCGGGAAACGGGGACGCGCGGAAGGATCTCGTGGTGGACCAAGATCTGGTGCGTCACGTCAAGCAGCGGCAGGCTCTGGACCGGGCGGACTCGTGGGACGCGGGGGGCCGCGGCCGCCGGGGCGGCCGAGGGTTCTCCAGCGGCTTCCGTCCGCTGCCGCGACCGGAGGTGATTGCCCGGCTCGACGACGAGGGGTTGCTCCCGGCCATCACTTTCATCTTCAGCCGGGCGGGGTGTGACGCCGCGTTGGCGCAGTGTGTGCGCTCACCGCTCGATCTGACCACGCCGGAGCAGGTCCAAGAGATCCGGACCATCATCGACGCACATACCGCGGAGCTGCCGAAGGCTGATCTCGAGGTACTGGGCTACCGGGAGTGGCGTAGGGCCCTCGAGCGGGGGATCGCCGCGCACCACGCGGGGATGCTGCCTGCTTTCCGGCAAACCGTCGAGGAATTGTTCGTCAAAGGTCTGGTGCGGGCCGTGTTCGCCACCGAGACACTGGCGCTCGGTATCAACATGCCTGCCCGTACCGTTGTGCTCGAGCGGCTGGTGAAATACAACGGTGAGGCCCATGCCGAACTCACCCCCGGGGAGTACACCCAGCTCACGGGGAGAGCCGGGCGGCGCGGTATCGACGTCGAGGGGCATGCCGTGGTCCTCTGGCAACCCGGCGTGGAGCCGGTCGACGTGGCCGGCCTCGCCTCGACCCGGACGTTTCCTCTGCGCAGTTCGTTTCGACCCGGCTACAACATGACCATCAATCTCGTCGACCGCATGGGTGCGACAGAATCGCGTGCCCTCCTCGAGCGATCGTTCGCGCAGTTCCAGGCCGACCGTTCGGTGGTGGGTCTGATCAGAGGTATCGAACGCAACGAGGCCGCCCTCGTCACTCTCCGTGAACGGCTGGGCGGCGAGGACGGTGAGTATCTCGAGTACGCGCGGTTGCGGGAGGAATTGAGCAGCCGAGAACGGTCACTCGAACGGGAGAACCGAGCGCAGCGCCGCGACACCGCCGTTGCGTCGCTTGTGGCGCTCCGTCGGGGCGACGTGATTTCGATTCCGGTGGGCCGTCATTCCGGCCTGGCCGTGGTACTCGAGCCGGACCGCGATGAGACGGATCCGAAGCCGCTGATCCTGACCGAGGCGAAGTGGGCGGGCAGAGTGTCGGCAGGCGACTTCCCCGAGCCGGCGCAGTCTTTGGGGTCCATGCGGCTACCTCGGCGCTTCGATCACCACACCGCACGTTCGCGACGAGATCTGGCGTCCGCCTTGCGCAGCACCGGTATCGTCGCGCCTGGCCGGCGGAAGCGGAAGAAGTCGGGTTCTGCCCGTGGCGACGCCGAGATCGCTCGATTGCGCCGCGAGATTCGTCAGCATCCGTGCCACAGTTGGCCCGACCGCGAACAACTGAGCCGGATCGGTGAACGCCACAGCAGGCTCGCCCGTGAGACCGAGACCATGCGGCAGAAGGTGGCCGCGACCACGAACTCGTTGGCCCGCACCTTCGATCGCATCTTGTCGCTGCTGGCCGAGCGTGACTACATCTCGGCGGGCAAGCACCCCGAAGCGACCGAACATGGAACGAGGTTGAGCCGAATCTATTGCGAGAGCGACCTCTTGGTTGCCGAATGCCTCAGGCGGGGTGTCTGGAAGGGGCTCGGACCCGCGGAACTTGCGGCCGTGGTCTCCTCGGTGATCTTCGAGTCCCGCCGGGAAGGGGACACCGTCGAGTACGGGTACCCGGGAGCGTTGCAGCGTGCGCTGGACGAAACCGTGCGGGTGTGGCGCGAGCTGCGCGCTGACGAGATCCGGCACAAGCTGCCGCCGACGCGGGAACCGGACCTCGGGTTCGCCTCCGCCGTATTCCATTGGGCGAGCGAGAATTCACTGGTCGAGGCGTTGATAGCGGCGGGGGATCAGGGACGTGCGCTGTCAGCTGGCGACTTCGTCCGGTGGTGCAGACAGGTGATCGATCTACTCGAGCAGGTTCGTTCGACGGCGCCGGACCCCGAGGTCGGCAAGGCCGCGGGTCGCGCGGTGGCGGCCATCCGTCGGGGTGTCGTTGCGGTAGATGCCGCGTGAGATGATCGGCCTGGCTAGATCTGCAAAGCTGTGCGAAGGCACGAAACGTTGGTTGGGCACTACGGTTGATACGACACCGGACACGCGAGCGGGAGGCAACGATGAGCGGCCCTTACGGACCGAATGACCCGAATGGGCAGTGGGCTCAGGGGCAGCAACCGGGTGGGGGCGACCCCGACCAAACCGGCGGCCAGCACTGGGGGCCGCAGTACGGCCAGCAGCCGCCTCCCGGTCAGCCGTGGGGGATGCCGGCACCGGGCCAGCCGCCCTACCCAGGCCAGCAATCCCCAGGCCAGCAACCTCAGTGGGGCCCGCCGCCGCAACCTCAGTGGGGTCAGCAGCCCGGGCAGCAAGCCCCGTGGGGGCAGCCCCAACAATGGGGGCCTCCTCCCGGGCAGCAGCCGTGGGGTCCGCCGCCGACGTCGAAGAACACGAAGTTACCGTGGATCATCGCCGGTGCCGCGGCGCTGATCGTCGTGGTGGGTGTTGTCGTGACGCTCGCGTTCACCGTGTTCCGCACGGACACACTCGATCAGCAGGCAGCAGAGGCGGGCGTCGAACGCATCGTCACCGATTCGTATGGCGCCGAGGATGTTTCGGGAGTCAGCTGCCCATCCGGTCAGGAAGTGAAGAAGGGCAACAGCTTCACCTGCGACCTCGTCGTCGACGGACAGGACATGCAGGTCACTCTCACCTTCACCGACGACAACGGCACCTACGAGGTGAGCCGACCGAGCTAGCGATACCGACGGCCGTCGGTATCGAAGGCGCTGTCAACGCCTCGCCGTGGATCGTTCTTCCGATCCACGGCGAGGCGACGTAACTGCTAACTGCCGAACGGTGAGGTCTCGCCGGGTGCGGCGGGTCCGTCTATGGTCGTCAGCATGTATCCGCCGGCCTTCTCGAGAGCGGCGGACAGCGAGTAGGACCTGCCATAGTCGACGGGGAGCAAGGCGCCGCGTGCCGAGTGAATTCCCAGCGCAGCGTTGTCGCTGGTGCGGATCAGGGGCGCGCCGCTGTCGCCCGGTGCCATCTCGAGATTGGTCCAGATCCAGTCACCGGTGGTAGCTGTGACCACACCGCACTGCCATCCCGAGGTGATCCCGTTGCTGCACACGTCATCGCCCACCCGAGCCTTCCCCACAGACTCCGGCGACACCGTGGCTGAGGCGGCAAACGGCTCGGCCGTTTCGTTCAGTGCGATGGTCGCCCAATCCGGTGAGATGGGATCCCACTTCTCCTCGAAGGAGGACTTGTCGGTCTCGCCGATCAACTTTCCGTCGACATACACCTTCATTCCGGGAAAGGCGCAATGGCCCGCCGTCACCGCCACCGGATCGCCCGACGGAGTCGTTGCGGTAAACGCGACAGTGCACCCCGCCCACGAACCCTCCGGTGTCTCGACAGTGATCTTGGTTCCCGGCGCTACGGGAACCGTCGCTTTCGCTGCCTTCTCGGCCACCTTCTCGTCTGCGGGGGCAGCGGATGCCACCCCGAATCCGAAGCTCGCCATAGTGAGCGCGGCGGCGGTAGTGGCCATGATCTTGCGGGTGTTGCTCATGCAGACCTCATTTCGAGTGTGATCGGACGAGATTCGACATCAGGAACTGCCCAAAGAACCCAGTGGAGATGTCTCGGGTGCGGGGGCGGGTCCGTTGACGGTCGTCAGTTCGTACCCTCCAGCCTCTGAGAGGGCATCCGGCAGCGAGTGAGCCTCGCCCCATGCGGAGTTGAACACCGACACCTCTGCCACGTGAATTCCCAGGGCGGCGTTGTCGCTGGTGCGGATGATCGGCCCGCCGCTGTCACCAGGCGCGTTCTCGAGGTCGTACCAGATCCGGTAGCCAGATACGCCGGTCACTTCACCGCATTGCCATCCCGAGGTCGACCCCTGCAGGCACACCTCATCGCCCACCCGAGCCTTCCCCACAGACTCCGGCGACACCCTGTCCGAAGCAGCGACCGGCTCAGCCTGTTCGTTCAGCGCAATGGTCGCCCAATCCGGTGCAAGGGATCCCGAATCCTCAGTTCGCGACGACTTGTCGGTCTCACCGATCAACTTTCCGTCGACATACATCTCCCATCCGGGGAGAGCGCAATGCGCTGCAGTCAACGCCACCGGCTGGTCCGAGGGGGTAGTCGCGATAAACGCGACCGTGCACCGTGTTCGGCTGCCGTCGGGTTTCTTCGCGATGATCGTGGTCCCCGGCCCCACGAGGATAGCGGCCGAGGCCGCCTTCTCATCGGATGCCGCCTTTCCCTCTGCGGGTGCGGCGGATGCCACCCCGACTCCGAGGCTCGCCATAGTGAGCGCGGCGGCGGTAGTGGCCATGATCTTGCGGGTGATGCTCAAGTGAACCTCTTTGCTCGACGGGTCGGTGGCTGGGAACGATGGGCGCGACTAACTACCGAACCGTGAGGAATCCACGGGTGCGGCGGGGCCGGACTCAGTCGCCAACTGGTAGTCACCGGCCGCTTCGAGAGCAGCGGACAGCGAGTAGGCCGTGCCGTATTCCACGCCCAACATGGTGGCGCTTCCGGAGTAGATCCCTAGGGCCGCGTCATCGCTGGTACGGATGATCGGCGAGCCGCTGTCACCGGGCTCCCGGTGAACGTTGTGCCAGATCATGTCACCCGTGACGGCGGTCACTCGACCGCATTGCCATCCCGTCTTGACCCCGTCCGAGCACACACGATCTCCTACCCGGGCCTTCCCGACCGACGAAGGGGACACCTTGTCTGATGCGGCAACCGCCTGAGCATTTTCGTTCAGCGTGATCATCGCCCAATCCGGTTCGAGGGGACCCCACTCGTCGCGCTCCTCCAGCGACGACTTGTCGGTCTTGCCGATGAGCACTCCGCCGATATATGCCCGTGTTCCTGAGGGAGCGCAATGCCCCGCTGTCACCGCCACCGGTTGGTTCGACGGGGTCGTCGCGATGAACGCGACCGTGCACCAGGTCCAGTCATCGGCTCTCTCGAGGGTGATCTTGGTTCCCGGCCCCACGGAGTAGGCGGCCTGCTCGGCCTTCTCCTCTGCGGGTGCGGCGGAGGCCACCCCGACTCCGAAGCTCGCCATAGTGAGCGCGGCGGTGGTAGTGGCCATGATCTTGCGGGTGGTGCTCAAGTGAACCTCTTCGCTCGACGGTGTGACGGGTGGACAGGATAGCGAAGTCTCAATCTCCGCAATTCGGACACACTCAGGTCACACCGCCTGCGATATCGCATGGGGGCCAAAATTTTCCGGAACATGCGCGGATCCGGCCGAACCGTCGGCCAGGTCCTGTTATCCGTCACAAATCGCCACTGCAGAGTTGAGGCGAGATCTCAGACTTCCTGGCGAGTCCGCAAACCCCGGCATCTTCTCGAGGCGCCCGGCGGTGTGCGCGATACCCACTTGCTCCAACAATTCGCAGGACCGTGCCGGTCGTGTTGTCGTCCAACCGGCACGTACACCGCGCCCAAATCCGTTCAGGGCGACTAACTGCCGAACAGTGAGGATTCTTCGGGAAGGGGGGCGGGCCCGTCGACGGTGGTCAGCAGGTATCCTCCGGCCTTCGTGAGAGCTGCAGGCAGTGAGTACGATTCGGCATAATCCTCGTCGAACCTCCATCCCGAGTGAATCCCCACCGCGGCGTTGTCGCTGGTGCGGATGAGCGGCCCGCCGCTGTCGCCGGGTGCGTGCTCGAGATCGGAGTAGATCCAGTCACCGAGGATGCCGGTCACCTCACCGCATTGCCATCCTGAGGTCGACCCCTGCAGGCACACCTCGTCGCCCACCCGAGCCTTCCCCACAGACTCCGGCGATACCTTGTCCGAAGCAGCGACCGGCTCAGCTCTATCGTTCAGCGCGATGGTCGCCCAGTCGGCTGAAAACCTGCCACCGTCTCTCGATGACGTCTGGTCGGTCTCGCCGATCAACCTTCCGTCGACATACACCTTCGATCCGGGGATTGCGCAATGCCCGGCTGTCAGGGCCACCGGTTGATTCGACGGAGTCGTTGCCGCAAACGCGACGGTGCATCTCCATCGGGAACCATCGGGGTGCTTGACAGTGATGGTGGTTCCCGGCCCCACGGAAGTAGTCGCTGATGCGGCCTTCTCATCTGCGGGGGCAGCGGATGCCACCCCGAACCCGAGGCCTGCAAAGGTGAGCGTGGCGGTGGCAGTAGCGGCAATCTTTCTGGCAGTGCTCAAGTGAACCTCTTCGCTCGACGGGACGATGGGCGAGAATGATAGCGAAGCCCACAATCCTCCCAAATCGGACATACGGAAGTCGGACAGCCTGACTGCCGCCGCAGGAGCGGGGCGATGTCAGGAAGTTCGAGCAGTCGCCGCCGACCTCAGCGCCTTTTCGAGGCGTCCGACGGAGTTCGCGATACCCAGTTCCTCCGACAGTTCGCCGAGCCGGTCCGGGTCTACCGGGGTGGTGGGCAGCGCGTCGTCCCCCGAGAACGAGACATCGGCGTCACGCACCACCTGGACGACCGGAAGCGCGGCGTCCAGGTAGTCGGCTGCGGCTGCGAACTTGGTGCGGACGCCCTTCGCCATTTCGGAGTCGGGATCGAGTGCGGCGGCACGCACGTTCTCCAGCGATCCGTATTTCACGATGAGGCTGGAAGCGGTCTTCTCTCCGACCCCCTTTACCCCCGGCAGGCCGTCGGACGAATCACCGCGCAGGAGAGCAAGTTCCGCGTACGCTTCACCCGCCCGGTCGACGGGCAACCCGTACTTGGCGGCCACTTCCGCCGGACCGAGTAGTTCGGCTTTGGCAAGTCCGCGTCCGATGTAGAGGACCCGCACTGGGACGGGGTCGTCGGCAACCACCTGCAGGAGATCGCGGTCGCCGCTCACGACGACGGTGGTGTCCCGGTCCTCACGGGTCGTGAGGGTACCCAACACGTCGTCGGCCTCGAGGCCCTCTGCTCCCGCCGTCGCGATTCCCGTCGCGGCGAGCACATCCAGGATCATCGCTACCTGTGGAGTCAGACTGTCGGGCACCTCCTCCTCGGCCCCGTCTGACTCTTCGGCGACTCGGTGCGCCTTGTATGTCGGTACGGCGGCCACCCGGAAGGCGGGGCGCCAGTCGAGATCGAGGCACACGGCGAGCCGTGCGGGTTCGAACTTTGCGATGAGGCTCGACAGCATGTCGGTGAAACCGCGAACTGCGTTGACGGGCCGACCGTCGGGCGCCGTAATCGAATCGGGTAGCGCGTAGTACGCGCGAAACCACATGCCGGCACCGTCGAGGAGAAGCAGAGGTCCACTCATGGGCTCATATATTGCCAAAGCGCACTAGCCTGAACCCATGAGTTCCTCAGGCACCCCGACGTCCCGCTTCCCTTCCGCTGTCTACGCCGACAGGATCTCCCGCGCGAGTGCGCTCGCTCGCGAGGCCGGGCTCGACGGCCTGCTCATCACGCCCGGGCCCGACTTGCGATATCTGCTGGGCTCTCGCGCGGAGTCGTTCGAACGGCTCACCTGCCTGGTGATTCCGGCGAGTGGCGACACGGCGACGGTGGTGGTGCCGCGACTCGAACTGGCCTCTCTCGCCGAATCCGCGGCGTCCGAACTGGGTCTGAGGATTCGGGATTGGGTCGACGGCGTCGACCCGTACCGCGCAGTCGCCGAGCTCCTGCCGACTCCGGCGCGCACGGCCGTTGCTGATGCGATGCCCGCGCTGCACCTGATTCCACTGGCGTCCGCACTGGGTTCGCTCCCGGTCCTCGCCACGGCCGTGCTGCGCGAGTTGCGAATGATCAAGGACGACGACGAGATCGACGCGCTACGGAGGGCGGGACGAGCCATCGACCGTGTACACGGTCGGATGGGGGAGTTCCTGAAGGTCGGCCGCACCGAGGCCGAGATCGCCGCCGACATCACCGCCGCCATCCTCGAGGAAGGGCACACCGAGGCCGCGTTCGTCATCGTGGGCTCGGGCCCACACGGAGCCGATCCACACCACGAGGTGTCCGAACGCGTCATCGAGTCGGGCGATGTCGTGGTCATCGACATCGGCGGTCCCGTCGAACCCGGCTACAACTCGGACTCCACGCGCACCTACAGCATGGGAGAACCCGACCCCGTGGTCGCGAAGAGGTTCGCTGTGCTCGAGCAGGCACACGCTGCGGCGGTCGGCCTGGTACGCCCCGGTGTGACGGCGGAAGCCGTCGACACGGCAGCCCGCGATCTGTTGGCGGCGCAGGGGTTGGCCGACGCCTTCGTGCACAGGACGGGGCACGGGATAGGGCTCTCCGTACACGAAGAGCCCTACATCGTGGCGGGGAACTCGATGGAGTTGGCGGAGGGCATGGCGTTCAGCGTGGAGCCGGGCATCTATTTCCAGGGCGAGTGGGGTGCGAGGATTGAGGACATCGTCATCGTGACCGCCGACGGATGCGAACCGGTGAACACCCGCCCGCACGGGCTGGGGGTACTCCCCGGATAATATTTGCCATTTGTTCATGTCCGCATCCGTCGTTGTTCACAGCGGCGAGTGTGGAAACACAGATCACGCGAAGGTGTCATGGAGAGCGTTCCCCCGAAGGTAACCGTCGTTGTACCGACCTACAACGAACGCGACAGCCTGCCCAAGATCGTCGGACTGCTCGCGGCGTTGGGCATCCCGAACATGCATGTACTGGTTGTCGACGACAATTCGCCGGACGGCACGGGCGAGGTCGCCGACAAACTCGGAATCGACGGTCCGATTCCGGTCGGTGTCCTGCACAGGACGGTCAAGGACGGCCTGGGCCGCGCCTATGTGGCCGGGATGAGTCGCGCATTGGCGGAGGGCGCGGACATCGTGATCCAGATGGATGCCGATCTGTCGCACCCCTGCGAGGCGATTCCGCGGATGCTGGAAACACTGGGGACGACCGACGCGGCCGTCGTGCTCGGATCCCGTTACGTGACCGGTGGCGCGGTCGCCGCCGACTGGCCTTGGTACCGCAAGGCACTGTCGGCCTGGGCGAACTTCTACGTCAATGCGATTCTGCGGCTGCGTGTCAAGGACGCGACCGCCGGATTCAAGGCGTGGCACGCTGACACCCTGCGTGCGATCGACGTCGATGGCGTGCAGAGCAACGGTTATGCATTTCAGGTGGAGATGAACTACCGCACGGTGCGGCAGGGCCTGAGAATCGCCGAGGTGCCGATCCGATTCGAAGAGCGCACCGACGGGGTGTCCAAGATGAGTCTCGCCGTCCAGCTCGAGTCCGCCTTGGTCCCGTGGAAGCTGCGGTTCAGCGGCGACACACCGCGGCCGAGCCGAGTACGCGGCTGACCGCGATCTCGACGACGACCCGGGCCGGATTCTCTTTGGGAGTGCCGTAGCGGGGGTACCGGGCGGCGTAGCGGGCGACCGCGTCGGCGACCGTGTCCGGGTCGGTCAGGACCCGGGATGGCCCCTCCAGCGTGATCCAGCGTTTTCCGTCTACCTGAGTCACCGCCGCGTACCCCCCACGTTCGGCGTTGAGTGCCTTCTGCGAGTGGCCAAAGGTGATCACCCGCGCCACCCCCTGGTCCTGATCCCAGGTGAAGCAGACGGCCACCACGTGCGGGGTGCCGGTCTTGCGGAGCGTCGTGAGTGTGGCCAGGTGATGTTCGCCGAGGAAGGCGAGCGCCTCGTCGGTCAGGTTGACAGGGGTACGGGGGGTGCGGTCCATGCCCCGACGTTAATCCAGGACAGTCGGTCCAGGACACTGGACGGGTGAGCCCTGGAACGAAGAACCACCGCGGGAAGCGCTCGGGCGGGATCGACGATCAAGGATCCGTACTCCTTCTCGGTGGTCGCAGCGAGATCGGCCTCGAAATCGCCTCCCGTCTCGCGCTTGGACGCACGATCGTCCTCGCAGCCCGCCGGAGCACCGAACTCGCCGCAGAACGGAACCTGTTGCTCGAGGCGGGTGCGGAGGATGTGAAGTGCGTGGAGTTCGACGCCGACGATCTCGACAGCCACGAACAGCTACTCCGCTCCGTCGCGGCCGAGTACGGCCCCCTGTCCACAGCGGTGCTCGCGTTCGGTGTGCTCGGTGACCAGGCGCGAGCCGAGCGGGACGCGCAACACGCGGTCGGGGTGGTTCACACCGACTATGTCGCCCAGATCAGTGTGCTGACTCATCTGGCCAACCTGCTCCGCGACCAGGGGTCGGGACGGATAGTCGTGTTCTCTTCGGTGGCGGGCGCGCGCGTGCGGCGCGCCAACTATGTCTACGGTTCTGCGAAGGCAGGACTGGACGGGTTCGCCAGCGGTCTCGGTGACGCCCTGCACGGCAGCGGTGTGTCGCTGATGCTGGTCCGGCCCGGGTTCGTGATCGGGCGGATGACCGAAGGCATGTCGCCGGCGCCGATGTCGAGCACCCCCGGGCAAGTAGCCGAGGCGGTCGTGCGCGGGCTGCACCGCGGTTCGAGTCGGGTGTGGGTGCCGGGGCAGCTTCGGTTCGCAATCTTCATCATGCGGATGCTGCCGCAGGCGATCTGGCGCCGGATGCCGCGATGAGCGACGTGCTGGTCGTCGTCGGCATCGGAGCCGACGGATGGGACGGACTGTCGCCGCGTGCGCACCGCGAGGTCGAGCGTGCCGAGGTCTTGATGGGGTCGCGGCGTCAGCTCGATCTGGTCCCCGACTCGAGCGCACTCCGGGTGCCGTGGCCCTCGCCGTTGGTCCCCGCGCTGCGGGGACTGCTGGACCGGCACGCCGGGCGGCGAATTTGCATTCTGGCCAGCGGCGACCCGATGTTCCACGGTATCGGCGTGACACTGGTCGACCTGTTGGGCGCCGAACGGGTACGGGTGATATCGCATCCCTCGTCGGCAACCCTCGCCTGCGCCCGCATGGGGTGGCCTGCCCACGCCACTTCTGTGGTTTCGCTCGTGGACAGCCCCGTCGAATCCCTGCTTCCCGCGGTCAGCGCGGGCGCACGGCTGCTGGTCCTGAGCCGGGACGAGCACACGCCCGCAGCCGTCGCCGCTCTGCTGACGCATCACGGTTTCGGTGAATCGCAGCTCAGTGTGCTCGGCGACCTCGGCGCGGCGAACGAGTCACGGATCGACGGCACGGCGTCGGAGTGGGCGTGCGAACCCGGTGCCCGCCTCAATGTCATCGCGATCGAGTGCCGAGCCGATCCTGGGAACGTGCGTCTGACCAGGATTCCCGGTCTGCCCGACAAGGTATACGCCGGTGACGGGCAGATGACCAAACAGGAGATACGGGCGGTGACGCTGTGCGCGTTGGCACCCGCGCCGGGCGAGTTGCTGTGGGACGTCGGAGGCGGTTCGGGCACCATCGCGATCGAATGGATGCGCACCCATCCACGGTGCCGCGCAGTCGCCTTCGAGCAGAATACGGATCGGCTCGAACAGATCGAGGAGAACGCTTCCCTGCTGGGGGTCCCGTCGCTGACGGTGCTCGGCGAATTTCCCACCGCCATCGAGGAGGTGCCGGTGACGTCGTCGTCACCCGATGCGATCTTCATCGGGGGTGGCCTCGCCCGGAACGGCCTGGTCGACGAGTGTTGGAACAGGCTCGGTCCCGGCGGTCGACTCGTCGCAAACGCTGTCACGATCGAAACGGAAATGCTGCTGCTGCAGTGTGTCTCGAAGTTCGGAGGACAGATTCGCAAACTTCAGATGTATCGCGGCGAGCCGCTCGGCGGGTTCACGGCGTGGCGTCCGCAGCTGCCGGTCGTGCAGTGGTCGGTGACGAAGCAGTTGGAAGGTGATCCGGCATGACGGTGTATTTCATCGGAGCGGGCCCGGGAGCCGCGGATCTCGTGACCGTGCGGGCGCAGCAGATCATTGCGACGAGTCCGGTGTGCCTGTACGCGGGAAGCCTGGTCCCGCAGGAACTATTGGCGCAATGCCCGGACGGTGCACGGGTCGTCGACACCGCGAGGTTGAATCTCGACGAGATTGTCGCGCTCATGCTCGACGCCGACGCCGCAGGTCACGACGTGGCGCGCCTACATTCGGGTGATCCGTCGATCTTCAGTGCCGTCGCCGAACAGGCCCGTCGGCTCGACGCTGCAGGCGTCGCGTACACGATCGTCCCCGGAGTCCCCGCCTTTGCCGCTGCGGCCGCGTCTTTGGGGCGGGAGTTGACGGTTCCCGGTGTCTCCCAGACGATTGTGCTGACCAGGGTATCCACCCTGTCTACCGCGATGCCGGAAGGCGAGGACTTGCGCTCATTGGGCAGTAGCGGTGCCACGATGGTGGTGCATCTGGGTGCGCATCGAATCGACCAGATCGTCGAGGAGCTCACCGAGAACTACGGGCCTACCTGCCCCTGCGCTGTTGTCGCGTTCGCTTCTCGGTCAGACGAGATCGTGCTACGCGGAACTCTCTCCACGATCGCTTCGCAGGTCAAGTCCGCCGGCGTGACGAAGACCGCAGTTGTGGTGGTCGGGAAAGTGCTTGCTGCCGAGGGGTTTCCGGACAGCTATCTGTACTCCGCCCTTCGCGAGCGGACCACCCACTGACGATGGCGCGAATCCTGATCCTCGGCGGCACCGGGGAGGCTCGGGCGCTCGCGGCTGCACTGGACGAAAATCCCCACATCGAGGTCGTGTCCTCGCTGGCCGGCCGGACTCGTGATCCTCGGGTGCCGGTCGGCGAGGTGCGCGTCGGTGGATTCGGGGGAGCGGACGGGCTCGGCAAGTGGTTGCGAGCGAATCCGGTCGATGCAATCGTGGATGCGACCCACCCGTTCGCTGTGCGGATCGCCGCGAACGCGGTCGAAGTCGCCAAGCGTTGTGGCATCCCGATCTTGGTTCTGCGTCGACCGGCCTGGGTACGTCGGGCCGGCGACGACTGGCATGAGGTGGCCGATGTCGGCGAGGCTGCGCAACTGTTGCCCCAGATGAGGTCTCGGGTGTTCCTCACCGTCGGCAGGCAGGGCGTCGAGGCCTTCGCCGCGTTGAGTTCTTTGTGGTTCCTGATCCGTGCTATCGATCCTCCCGACGCCGCAATGCCGGCTCGGTCTGCGCTTCTGCTCGCTCGGGGCCCCTTCACGGAGGCAGCGGAAGCGGCGCTGATGCGCGAGCACCGTATCGACGTCCTGGTCACCAAGAACAGCGGCGGAGACCAGACCCGCGCGAAACTCGACGCCGCGCGTGCACTGGGAATTCCCGTGGTCATGGTTCGCCGTCCACCGCTACCATCGGGTGTCCCCACTGTGGACGATGTAGCGGGAGCCCTTGCGTGGATTGGCTCGCGCGCCCACGTGCCCGAATAGCCTTCGACCCGAAGTCGTGCTGGGAGTTCACCTACTTCAACGGACTCAAGGCAGTGGGCCGTGAGATGTGTTCGTAGCCTGTCGTCGTGCGCATCCTGAATAGTCTTCATGCTTGGGCTTGGTTCTGCATGATCGTCAGCGTCACAGCGCTTGTCGCTGCGGTTGCTGGCGGTGACGCAAACTACCTATGGCTTTCCGCGCTCTCCGCTGCGCTGAGTGGGCTTTCCTGGTGGATCATCACCCGGAAAGCCCACCTGACGCGGTCTGGTGCGGGAGGACTCGGTGTGGTCCTGGCTGGAGCGATCGTCGCTTTTACCCCGTTCATCGAGATGGGCAGGAACCTTGGGGTTTTTATGATGTTGGTGGGCGTGGTCGTGTTCGCCAATGGCTATCAACGTTCGCTGAACGGGGGATCGCGAGACGCCTGACTGTACTTCCTCGACCGGCGTGTATCGAAGCCTTGCGCCCAGTGACGGGTAGGCGTGGCGTGCTGTGTCTGTCCGCCGGATCCGGCGGGGTAGCAATGGTTTTGGGTAGCGGCGGGCTGACAGTGGTTGTATCGACCCGAACAGGCGATAGATCCGGAGTACCCGAGCATTCAGCGAGTTCTCAGGCAGCGATGGACGGGCGTTGTTGGGATCGGGCTGGCCCTTGCACATAGCGCGCAGTCCAGCGCGGTGGCGAGGTCGAGCTTGGTGGGGCCATGACTTTGGCGCTGGCCTTGCCGCCCTTGCTTCCGCGGGGGGGGGGCTTGACGTGCACGGTAGGTGTCCTCGTTGAAATTGTCCCAGATCCACTTGCCGATGGAGTGGGCGGTGACGGGGATCTCGACGAAGGGCAGGGGGTCGGCGAACTGGGCGTTGATGGCGTGGCAGTGCTGGAGCACCAGGATTAGCCACTGGCCGAGGGTGCCGTCGACGGGCGCAGTGTGGCCTCAATCAGCATCGTGGGTCGGAAGCATTCTCGGACAGAGGGTCTCCCTCCGGTTGTACGTAGAGCGCGAGGAGGACGAGGGGGGCCGTGCCGAGGTTGGCGCCCATATGGACTTGGTTACTTCCGTGGCCCTCTGCGACGGTCTGACCCTTCGTCGTCGTGACGATCGTGCAGTCCTGGAGAGTTCGGGTGAGTGTTCCTGATTCGACGTACGCGTACACGGGACCGTCGTGGTAGTGCCAGCCCGTTGTGCCGCCCGGTGCGATCGCGATGCGCCGCAGGGTCAGCACCGTGGCCTCCGAAGTGCCGACGGCGGGAACCGTGGTTTCGAGGAGTGTCTGCGCGCTCACACCCGATGACGGCGTGGCACCGGCAGGGAAGGCGGGTAGAACCGCCGCAGCGGCACAGGTCAACGTGGCCAGAATCGGTTTCGAAATCATGTGACAACCCCTACTCGGCGGTACGACAGATTTCTACCAGCTGGTAGCGGACTTGCAGGGCAGTTCGCCGACCTGAGTATCGATCCGAAATCGACTTGTGACCATTGGAAAGTACCCGCCCGGACCGCGGTTTCACGGCCCGCGCGTACGACTTTCGGTTACAGTCGAACAGAGTTTGAGCTCAGCCAGCAAGGTGGATCGCATATGAACGTGATGAAGAAGTCGGCAGCTTCAGTTCTGGTGGCCGCAACCGTGACGCTCGGAGCGGGGACAGCTCATGCCGACCCGATGGCGGCAGATCCCGGCATTCCGGCGCCCCCACCACCGGCTCCCGCCATGCCCATGCCCGACCTCTTCGGTCCTCCTCCGTCGCCGGAGAAGCAGGCCGCACTCGAGAACATGCTCAACGAACTCGGAATGGGTTGGGCCAACGGTGGGGCAGCCGGAACGGCGATCGGCGCGCTCATCGGCCTCGGCGTCGGGTGCGTGTCGATGTTCCCCGGTAGCCTCGCGGGCTGCATTATCGGTTCACCGCTCGGGGCAGTCACCGGCGCCGTCGTCGGGATCGGGCAGGGGAACCCCAATGCGCAGCAGGCGATCGACGAGTATCTCAACACTCCTTAAGGCGGGTCGCGTATGAACGTGATGAAGAAGTCGGCAGCTTCAGTTCTGGTGGCCGCAACCGTGACGCTCGGAGCGGGGACAGCTCATGCCGACCCGATGGCGGCAGATCCCGGCATTCCGGCGCCCCCACCACCGGCTCCCGCCATGCCCATGCCCGACCTCTTCGGTCCTCCTCCGTCGCCGGAGAAGCAGGCCGCGCTCGACAACATGCTCAACGAACTCGGAATGGGTTGGGCCAACGGTGGGGCAGCCGGAACGGCGATCGGCGCGCTCATCGGCCTCGGTGTCGGGTGTGTGTCGATATTCCCCAATTTCGTCGCGGGCTGCATCGTTGGCACGCCTATCGGCGCAGTCACCGGCGCTGTCATCGGTATCGCACAGGGGAACCCCAATGCGCAGCAGGCAATTGAGGAGTACCTCAACACCCCATAAGCTGCATCAACGATGTGTGGCCGTTCGGAGACGCAAATCCTTGTCGCAAATCCTTGTCAAGGGTCGGTGCCGAACCGACACGAGCCACTACTCGGGTTCGGTGACGGCGGTCTCGACTTCGATCACAGCAGGATGATTGCCCGCCAGCGCCTCCTTGAGAGCGCTTACGAAATCGCTTGATGTTCGAACCGAGGTCGCCGCGACACCGTACCCGGACGCGATGGCGGCGAAGTCGATTCCGGGGACGTCCAACCCGGGGGCCTTGTCGGCATCGAGGATCCGGGCGAACCATCGGAGTGCCCCGTACGTTCCGTTCTTCAGGATCACGATGATTACCGGGATGTCGTATCGGGCGGCGGTCCACAGGGCGGTGATGCCGTAGTTGGCGGATCCGTCCCCGATCAGGCCGACTACCTGGCGGTCGGGGAGCGCGAGTTGCACCCCGACCGCGGCCGGAAGTCCGAACCCGAGACCGCCGGATGCGGGGAAGTAGAAGGTGTTCGGTCGAGGCAAGTCCATCTGAGACCAGAAGGCCCCGCTCGTCGATGTCGACTCCTTCACGTAGACGACATCGCCGGGCGCGCTCTCGCGCAGCAGCGCGAACAGTTGCTCCGGGTGAATGCCGTCCGGTGACGTTCGGGCAGGCGGTATCTCGGCAAGCGGGGGGAGCGGCGCATCTCGTCCGGGCACCGCATCGGCCAGACGGGCCAGGGCGTCGCGAATGCCAGTGACCCACGCGTCGCCCATCGGTGCCCGCGCGGCCTCGCCAGCATCGCTCGTCAGCTGGATCAACCGCGCACCCTCGGGCAGGTGCTCACCGGGCGCGAACTGGTGGTATCGGAAGACCGGGGCTCCGACGACGAGAATAAGGTCGTGTCCGGTGAGCGCGTAGGCCACTCCCCGAACGGCAGCCGGTAGCACGCCCCGAAAACTGCGGTGGCGGGTAGGGAAGGGGCACCGGGACGGCGATGGTGCGATCCACACCGGAGCGCAGAGGGCGTCCGCGAGGCGCACAGCTTCGTCGTTGGCGCGCTCGGCGTCCACTTCGGGGCCGAGGACGAGGACGGGGTGCTGGGCACGCTCGAGGGCCTCGACGAGGGTGCGGAGTTGATCCGCGCTCAGGGAGTTGGCAGGCGCCGTTGTGCGTTCGGCCAGATGTCGGGTGGAGGAGGGGGCCTCCTGCTCCCAGTCGTCGTACGGCACCGACACGTATACCGGCCCCTTGGCGGGCAGGTTCGCGATGTGAATTGCCTGGCTGATCGTCCTGGGGACGTCTTGTGCACATGCCGGCTCGCTCGACCACTTCACGAGTGGTTTCGGCAGTGTCGGCGCGTCGACGTTGGCCAACATCACTTCCTGGCCGATCGTGGAGCGGACCTGCTGGCCTGCGGTGATGATCAGCGGGGTGTGTGAGTACACCGAGTTGGTGAGCGCACCCATCGCATTGCCTGTGCCCGCCGCCGCGTGCAGGTTTACGAATGCCGCACCGCCCCGCGCCTGCGCATACCCGTCCGCCATGGCGAGCACGGCCCCCTCGTGCAGGCCCAAGATGTAGCGAAAATCGTCGGGTAATCCCGCCAGGAAGGGCAACTCGTTCGACCCCGGATTGCCGAAGATCGTCGTCAGCCCGTGGACCCGCAGCAGGTCGTAGGTTGCCTTGCGCACGTCAGCCATGAGAGTTCTCCGTCCGTTCCACGGTTCGGTGACCTGAGCCCGGCATGGACGCGGGCGCGGTAGTTCCGATGATGTGGCGAGAGTCGGAGGAGAACAAGGCGCCGTGTTCGGTTTCCTCGCTGACCGACGGGCGCAGCCGTAGTCAGCCTGGGTATCGGCGAGGAGTGAAGACCCTTCTTCCATGTTCGCCCTCGACCACTGTGGTCTTGGACGAGCCGACGATCAGCAGGCATCGCATGTCGATCTCGGCCGGGTCGAGGTCGGCGAGTCGCACGACCCGCACCGACTCCTGGGGGCCGCCCACGTCGCGACCGATGACCACCGGAGTGTCGGGGGATCGGTGTTCGAGCACGAGGTCGCGCATCGCCCCGACCTGCCAGGTGCGCGATTTCGAGGCGGGGTTGTAGACAGCAAAGGCCATATCGGCGCCCGCGACCGCGGAGATGCGCCGCGCCACGACGTCCCAGGGCTTGAGTCTGTCGGACAAAGACAGAACCGCGTAGTCGTGTCCGAGCGGGGCACCGACGCGACTGGCCACGGCGTTCGCGGCGGTCATTGCGGGCAGGACGCGCACCGGAACGTCGCGCCACTGATCCTCGTCCGCCACCTCGAGGACCGCGGCCGCCATCGCGAACACGCCCGGGTCTCCGGACGACACCACGGCAACACGGGCCCCGTTCTTCGCCAGGTCGAGCGCCATCGCCGCGCGTTCGGCCTCGACCCTGTTGTCACTGCGGTGGCGGCGCTGCCCCGGACGTTCCGGCACCCGGTCTATGTACGGGCCGTATCCGACGATGTCGGTGGCCAACGACAATTCGTGCTGCACCTCGGGTGTCGTCCACGACAAATCGCCGGGGCCGAGCCCCACGACGACCAGCTCCCCACCGGGGGCTGCGTCGTCGGGCCGGGCATTCGACGGACTGGGAACGATGGCGATCGAGAAGTAGGGGACGTCGCTGTCGGAGACATCGTCGGCTTGGTCGATCCGCTCACGGGCGGTGCTGGCCCGCTCGACATACCAGGTTTCGTCGATCCGTCCGGAGTCCCTCAACGCCTTCCGGACGGTCGGATACGTGCGCCCGAGCTTGAGGATCGCGGCAGCGTCCGTCTCGCGTAGCCGCCGCGTCAACTCGCCCTCCGGCAGGGTGCCGGGCAGAACGGTGAGAATCTCCTCGCCCTCGACGAGCGGGGTTCCCAACGCGGCGGAGGCGGCGCTGATCGACGTGATACCGGGAATCACCTCGGCCTCGAACCGCTGCGACAGACGCTTGTGCATGTGCATGTAGGAGCTGTAGAAGAGCGGATCTCCGGCTGCGAGAAGCGCCACGGTGCGGCCGGCCTCGAGGTGGGCCGCGAGTCGCTCCGAGGACTCCTCGTAGAACTCGTCGATCGCGCCTTGATACCCACCGGGATGGTCGACGGTTTCGGTGGTGACGGGGTAGACGAGATGCTCCTCGATCTGACCTTCACGCAGGTACGGCTCCGCGACGGCCCGAGAGATGCTCTTGCCGTGGCGGGCGCTGTGGAAGGCGACGACGTCGGCCTCGCCGATGATCCGTGCGGCCTTGACCGTCACCAGCTCCGGGTCGCCCGGCCCGATGCCGACGCCCCACAGCTTCCCGGGCCTGTGCGCCTCGGAGTTCATTCTGCTTCACTCGCAATCGCGTTCAGGGCCGCTGCCGTGATGGCGCTGCCACCGCGCCGACCGCGTACCACCAGGTAGTCGAGCCCGCTGGGGTGCTCGATCAGCGCCTCCTTGGACTCCGCGGCACCGATGAAGCCGACCGGACCGCCCACGACCGCGGCGGGCCGGGGCGCACCCGATTCGATCATGTCCAACAGGTAGAACAGCGCGGTCGGTGCGTTGCCGATGGCGACGACGGCGCCCTCGAGCTTGTCGCGCCACAACTCGAGAGCGGCGGCGGAACGGGTGTTGCCGATTCGCTCCGCCAGTGCGGCGACGCGGGGGTCACGTAGCGTGCACAGCACCTCGTTGTCTGCGGGCAAACGCTTTCGCGTCACCCCGGCTGCCACCATCTGCGCGTCGCACAGGATGGGTGCGCCACCGGCGAGTGCCGTGCGGGCGGCCTTGACGACACCGGGGGTGAACGCGACATCGCCCGTAAGATCGACCTGGCCGCTGGCGTGGATCATCCGGACCACGGCCTGCGAGACGTCCGCTGGGAAGTTGCTCAGATCCGCCTCGGCGCGGATCGTCGCGAAGGACTGGCGGTAGATCTCCGCGCCGTCTCGGATGTACTCGGTCATTCGGGTCACGATAGAGGTGCGCCGCTCACGGCCTGTCCACCCGGTAGCCGGTCGCGGTCGCAATGACGTCGATCACCTCACCGCGGGGACGCCCGCAGCGCCGCTCGCATCCCGACCAGTGCCGGTGCTCTCCGTCGACGAGTTCACCCGCCTCGACGGCCTCTCGCGCGTCGGCGCGCACGTCGGCATGTGCCTTGTCGCATCCCGGCTGCCCGGTGCAGGCGCTGACGTCCAGCCAGGGCGAGTTCTCGTCGAAGATCAGGCCCATCGGGGCCAGGACGCGCACCACCTGCTCGGCGGACCATTCGTCGAGGTCGCACAGCAGCAATGACTTCCACGGGGTGACGATCACCGGCCTGTCGATCGCGGCGAGGAACTGCGCCATCCTTTCATCGAGGATTCCGAACGCGAGACCACCGCCGAGCAAGACTCCCCCGTCCGGCTGGTCGAGCCACCCGATCGGTGCCCGATGTTCGGTAAACCCGATGACCGGGTCGGCGGTGGATACGAGGCCGAGCGCCGCGAGCGTGCGTTCCACCGCATCGGTGATCTCGGACAGTCGCCACTGCTGATCGCGAAGTTCCAGGAAGACGCGAGCCGCGTTCAAGAGCACGGTCACCGCCTCCGTCAGCGCGATTCGGGCGCCGCTGTCACGACCGGCGAGAACCAGGGCGGCCTCGGTCTCGCTGACCGCGTGAATGCCGAAGTCACCACCGAGCGCAGAGACGTCACCGCGTCCGTCGTCGAGGGTGAAGACGGTGCGGCCCGGCAGTTCCGCCAGGGCGGGGTCGGCACACAGCTCCCGGTCGAGTTGGTCGACCACCCCGCGCAGATCCGTGAGGCCGCCGAGGCGCCCGGTCAGCGGCGAGGCGAGGATATTGCGGACGCGTTCGTGAGTCTCCGAGGGCAACAGTCCCGCGCCGCCGAGGCGGCGGGCCAACTCCCGCGGATCGCTGACAGCCCGCAGTTGCACGTTGCCGCGCGAGGTCAGTTCGATCTCGCCGTTGCCGAGGTCGCGCGCCGACTCCGCGAGTGCCTGGACCTGGGCGGGAGTCAAGACGCCGCCGGGAAGCCGGACGCGGGCGAGTGCCCCGTCGGCGGCCTGGTGGACCTGGAACGCGCCGGGGCAGGCATCGGGACGGGAACGGGAGTCGACCATGGTCCCAGGCTACGGGTGGCGCCCGGTAGCATCACGAGCACTTGCGGCTCCAGGAGAGGAAACCGGCGGAAATCCGGTGCGGTCGCGCCACTGTGAGCTCGCCGAACCCGGCGGGCGAGCCAGACCCTCGCCTGCCGCCCGATCCAGACCCACGGCTTACGTGGAACCACCGCCACGGGGCGCGACACCCCAGGAAGGCCCCACCTGTGATCCTGCTGCTCTCCACCTCCGACACCGACCTGCTCAGCGCGCGCGCCAGCGGCGCGGACTATCGATGGGCGAACCCGGCACGACTGCTCGTCGAGGAGGATCTGCCGGGACTGCTCGAGGGCGCCGATCTCGTGGTCGTGCGCATCCTCGGTGGACGGCGGGCATGGGAGGAGGGCCTCGCCGCGGTTCTGGCCGCCGGGTTGCCCGTGGTCGTGGTCGGTGGCGAGCACGCCCCCGACGCCGAGTTGATGGAGTGCTCGACGGTTGCCGCCGGGGTCGCTGCCGAGGCGCACAATTACCTCGCCGAGGGCGGCGCCGACAACCTCGCGCAATTGCACCACTTCCTGTCGGACACGGTGCTGCTCACCGGTCACGGGTTCGAGGCGCCGGTTCGCCTGCCCAGCTGGGGGATAGCACCGTTCGCCCCGAACCAATCCGACGGCGACCGCCCCACGGTCGCGGTCCTGTACTACCGGGCCCAGCACCTGGCGGGAAACACCCGCTACATCGAGGCGCTGTGTGAGGCCGTCGAGGCCGCCGGTGCACATCCGCTGCCGATCTACTGCGCCTCGCTGCGCACCGCCGAACCCGAGTTGCTGCAGACCCTGCGCCGCGCCGACGCACTGGTGGTCACCGTCCTCGCAGCCGGAGGAACGAAACCGGCCGGGGTCTCGGCCGGAGGTGACGACGAGTCCTGGGACGTCGCCGCCCTCGCCGCACTCGACGTACCGATCCTGCAGGGCCTGTGCCTGACCAGCAGTCGCGAATCGTGGGAGTCCAACGACGACGGACTGTCCCCGCTCGACGTGGCGACCCAGGTCGCGGTACCCGAATTCGACGGCCGGCTGATCACGGTGCCGTTCTCGTTCAAGGAGATCGACGCCGACGGCCTCTCCACCTATGTTCCCGACGCCGAACGCGCGGCCCGGGTGGCGGGCATCGCGGTCCGGCACGCCCGACTGCGCCGCATCCCCGCATCGGAACGGCGGATTGTGCTGATGCTGTCGGCGTATCCCACCAAGCACGCCCGCATCGGCAACGCGGTTGGTCTCGACACCCCCGCCAGCACGATTCGGCTGCTCACCGAGATGCGCGCGGCCGGATACGACCTGGGGCCCGAAGACGGGCCGGACGCCGTGCCCGGACTGGCTGCGCAGGACGGGGATGCGCTGATTCATGCCCTGATCGCCGCTGGCGGTCAGGACCCGGACTGGTTGACCGCGGAGCAACTCGAGGGCAATCCGATCCGTATCTCCGCCGCCCGCTACCGCGAGTGGTTCGCGGCGCTGCCCGCGGATCTGCGCGAGGGCGTCGAGGAGCACTGGGGCCCGGCGCCCGGCGAGCTGTATGTCGACCGGTCCCAGGATCCGGACGGTGAAATCGTCATCGCGGCAATGCAGTTCGGCAACCTTGTGCTCATGGTGCAACCGCCACGTGGATTCGGTGAGAACCCGGTCGCGATCTACCACGACCCGGACCTTCCGCCGAGTCACCACTACCTCGCCGCCTACCGCTGGATCGCCGCAAGCGCGACGGCCGGCGGTTTCGGGGCGGATGCGCTCGTCCATCTCGGCAAGCACGGAAACCTCGAATGGTTGCCGGGCAAGACGCTCGGCATGTCCGCGTCGTGCGGAACCGATGCCGCGCTCGGCGACCTGCCGTTGATCTATCCGTTCCTTGTCAACGATCCCGGAGAGGGCACCCAAGCAAAGCGGCGTGCCCACGCGACCCTGGTCGACCACTTGATCCCGCCGATGGCCCGCGCCGAGAGCTACGGCGACATCGCTCGGCTCGAACAACTCCTCGACGAGCACGCGAACATCTCCGCCCTGGATCCGTCGAAGTTGCCGGCGATTCGTCAGCAGATCTGGACATTGATGCGGGCCGCCAAGATGGACCACGATCTCGGTCTCGACGAACGCCCCGACGAAGACGTGTTCGACGACATGCTTCTGCACGTCGACGGCTGGCTGTGCGAAATCAAGGACGTCCAGATCCGCGACGGCCTCCACGTCCTCGGCCGGGCGCCCCGCGACGGCGCCGAGGTCGAACTTGTTCTCGCCATGTTGCGGGCCCGGCAGATGTGGGGAGGCGAGCAGACCGTTCCGGGGCTGCGGGAGGCGCTCGGCCTCAGCGAAGACGGCGACGAATCCCGTACCCGGGTAGACGATATCGAGAAGCAGGCGCAGGCGCTGGTGGAGCGCATGCACGACGCGGGGTGGCGGCCCGACGCCGCGGACACCCTCACCGATGACACCACGGTCGCTCAGATACTCCGCTTCGCGGCCACCGAGGTGGTGCCGAGGCTGCGCGAAACCGACAGCGAGATCGGCCAGGTGCTGCACGCGCTCGACGGCGGGTTCATCGCCGCGGGACCCAGTGGTTCACCGCTGCGCGGGCTGATCAACGTGCTCCCGACGGGCCGCAACTTCTATTCGGTCGACCCCAAAGCGGTGCCGTCGCGGCTGGCCTGGGAAACCGGCCAGGCCATGGCTGAATCACTGCTGGACCGGTACAAGTCGGACCACGGCGGTTGGCCGCGGTCGGTGGGCCTGTCGGTGTGGGGCACCTCCGCCATGCGGACCTCCGGTGACGATATCGCCGAGGTTTTCGCGCTCCTCGGTGTGCGGCCGGTGTGGGACGAGGCCAGCCGCCGGGTGACGAACCTCGAGGTGATCGGCCTCGACGAACTGGCGCGTCCGCGCATCGACGTCACGGTCCGCATCAGCGGCTTCTTCCGTGATGCCTTCCCGCACGTACTGGCGTTGCTCGACGACGCCGTCCGGTTGGTGGCCGCCCTCGACGAGCCTGCGGAGCAGAACTTCGTCCGAGCGCACGTACAGGCCGACCTCGCCGAGCACGGCGACGAGCGGCGGGCGACCACCCGCATCTTCGGTTCCAAGCCGGGCACCTACGGAGCCGGGTTGCTGCAGTTGATCGACTCGAAGAGTTGGCGCGGGGACGCCGATCTCGCCGACGTCTACACCACGTGGGGTGGGTTCGCGTACGGGCGCGGACTCGACGGCGCGCCTGCAGCCGACGACATGCGCTCCGCGTACCGCCGTATCGCCGTGGCGGCCAAGAACACCGACACCCGTGAGCACGACATCGCCGACGCCGACGACTACTTCCAGTACCACGGGGGGATGGTCGCAACGGTGCGTGCGCTCACCGGGACGTCACCGGAGGCTTACATCGGCGACAGCACCCGGCCGGAGTCGGTGCGCACCCGCACCCTGTCGGAGGAGACGTCCCGGGTGTTCCGTGCCCGGGTGGTGAACCCGCGGTGGCTCGAGGCGATGCGCCGTCACGGCTACAAGGGTGCGTTCGAGATGGCGGCCACCGTGGACTACCTGTTCGGATACGACGCAACCACCAACGTGGTCGCCGATTGGATGTACGAGAAGCTCGCCGAGTCGTACGTGCTCGACGAGCAGAATCGCAAGTTCATGGAGCAGTCCAACCCGTGGGCGCTGCACGGTATAGCCGAACGCCTCCTCGAGGGCGTCGAGCGGGGCATGTGGGAGCATCCCGAGCAGGCGACGCTCGACGGATTGCGGCAGGTGTACCTCGAAACCGAGGGTGAGCTCGAGGGCGACTGATCTCCCAGCGAGAACCCGTTCCGCTACGGCCGTCGCCCGAAGCTATCGGGCGGCGGCCGTTCAGGCGGCGGACATCGCCACGCGGTCGTATACCCTGTCGCCAAAGTACTTTCGGATGAACAGCAGTGGTCGCGCGTACTTGCCGGCCACGTATCGTGTCTTCGGTCTCTTGGAAGATACGGCTTTCGATACAACATCGGCGATGGCAGATGGGGGAGTAAGCGATCCCTGCTTTTCGTACCTGCTTCTCATGCCGTCGGCGACCCTTTTCCCGAAGTCCCTGTACGGTCCGCCGCTCGAGATCTCTTGGAGATTGTCCGCAGCGACGGTGCCCCACGCCGTCTGGATACCGCCCGGTTCGATAACGACCACATCGATCCCGAACTGCTTCAGCTCGAGTCGTAGGCAGTCCGACCAGCCCTCCAGCGCGTGCTTGGTGGCGTGATACCAGGCGCCGAGCGGTGTGTATACCTTTCCGCCCATCGACGACGTGTTGATGATCGTGCCCGCTTCTTGCTTTCGCATGTACGGCAGGACAAGCTGTGTCATCCGGGCCAGTCCGAACAGATTCACTTCGAACTGGTGTTTGGCTTTGTCGATCGAGGTCTCCTCGACGGAGCCATACAACCCATAGCCCGCATTGTTGAACAGTACATCGATACGACCCGCATCCTCTGCAACCGAATTCACGGCCTTTTCGAGGGTCGAAGATTCTGTCATCTCCATTTCCAACGGCTTACCGCCGGCACTCTCGATCTTGTTCGCGTCTTCTTCGGTCCGTGCGGAACCATAAACCGTATGACCTTCAGCTACAAGCTTCTCCAGCGTAGCGAAGCCGATTCCAGATGACGCACCGGTAATCACCACTACCTTCTTCACTTCGAACCCCCTTGCAATAGCGTGGCCTCGTTTACCGTTTCCGGTGGTGTACCCGCGGCCATCTATCTTGCTCGAATGTTGTGGTAGACATCCGCGATCCTCGAGGAATCGCTGTCGAACCCGCTTTGTCCGAAGTCAGCTCGCGCGAAGTCGCGATGAAGAAAATGCGTGTTCGGCAAATACGAATCAACGATATGTTGGTCGTTGGTTGAAGCGCAACGTCCGCACTCACGGCAGGGATGAAGCCAATGGGGCCGCCGCGGTGAATTGGTCGAGCAGTGCGGCGCGAACCTCGGGCCGCGACCCCACCACCATCGCCAACATGGACTCACGAACGAGCCGCTCGGCCGTGTTGCCTTTCACGGACGAGGAGCTACCCGTGGCCGCCACGAGGGCCGTGGCCGCTCGAACGGCCAGCGCCAAGGCCTCGGCCCGGGCGACGTGGAGGTCGTAGTCGCCGGACAATGTCGCGTTGAGATGGTCGCGGACGGTTGCCAGTTGCGCCATGAAGTTCGCCGTGTCCACGTCCCGTTCCTCGAGCCCTGCCAGACACCGCCGAGCGATACCAATGGGCATCGATGCGACGAATCTGGAAAGGAGAGTTTCTCCTGCCATGAATTCGTCCCGGGTGATCACGTTGCACACCCGATCGGCGGGAACCTGGAAGTTCTCGAATCGAATCCTGACCGTGTTGCTTGCGCGCGCGGCTATGAGTGGCAGCGTCTGCACAGACATTCCCTCGGCCGAGCGCGCATCGACAACGACCTCTACGATCGAGTCGTCGAGTTCGTCGCGGGCCAAGATGAGCATGACGTCAATGATGTTCCAACCAGTGACGAACGGCGCCATACCGTTGAGCACGTAGCCGTCGTCGGTGCGTCGCGCGTAGAGCAGCGGTGGTTGCGGAGCGGCTCCCGCGCCGGAGATGCCGCCCTTGATGGACCCGTTCAGGAGGCCATTCCAGTAGGTGTCGCGAAGGGCGGCGTTCGGCGACGTTGCCAAGTGATTGACGAGGCCGCCGTGCTGTGCCCATGTGAATGCGGTGGCCAGGCAAGCTCCGTGCAGGACCTCCAGCAGATCGGCCCTGTCGTCGACACTCAGATCGGGCCCGCCGAGCTCAGGGGGAACGTTGATGCCGTAGAAGCCTTCGACAGCCAGCGCCTCGAAGTGGCCGGGCGGGATCTTCCCCTCCGCGTCGACGGTGTTGGCCGCGGGCAGGAGCACCGTCTCGGCGATGTGGTGAGCGCGTTCGATCCAGTGGTTCACCACATCGAGCGTACCGCTCGATGTGATCGAACAAGGTGGCCGAACGATTCGGGCTGACGCCGTCGATGCTGCGTGACGACACTTCACAATCGGGATGAAGTCAGGGGGGCCGGCGCTGCGAGTTCATCGACTAGCGCCGTGCGAAGCTCCGGCCGCGATGCGACCATCATGGCCAGCATTGCCTCGCGTGCGAGTCGTTCGGCGGTGTTGCCTCTCACCGACGAGGAACTGCCGGTCGCCGCCATGAGGGCTGTGGCGGTTCGAATGGCCAGTACCGCGGCCTCCGCTCGGGCCTCGTTCCGGTCATATCCTCCGGTCAATGTGGCATCGAGATGGTCACGGACGGTCGACAGCTGTGCCGCGAAGACGGTTGTGTCGACTGCCCGCTTCTCGAGTTCCTGGAAGCACCGCCGGGCAATGCCCAACGGCATCGTTGCGTTGAACTTGGACAGAAGTGTCTCTCCGGCCATGAACTCGTCGCGGGCGAACACGTCGCACACCCGATCGCTTGAAACCTGGAAGTTCTCGAATCCAACTTTGACGGTGTTGCTTGCGTTCGCGGCGATCAGTGGCAGCGGGTGAACAGAAACCCCCTTGTTCGGGTGCGCATCGACAACCATCGCCACGATCGAATCATCGACCTCGTCGCGGGCCAGAAACAGCACGACATCGATGATGCCCCAACCGGTGACAAACGGCGCCACACCGTTGAGAACGTAGCCACCGTCGGTGCGCCGCGCGTGAAGCAGCGGCGGCTGCGGGGCGGCTCCCGCACCCGAGATGCCACTCTTGACGGATCCGGTTACGACGGCATCCCAGTAGGTGTCGCGCAGGGCGGCGTTCGGCGACGTGGCCAGCCGTCTCACGACGCCGCCATGCTGTGCCCAAGTGAATGCGGTGGCCAGGCAGCTGCCGAACATGGTTTCGAAGAGGTCTGCTCGGTCCTCGGGGCCCAATTCGGGTCCGCCGCGTTCGGGGGGTGCGCTGATCCCGTAAAAACCCTCCTTGGCCAGGATTTCGAAGTGGCTGGGCGGGATCTTCCCCTCGGCGTCGACGGTGTCGGCCACCGGAGCAAAGACGTTCTCTGCGACGTCGTGAGCGCGTTCGATCCAGTGGTTCACCAGATCGAGCGTACCCGCGCGATCTGATCGAGCACGGTAGCCAATCGATCCGGGTGACATCGCCGATATTGCTTCGGCCCAAGCATCAAGACCGTCTCGAATAGGTCTCTACACAGTACATTTGGCCTGGTCACGGCATCGTCACGAACGAATGGCCGAACAGCGACTCGCAAGCTGTGCAACTATGAATTCTTGTGTGCCCTAGTGATCGCGAACGCATGATCCGGGGGGCGAGGACAAGCGTCCGCCTCTCGCATGTGCGAGTCTGGATTCGGAGGTGGCCACGCTTTCACCGGTCGGGGAAACCCTACGTGGAGGTTTCGTCGTGACGCCCGAAAATTCGCGAAATCCGGCAACACCAATTTCGGGTCCAACGCATTTCCCGCTGTCTGCGGCGCAACGTGCCACCTGGTTTGCACAGCAACTCGACCCCGCGGTTCCGATCTCGGTAGCGCAATACGTCGAACTGCACGGCGACCTCGATGTCGAGCTGTTGAAACGAGAAATTGTCGCGGTCTGTCACGAGTTCCAGTCGCCCCACCTCCGGGTCACCGAGGTCGACGGGCAGCCGATGCAGTATGTGGATGACGCGGCCGACGTTCCGGTCCACGTCGTCGATTTTCGGGGTGCGGACGATGCGGTTGCTGCGGCGCACGAGTGGATGCACCAGGACTACCAGACCCCACTCGACCTCGAGGTGGACCGCCTGCTCGAGACCTCGATTCTGTGCGTCGGGGAGTCGCACTACCTGTGGTACAGCCGCATCCACCATGTTGCGCTCGACGGATACGGCGCCGTGACGATGGTCAACCGCATCGCGCATCGGTACTCGGCCGCGGTGGCCGGTCGCGAACCGGACCCGAGTCGAGCCGTGTCGCTGCGCGAGTTGTATGACATCGACGCCCGCAACAGGTCGTCCGAACGATTTGTCGCTGATCGCGAATACTGGTTGGAGCGAGTCGAGGGTGTCGAAGGATCAAGCCTGGCCACCGAGTCCGCTCCCGCGGTTGCAGTGAGCACGGTCGAGAGTGCCGCCTTGTCCGAGGCCGCCGTTGCCGGCCTTCAGCGTTCCGACAGGCAGGCTACTGCTGCTGCCACGATCATCGCCGGGTTCGCCTGCTACCTGTCGCGCGCTACGGGCCAGAGAACCGTATTCGTCAGTGTTCCGCTGTCCGGCCGGACGACGTCAGCGCTGCGCAACTCCGGCGGCATGATGGTCAACGTCGCACCGCTGTCGATCACGGTCGACGAGAAAGGCACGGTCGCCGAACTCGTGTCGCGGGTTCAACGTGAGCTGGTGGGTGCGTTGCGGCATCAGCGGTGCAGTCTCGATGACATCCGCAGGGACATGGGTGCGGGTAGGGGCGCCGGGCTGTACGGGCCGATGGTCAACATTATGCTCTTCCACCAGGAGGTTCGACTGGGTTCCCTGGTGGGCGAATTCCACATCCTCACTTCGGGTCCGGTAGAAGATCTGCTGGTCAATGTGTATCAGAGTGGCACCCCAGCCGGGTTCTTGGTCGACTTCCGGGCAAATCCGAATCGGTACGAGAATCCGGAGCTCCGCACGCACCACCGTCGCTTCGTCGAACTGCTCGAGGAGTTCGTCGAGGCGGACCCACAGGCCGGGCTCGCGACGATTCACGCGGCCACTGCCGAAGAAGGCGAGCGACGACGACTCGAGGCGGAGCGGCTCGACTATTGGACGGGGCGACTCTCGGGTCTTCCCGGATTGTTGACCCTGCCCTCCGACAGGCCACGGCCCGCCGCGCAGTCCCGACACGGCGATCGTGTGGCACTGCTGATCGGTGCGGATACACACCGCCGAGCCAGTGTGCTGGCGCGCGAGAACAACGCGACCCTCTTCCCCGTCCTGCATGCTGCCCTGGCCGTGTTGTTGAGCCGGCTCTCGGGTGTCTCGGATCTCGCGATCGGAACGCCGACCACGATGAACGGCTCCCAGGGCCTCGTGGTGCTGCGCAGCCGTGTTCACTCGAACATGCCCTTCACAAGTGTGCTGAGCCAAGTGTGCGAGGTCGACGAGGAGGCGTTCGCGCACGGCACCGTTCCTCTCGAGGCGTTGGCGCGAACCCTGGGGGTCGGCGTGTCCTCCGCGTTTGCGCCGATCGTCCAAGTGCTCTTCGAAACACGCGGGCGGGTAGAGACGCCCGGAAGCTCGGGGGCGTCCGCGAACAGCGCGAATCCGCACCCTGCGATCGGCCGATTCGACCTTCGGGTGACCGCGGCGGAGGTCCTCGGCGCTGACGAGGCCCCCTCCGGAATCGCGGTGACCCTCGGGTTCGCCACCGATCTTTTCGAGCCCGCGACGGTACTTCGACTCGGCGAGCGGTTCCGCAGAATCCTGGAGGCGGTCACCGCGGACCCGGCGATCGCCGTCGGCGACATCGACATCCTCGCCGAGTCCGAACGGACCGCTCTCGCCCCGGTCCACGGCGCTGTGGGCAGTTCCGGCCGCACACTGCCCGAGGTGTTCGAAGCGGCAGCAAGAAAAAACCCTGCCGGCACCGCACTGTCTTGTCTCGGTGTCGCGTTGACCTATCGAGAACTGGACGAGCGCTCGAACCAGTTGGCACGCGTCTTGATCGCCGGAGGTATCGGGTCGGAGAACTGCGTGGCACTGTGCCTGACCCGGTCGATCGAGTCGGTGCTGTCGATGCTCGCGGTTGCCAAGTCGGGCGCCGCTTTCGTACCGGTGGATCCGAACTATCCGGCCGAGCGCGTCGAGCACATGCTCGCCGATTCCGGTGCCGCTGTGGGCGTGACGGTATCCGCCGAGCGTTCGCGGCTGCCGGACTCGATTCCGTGGCTGGTGCTCGACGACGATGAATTCCTGACTCTCTGTGCGGCTGAGCCGGTGTCAGTGGTCACCGATGCCGAACGGGTGCGGCCATTGCGCATGAAGAACACCGCCTACGTGATCTACACGTCGGGTTCGACGGGCCGGCCCAAAGGAGTTTCGGTCACACACGCAGGTCTGGACAGCTTAGCGGTCGAGCAGCGCTCACGATTCGGAGCGACGCAGTCATCACGGATTCTGCACTTCTCCACACCAAGCTTCGATGCTTCTGTCTCCGAGTATCTGCACGTGTTTGGTGCCGGAGCGACCATGGTGATCGTTCCGCCCACGATCTACGGCGGCACCGAGTTGTCTCGGCTCGTGAAAGCCGAGCGAGTCACCCACGGATTCATCACGACGGCCGCGCTCGGATCGATCGAGCCGGACGGCCTTTCCGACTTTCAGAACGTGATAACCGGCGGCGAGGCGTGCCCGCCGGAATTGGTGAAACGGTGGGCGCCCGGCCGTAGGTTGTGCCAGGCGTACGGGCCGACCGAGGCAACCGTGATGTCGAACATCAGTGAACCGATCGCACCGGCGGGAGCTATCACGTTGGGCGGTCCGCTCAGCGGATTCCACGAGGTTGTTCTCGATGCCCGATTGCGGCCCGTGCCGGTGGGCGTGGCGGGGGAGTTGTATCTCTCGGGCAACGCCCTGGCGCGGGGATATCACGGGAAGTCCGGGTTGACGGCGGAACGGTTCGTGGCCGACCCCTTCGGATCACCCGGAGACCGGATGTATCGAACGGGCGACGTGGTGCGCTGGCGAACCGATCGCACGCTCGAATACGTGGGACGCAGCGATTTTCAGGTGAAGGTACGGGGCTTCCGCATCGAACCAGGGGAGATCGACACAGTCCTCCAGTCTCATCCGCGCGTGAGGACCTCCGTGACCATGCCGCGAACAGCGCCCTCCGGCGACGCGGTGCTTGTGTCTTATGTGCTACCGGCAGCCGGTGCGCGGCTCACGACTGCCGAGCTGATGGACTACGCCGGAGAGCAACTGCCGACGTACATGGTGCCGGCGGCGATGGTGATGCTCGACGCAATACCGATGACACCGGCGGGGAAGATCGATCGCGGTGGATTACCCGCGCCGGAGTTTCTCTCGTCGGGAACCGATTTCCGTGCCCCGGTCGACCCGGCGGAGCAGGCCGTGGCGCAGGTGTTCGCGGATGTCCTGGGTGTGCAGCGAGTCGGTCTCGATGACAGCTTCTTCGATCTCGGGGGAAATTCGCTGGCCGCGACCAGGGTGGTCTCGCGGGTCAATACCGCACTGGGGGTCGATGTCGGCGTGCGGGACCTGTTCGCGGCGCCGACCGTGGAAGCACTGGCAGTGCGGATCGAGCGCGCAAATCCCAATCACGCGGACCGCCCGGCTCTGGTGGCGCAGGCACGGCCGAACCGAATTCCGTTATCGCTTGCGCAGCAGCGCATGTGGTTCGTCAACCAGTTCGACACGGCCTCGCCCGCCTACAACATTCCGATGGCGATCCGCTTGTGCGGCGACCTTGATGCGCCGGCGCTTCAGGCGGCGATGGGAGACGTGTTCGAGCGTCACGAGTCCCTTCGCACCGTGTATCCGGGATCGGTGGATGGACCTTGCCAAGTAATCGTTTCGGTGGCGCAGGCCATTCCGGATCTGACGCCGAGGTCGGTCGCGTCCGGGGAATCGCTGCGCGATCGTATCGCGGAACTGTCCACCGAGGGCTTCGACGTGAGCGCGGGGGTGCCCGTGCGCGCTGCATTGCTGCGGACCGGACCCGACGAGCATGTCCTGATTCTGGTGGTTCACCACATTTCGGCGGACGGAGCATCACTGGCGCCGCTGGCCCGCGATCTGGCGGTTGCATATGCGACGCGGGTGCGGCAGCAGACGCCGGAGTGGGTTCCGCTTGCGGTGCAGTACGCCGACTACAGCCTGTGGCAGCGAGCGGTTCTCGGCAGCGACACCGACCCCGACAGCCTGATATCGAGGCAGTTGGGGTACTGGGAGCAGACGCTGTCCGGCCTGCCTGACGCGATAGACCTGCCTCTGGATCGACCCCGGCCCGCGGAGAGGTCGTTGTGGGGCGAGACCGCTGCGTTCCCGGTTCCCGCGGGATTGCATCAGGAGTTGCTCCTGCTCGCGCGCAGGCACGATTCGACGATGTTCATGGTGATGCACTCGGCGCTGGCGGTGCTGCTTGCCAGGTTGACCGGTTCCGCGGACATCGCGATCGGCACGCCGATCGCCGGGCGCGGCGCCGAGGCGCTCGATGATCTGGTGGGGATGCTCGTCAACACGCTGGTATTGCGGACGGCGGTGGAACCCGACGCGACGTTCGCCGAGGTGCTGTCGCACTCCCGGGGGGTGGATCTGGCGGCGTTCGATCACACGGAGTTGCCGTTCGAGAGCGTGGTGGACGCACTCGCACCGACGCGATCGACCGCATATTCTCCTCTGTTTCAGGTGCTTCTGGAGTTCCAGAACACGGACCCCGCCCATGTGAAGTTGCCGGGGCTGGCGGTGGAAATCATCGAGGTCGATTCGCAGGTGTCGAAGTTCGATCTGCAGTTGACGCTCGCCGAGCGCCACGACGAATCGGGGAACGCAGCAGGAATCTCGGCGGCGTTCACGTTCGCATCCGACGTCTTCGATCGGGAGACGGTGGCGGGGTTCGGGGAGCGGTTCGTCCGGATCCTGGAGGGCGTGGTCGCCGACCCGGGCGTGCTCGTCGGTGACGTCGCGGTTCTCGGTCCAGGTGAGCGGGAGCTGGTGCTCGAGACCTGGAACTCGACGGCGCACGAGGTGCCGGGCACCACTCTGGCTGCGTTGTTCGACGCGCAGGTCGCCCGCACACCCGACGCACCGGCGGTCACCTTCGACGGGACCACACTGACGTACGCCGAGTTCGATGCCCGTGTCAATCAGCTGGCCCGGCACCTGATCTCGGTGGGTGTGGCACCGGAGTCGCTGGTGGGGGTGCAGATTCGCCGCAGCACGGATCTGCTGGTGGCGATCCATGCAGTGATCAAGGCGGGCGGCGCGTACGTGCCGATCGACCCCGACCAGCCCGCCGAGCGGATCGCACACGTCCTCGGTACGGCCTCGCCGGTGTGCGTGCTGACCAGCGGACCGGAGGAGTTCGACGTGCCGGGCAAGATCCCGGTGGTCGACCTCGACACGCTGGATGTATCCGCACGGTCCACTCGGCCGGTGCGGGATCGGGACCGGGCGTCGCCGCTGCGCCCGCAGAACGCGGCGTATGTGATTTTCACGTCCGGGTCGACGGGTCGCCCGAAAGGCGTCGGGGTGACACACGCGGCGATCGTCAACCGGCTGGCCTGGATGCAGGGCCAGTACCGGCTCGGACCCGATGATGCGGTGCTGCAGAAGACGCCGGTCACGTTCGACGTATCGGTATGGGAGTTGTTCTGGCCGTTGCAGGTCGGCGCCCGGGTGGTGGTCGCGCGGCCGGACGGTCACCGTGATCCGCGGTATCTGGCGGCAGTCATCACCGAGCATTCCGTGACGGCGGTGCATTTCGTGCCGTCCATGCTGTCGGTGTTCACTACTGAGCCGGCGGCGGCGCAGTGCACGAGCCTGCGATGGGTATTCGCCTCGGGGGAGGCGTTGCCCGCGCAGACGGCGTCGAGGATGCGGTCGCTGCTGCCCGGTGCCGGGGTGCACAACCTGTACGGCCCGACCGAGGCCGCGGTGGACGTCACGTCACACGAGTTCACCGACACCGACACCGTCCGAGTGCCGATCGGTGCCCCGGTGTGGAACACACGCCTGTTGGTGCTCGACGCACGGCTACGCCCGGTGCCGGTGGGGGTGGCGGGTGAGTTGTACCTCGCGGGCGCACAGCTTGCGCGGGGGTATGTCTCCCGACCGGAGTTGACAGCCGACCGTTTCGTGGCGAATCCGTTCAGTGCACCGGGCGATCGAATGTATCGAACCGGTGATCTGGTGGCGTGGAACACCTCCGGTGAGCTCGAGTACCTCGGACGCACCGATTTCCAGGTCAAGTTGCGTGGTCAACGCGTCGAACCAGGGGAGATCGAGGCCGCGTTGTTGCGAAACGGGGACATCTCCCAAGCGGTGGTCACACTGCGCACCGACGGGCCGACCGGCGACGACTACCTCGTCGGGTATCTGGTGCCGGCCGATGGAGCGCAGGTGGACGAGCGGGTCGTCCTCGAGGACCTCGCGGCGGTACTTCCCGCGTACATGGTGCCGTCGGCGATCGTCGTGCTCCCGGAACTCCCGGTGAACGCGAACGGCAAGCTCGACCGAAAAGCACTTCCAGAAACCGAATTCGGATCGTCGACCGCCGGGTCCGTAGCCCCGCGCAATCCGGTCGAAGAGATCGTGGCCGCGGTCTTCGGCGATCTACTCGGAATCGCGCGGGTGGGGGTGCACGACAACTTCTTCTCGCTCGGCGGTAACTCCCTGATCGCCACCCGCCTGGTGGCGCGGATCAACGCGGTTATCGGAGACCGGGTCGGCATTCGCGACGTGTTCGACGCCCCCACCGTGGCGCGCCTGGCAGTGCTGGCGGAATCTGAGGACGGATCGAGAACCCGGCCACCGCTGAAACCGAGGGAAGATACGGCGGACGTCCCGGTTTCACTGGCGCAGCAGCGCATGTGGTTCATCAACCAGTTCGACACCTCCTCATCCGCCTACAACGTCGCATTCGCGCTCAGGCTCGAGGGCCACCTCGACGTGAGCGCTCTCCGGCAGGCCGTTGCCGACGTCATCGAACGGCACGAGGCCTTGCGCACGATCTTCCCGCTCACCGCCGACGGGCCGAGGCAGGTGATCGTGCCCGCAGAAGGTGCACGACCGGACCTCACGCCGATCCCCGTGCTGGGTGATGCCGAGCTCCGCGAGCATTGTTCGCGGGTGCTGTCCGCAGGATTCGACGTGACGGAGCAAGTCCCGCTTCGCGCACGCCTGTTCCGCCTCGACGAGCGTGTGCACGTGCTCGCGGTGGTGGTGCATCACATTGCGGCCGACGGCTTCTCGATGGGCCCGCTCGCCCGCGACGTCATGCTCGCCTACTCGGCGCGCACACAGCAGGAGGCGCCCGCCTGGGCGCCGCTGCCCGTGCAGTACGCCGACTATGCGCTGTGGCAGCGCGAATGGCTGGGCGCGGAATCCGATGAATCGTCCGTGATCTCGAGGCAGCTCGCCTACTGGGATACGACGCTGTCGAACCTTCCCGAGGTGCTCGAGCTCCCCGTCGACCGCCCGCGGCCTGCTGTCCGATCACTTCGTGGCGGCCGCGTCGATTTCATGATCGATTCCGATGTTCACGCCGGTGTGGTGCGACTGGCCCGCCGCCACAACACCACGGTGTTCATGACATTGCATGCCGCGCTGGCGGTCATGCTGGCACGGCTGAGTGGTTCGGACGACATCGCCGTCGGGACGCCGATCGCCGGCCGTGGACTCGAGGCACTCGACGACGTGGTGGGCATGTTCGTCAACACCCTCGTCTTGCGTACCCAGGTGGCGGAGGGTGCCGCGTTCACCGAGCTACTCGAGGTCGTGCGCGAAGCCGATCTGGGTGCCTTCACCCACGCGGACGCGCCGTTCGAACGAGTGGTGGAGGTCCTGAGTCCCTCCCGCTCGACCTCGTACTCGCCGCTCTTCCAGGTGATGCTCGAGTTCCAGGACATCGAGCGTCCGACACTGGAACTGCCCGATCTGCAAGTTCGGCGGCTCGATCTCGATATCGATACGACGAACTTCGACCTGCAACTGACCTTGGCCGAGCAGGTGGACGCAGAAGGCAATCCGATGGGTATCAGCGCGGGACTCGGCTATGCGGCCGATCTCTTCGACCACCACACTGCAGAGAGTTTCGCGGCTCGGTTCCTGCGCATCCTGGCGGCCGTGACCGCCGACCCCGACGTGCGGGTCGGCGATATCGACATCCTCTCCGGACCCGAGCGTGCGGAACTGACCCCGGTGCGGGGTGAGCCCTCGGCGACGGTCGCGACGCTGCCCGATCTGTTGGCGGTGGCCGCTGCCCACGATCCGGATGCCCAGGCGTTGGTCTTCGAGGGCCAAGAGGTGCGGTACCGCGACCTGGACAGGTACTCGAACCGGCTGGCCCGCAGTCTGATCGAGCGCGGTATCGGCGCGGAAGACGTCGTCGCACTGTGCATACAGCGGTCCGTGGAGGCCGTCGTGGCCGTCTGGGCGGTGGCCAAGGCGGGAGCGGCATTCCTGCCCGTGGACCCAGGTCATCCGGCGGCACGCATCGACTACATGCTCTCGGATTCGAATGCCGTGTCGGGATTGACGATGTCGGCGTACCGGCCCGCGCTCCCGGAGACGGTGCCGTGGCTCGTGCTCGACAGTGCGGAATTCGCCGATGGGCTGTCGACCTTCCCGGATACGGCGATCACCGACGACGAGCGGATATCGCAGGTGCGAGCCGACAACCCGGCCTATCTGATCTACACCTCCGGGTCCACCGGAAAACCCAAGGGCGTGGTCACCACACATCGCGGGCTGTCCAACTTCGTGATCGAGGAGAGGGAGACGTTCGGGACCACGGACGAGTCGAGAACACTGCACTTCGCGTCGCCGAGCTTCGACGCCTCCATTCTCGAGCTTCTCTTGGCGATCGGTCCGGCGGCCACGATGGTGATCGCACCGCCTTCCGTGTATGGCGGTGCCGAACTGGCGCGGCTCCTCGAATCCGAACGGGTCACACATTGTTTCGTCACTCCCGCAGCCCTGGCTTCGGTCGATCCCGCTGGCCTCACCGAACTCGAGTGTGTGGTGACCGGGGGCGAGGCTTGTCCACCCGAACTGGTCTCACGGTGGGCGCCGGGTCGGCGAATGTTCAACGCATACGGGCCGACCGAGGCCACGGTCGTGTCGAGCATCAGCCCCGAACTGGTGCCGGAAACTGCGGTCACGATCGGTACGCCCACTCGCGGCTTCCGGGAGGTGGTGCTGGACTCGCGACTGCAGCCGGTGCCGGCCGGTGTGGCGGGGGAGTTGTATCTCGCGGGTCCTGCCCTCGCACGGGGCTATCACCGACGATTCCCGCTGACCGCGCAGAGCTTCGTTGCCGATCCCTTCGGTCCGGCTGGAAGCCGGATGTATCGCACCGGCGACCGGGTTCGTTGGACGTCTGATGGGCAGCTGGAGTACCTCGGGCGCACCGATGCGCAGGTGAAGATCCGGGGCTTCCGTATCGAATTCGGTGAGGTGGAATCGGCGCTGCTGGGCCATGACGACGTGGCTCGTGCTGCGACGAGTGTGTGGAGCGACGGCCGCGGCGATCGGCTGATCGGGTACGTGGTACCCGAACCCGGGGTGACGATCGATACGAGGGCGGTCCTCGATTTCGTCGGCGGCCGACTGGCGCCGTACATGGTCCCGGCGGCGCTGGTGGTGCTCGAAGAGCTCCCGTTGACGGTGCACGGCAAACTCGACCGCACAGCGCTCCCGGCACCCGACTTCGCGGCGGCCGCGACACGGGGCAGGCCGCCGCGAACCGAGACCGAGATGCTTCTCGCCGGACTGTTCGAGGAGGTGCTCGGACTGGCCTCGGTGAGCGTCGAAGACTCGTTCTTCGCGCTCGGCGGCGACAGCATCATGTCGATACAGTTGGTGGCCCGCGCGAAAGCGGCGGGGGTGATCCTGTCTCCCCGCGACGTGTTCGAGCACCGGACTGTCGCTGCACTCGCCGAGTCGGCGCGATTCGACGATGCCGACGTGGTGGTGCTCGAGGAGTTGCCGGGCGGTGGTGTGGGCCCCCTGCCGCCGACGCCGGTGGTGCGCTGGATGCTCGAGCGCAGTGATGGGCTACTCGACAGATTCTCGCAGGCACTGTTGCTGGCGACCCCCGTCGGACTCACCCACGAGGTGCTGGTCGCAGGCATCGAGGCGGTACTCGACCGGCACGACATGCTCCGTGCGCGATTGGTCACGGGCGAGCCCGGGCGGTGGAGCCGCGCCGGCGCCGCCGGCCAAGGGGGGATGGAGGTGCTACCGACCGGATCGGTGTCCGCGGGGCCGTTGGTCCGTCGAGTGCCGGTCGATTCGGTGGAGGGAGACAACTTCGCCGCGCTCGCTGCCGCGGAACTCGAGGCCGCCGCGAACCAGTTGGATCCGGCCGCCGCGAGCATGCTGCAGATGGTCTGGTTCGACGTACCGAACGAGGCCGGACGACTGCTCATGGTGGTGCATCACCTCGTGGTCGACGGGGTCTCGTGGCGCATCCTCGTCGCGGATCTCGCCTCGGTGTGCCAACATCAGGCCGGCACGGAAGCCTCGCTGCCTGCTGTCGGAACATCGATGCGCCGCTGGGCGCACGGCCTGCACGACGTCGCCCGGCAACGGGCGCACGAACTCGAACTGTGGGAGACGATCCTGGGCGGAGAGGATCCACCGATCGGTTCTCGCCCACTCGATCCCGCGGTCGACGTCGACGCGACCGTGGACAGGGTCACCGTCGAAGCGTCGCCGAATGTGACCGATGCGCTGCTCACCTCACTTCCGGATGCGTTCCACGGAAACGTCGCGGACGGATTGGCGACCGCGCTGACGCTCGCTCTGATCGCCTGGCGACGAGAACGCGGCGCCGATGTTTCCGACGCGGTGATCACCCTCGAGGGACACGGCCGCGAGGAGCAACTCGTCGAGGGGGCGGACCTGTCCCGTACCGTCGGCTGGTTCACCACCCTGTATCCGGTGCGGTTGGACCTCACCGGAATCGATATCGGCGACGCGATGGCAGGAGGCCGCGCGGCGGGGCAAGCTGTCAAGGCCGTCAAGGAGCAGTTGCTCGCCATCCCGGACCGCGGGATCGGATTCGGAATGTTGCGGTACCTGGACGGGGAGGCGTCTGCCTCCCTCCGGCGATTCCCCGCTCCGCAGGTGAGTTTCAACTATCTGGGACGGACGCTCACCTCGAGCGGAACGGGAGACTGGCTGCCGGTGGAGGGCAGCGGTGAGCTCGGCGGAACTCAGAACCCCGACATGCCGGTCGCCTCCGTGCTCGACATCAACGCCGTCGTCGTCGACGACCGCGTTCAGGGATCTCGCCTGAGGGCGACTTTTGCGTTTCCGACCGGGGTGCTTCGCGAGGCCGATGTCGAGGCATTCGCCACGTTGTGGCGGCGTGCCACAGACGCGCTCGCCGCGCATGCGCAAAACCCCTGTGCGGGCGGCCTGACGCCATCCGACATTCCGCTGGTGCCGGTGAACCAGGCGCAGATCGACCGGTGGGAGGAGCGGTTCCCCGCGCTGCGGGAGGCGTGGTCATTGTCCCCGTTGCAGTCCGGGTTGCTGTTCCACGCCTCACTTGCCGCCGAGTCGATGGACGTTTATACGGCACAGTTGCGCATCGACCTCGAGGGTGCGGTCGACGCCGGGCGCTTGTGCGCCGCTGCGGCTGGGCTGCTGGACCGGCATCCGAACCTGAGGACCGCGTTCGTCTACGACGACGGGATCCCGGCTCAATTGGTGGTCGAGAAGGTGGACGTGCCGTGGCGGGAGGTGGATCTCACCGACGCCGGGGCGGCCACCGCGACCGAACTCGAACGACTCCTCGACGAGGACCGCGCCGCCCGGTTCGACCTCGCTCGGCCCCCGCTGCTGCGCCTGACGCTGTTCCGCACCGCGCCCGGCCGCTACGTGCTCGCGATCACCAACCACCACCTGATCCTCGACGGCTGGTCTGTGCCGCTGCTCGTGCGGGAGTTACTGGTGCGCTACGCCGGGGACGGCGAGTCGGCGCTGCCGCAGACACCCTCCCACCGCACATATCTGGAGTGGTTGGCGGGCAGGGACGTCGGCGAATCCGCCCGGGTGTGGGAAGAAGCACTCGACGGCGTCGACGAGCCGACGCTGCTGGCGCCGAAGGCGTCTGCCCCGCACTACGGTGTGCCCGACGACATTGAAGTCGACCTGCGCGCCCCGGTGCTCGATGCCCTCGCCTCACTGGTAGAGCGGGCCGGTGCCACGATGAACACGGTCGTGCAGGCTGCGTGGGGGCTGCTGCTGTCGCGGCTGCTCTCCCGCGACGACGTGGTCTTCGGTGCCACGGTCTCGGGTCGGCCGCCGCAACTGCCCGGCGTCGAGAACATGTTGGGTCTGTTCGTCAACACCGTGCCCGTACGGGTGCGGGTGAACCCGGACGAGACTTTCGCCGAACTGCTCGCCCGCGTGCAGGAGGAGCAGGCGGCCCTGCTCGACCATCACCATCTCGGCCTCGGCGAGATCCAGGCGCGCGCCGGTCTGGGCAATCTGTTCGACACTCTCTCGGTGTTCGAGTCCTACCCGATCGACACATCGGGGCTGGACGAGAACGCGGACATCGGGGGAATGCGGGTAACCGGACTCGACGCCCGTGACGCCACGCACTACCCGATCACCGTGATGTCGATCGTCGAACCCCGGCTGCGGCTGAGTCTGCGCTATCAGCCGGGGGCGTTCGACCGCGCGGCGGTCACCCGATTCGCCGAGCGCCTGACCGTGATCCTCGAGGCGATCGCTGACGACGCCCACACCGCGGTCGGCGCGGTCGACCTCTTCACGCCGGGCGAGCGGGAGTTGGTGGTCGATACCTGGAATGCGACCGACCGCCCGGTGCCAGGGGTGTCGTTGGTGGGGCTGTTCCGCGCGCAGGCGGCCCGCACCCCGGACGCGGTGGCGGTGGTGTTCGAGGGTGAGACGTTGTCGTATGCGGGGTTCGACGCACGGGTGAACAGGTTGGCCCGCTTCCTGATCGGCGCCGGGGTGGGCCCGGAATCGTTGGTCGGGGTCGCGGTCCGCCGATCGGTGGACATGCTGGTGGCGGTCTACGCCGTCCTCGAGGCGGGTGGGGCGTACGTGCCGATCGCCCCGGATCAGCCCGCCGAACGGATCGCGCACGTTGTGGGGACCGCCGACCCGGTGCTGGTATTGACCACCGGAATGGATGCGGTGGCGGTGCCTGCAGAGGTCAGGGTCGTCGACGTGAATGCCCTGGACGTGTCGGAATACTCCGCAGACCCGATCGATGACCGGGAGCGGGTGGCACCGCTGCACCCGGGCAATGCGGCCTACGTGATCTTCACCTCCGGTTCGACCGGGCAGCCCAAGGGCGTGACGGTTTCGCACGCGTCGATCGTGAACCGGTTGTGGTGGATGCAGCAGCAGTACGGACTGGCCGGCGACGATGTGGTGTTGCAGAAGACACCGGTGACGTTCGATGTGTCGGTGTGGGAATTGTTCTGGCCGTTGATGACCGGTGCCCGCCTAGTGATTGCCGCCCCGGGCGGTCACCGGGATCCGGCCTATCTCGAGTCGGTGATCCGGGAGCAGTCGGTCACCACGGTGCATTTCGTGCCGTCGATGCTCGAGGTGTACCTGGCAGAGGCAGACCCGGGCCGGTGTGAGTCGTTGCGGCGGGTGTTCACCAGCGGTGAGGCGTTGCGTCCGGCAACGGCGTCCCGATGGCATCGGATGAGCCCTGCGGAGTTGCACAACCTGTACGGTCCCACGGAAGCCGCCGTCGACGTCACCCACTACGAGGCCGGACGGGAAGATGACGGACCGGACCGGGTCACGGTGCCGATCGGGGCGCCGGTATTCAACACACAGGTGTTCGTGCTCGATTCTCGGTTGCGTCCGGTGCCGGTCGGTGTGGCGGGGGAGCTGTATCTGGGCGGGGTGCAGTTGGCCCGCGGGTATCAGGGCCGCCGCGACCTGAGTGCGGAGCGGTTCGTGGCCAATCCCTTCGGGGCTCGATCGGCGAATGCGCCGGCGGGTTCGCGGCTGTATCGCACGGGTGATCTGGTGCGGTGGCTGCCGTCGGGGCAGCTCGAATACCTGGGTCGGACAGATTTTCAGGTCAAACTGCGGGGCCAGCGGATCGAGCTGGGGGAGATCGAGGCGGTGTTGTCCCGCCGTGAGGACATCGCGCAGGCGGTGGTGGTACTGCGCGGTGACGGGCCTACCGGTGACTACCTGGCGGCCTATGTGGTCCCAGCCGGTGCGGCGGCCGTCGACGAGAGGTCCGTGCTCGAAACCGCAGCTGCTGCACTGCCCGCGTACATGCTGCCGTCGGTGGTCGTCGTGTTGCCGGAACTCCCGGTGAGCGCGAACGGCAAACTGAACCGAAGAGCACTGCCCGAACCGCAGCTGCGCACGACTACGTACCGCGCTCCGACCACGGCCGCGGAGGACGCGATCGCAACGGCATTCTCCGATGTCATCGGAATCGACCGCGTCGGCGCCGACGACAGTTTCTTCGCCCTCGGCGGCGATTCGCTCAGTGCCACACGCGCAGTGGGCCGCATCAACAGCGCGCTCGACATCACTCTGACCGTTGCCGCACTGTTCGATGCGCCGGTGGTCTGCGACCTGGCGGCCCGAATCGACTCGGCCGCACCCCGAAGCTCCGCCCTCGCGGAGCTCACCGCCCGTCCGCGGCCGGATCGGATCCCGCTGTCGCTCGCGCAGCAGCGCATGTGGTTCATCAACCAGTTCGACCCCTCCTCACCGGCCTACAACATCCCGGTCGCCCTGCAACTGGACGGTGCGCTGAACGTTGCGGCGCTCCGTGAGGCGCTCGGCGACGTCGTGGAGCGGCACGAGACGCTGCGCACCGTGTTCCCCGGTTCCGCCGACGGACCCAGGCAAGTCATCGTCGATTCCGCATCCACCGCCGCGGATCTCGAGCCGATCGCGGTCGGCGATCGGGATCTACGAGACACCCTCGACGCGTTCTTCGGAGTCGGATTCGATGTCTCCGAAGAAGTTCCACTCCGGGCGCGGCTGTTGAGACTCGGGCCCCAGCGCCACGTGCTGGCCGTCGTCATACATCACATCGCCGCCGACGGATTCTCGGTCGGACCGCTGGCGCGGGACCTGATGGTCGCCTACACCGCGCGCGCCCAACGTCAGGCACCCGCCTGGGCGCCGTTGCCGGTGCAGTACGCCGACTACACCCTCTGGCAGCGGGAGATTCTGGGAACGGAGGACCGCCCCGATTCGATTCTGTCGACCCAGCTTCGGTACTGGACGGAGACGTTGGCGGGTATCCCGGACGTGCTTGCCCTGCCCCTGGACCGGCCTCGGCCCGCGCACCGGTCCTTCGACGGAGCCGTCGTCACGTTCGACATCACTCCCGCTCTCCATCGCACCTTGATCAACCTTGCACACCAGAGCAATTCGACGCTCTTCATGGTGATGCACACGGCACTGGCAGCACTGCTCGAGCGGGTGTCGGGATCAGAGGACGTGGTCATCGGCACACCTATCGCCGGTCGCGGGCACGCGGCGCTCGACGATGTGGTGGGCATGTTCGTGGGCACGCTGGTGCTCCGCACGGCGGTGGCTGCGGGATCCTCGTTCGCGGAAGTGCTCACCGACGTGCGGGCGGCGGACCTCGGGGCGTTCGAACATGCAGATATTCCCTTCGAACGGCTGGTGGACGAACTCGCCCCCGAGCGGTCCACCTCGCACGCACCCCTGTTCCAGGTGCTGATCGAATTCCAGAACGCCGCCGGCACACGACTGAACCTGCCCGGGCTCGCCGCCCGGTCCCTCGACGTCGATCTGGATGTGGCGAAATTCGATCTGCAACTGAGCCTGGCGGAACGAGTCGACGAAGACGGGGAGCCGGACGGCATCACCGCCGGATTCCGCTACGCGACGGACGTGTTCGACCGCGAATCGGTGGAGGGTCTCGCGGAGCGACTCCTGCGCGTCGTCGACGCGGTGACGACAGACCCGACGCTGCCCGTCGGAGACATCGACATCCTGCACGGTCCCGAACGCGAACTCCTGCGAACCTCCGCGTACCGAGTGGGGACCACCGTCGCCCCCGCGACGCTTGCAGACCTGTTTGATCGGGCGGCGGCACGCGAGGCCGATGCAGTCGCGGTGCGCTGCGACGACTCCTCGATGACGTACCGCGAGCTCGATGAGCGGGCCAACCGGCTCGCGAGACTTCTTCTGACTCGGGGGGTAGGCCCGGAAGTACTGGTGGCCGTGGGTATCACGCCGTCGATCGACTTGGTGGTGGCACTGCTGGCCGTGGTGAAGTCTGGTGCCGGCTACGTGCCGCTGGACGTGACCTCTCCGCAGGAGCGGTTGGGCTTCGTGATGAGCGATGCACGGCCGATGTGCATGCTCACCACCAATGCGGACGCCGAGACTGTCCGGGCCCCCGGCATTCCGGCGGTAGTGATGGACGACCCCGAGACCCTCGATGCGCTGCGGCCGCTTTCTTCCCTTCTGGTAACCGACGCGGATCGCCGGAATCCGCTGCGCCCGGACTCGGTGGCGTACGTGATCTACACCTCGGGTTCCACCGGACGACCGAAAGGGGTGCAGGTCTCGCACCGCAACGTGGTCACATTGCTGGCGAACGCGCAGACGATGTTCGGGTTCGGTCCGGCGGACGTGTGGACCATGTTCCATTCCGCCGCATTCGACTTCTCGGTGTGGGAGATGTGGGGCGCGCTCGCGCACGGTGGGCGACTGGTCCTGGTGGACTACTTCACCGCTCGCACACCAGAGAAGTTTCTCGAACTCTTGCGGGCCGAACACGTCACGGTTGCCAATCAGACCCCGTCGGCCTTCTACCAGTTGGCGGAGGCGGATCGTCTCGCCGGCAGTCCCGCCCTGCCCCTGCGGTACGTGATTTTCGGTGGGGAGGCCCTCGATTTCGGTCAGTTGGCGCGTTGGTTCGCGCACCGGGGTGACGCGGCGCCCGCGCTGGTGAACATGTACGGCATCACGGAGACGACCGTGCATGTCACCCATCTGCCGATCTCGCGGGAACTCGTCGACGCGGAGTCCGCCTCGATGATCGGCCGGGGACTTCCCGGACTGGGCGTCTACGTGCTGGACCGACGACTGCATCTGGTACCGCCCGGCGTGGTCGGGGAAATGTACGTTTCCGGTGCTCAGGTCTCGCGCGGGTACCTCGGCCGCCCTGCCCTGACCTCCACTCGATTCGTGGCCGACCCTCTCGTCCCCGGGTCCAGGATGTACCGGTCCGGTGACCTGGGCAGGTGGAACAGCGCAGGACAGTTGGAGTATGTCGGCCGTAACGACCTTCAGGTGCAGGTGAGGGGCTACCGGATCGAACTCGGTGAGGTGGAATCGGCGCTGCTCGCCTGCGAGGGGGTGGCGCAGTCGGCGGCCGCGGTGCATCGGGATCGACTGATCGGGTATGTGGTTGCCGAGGCCGGCGCCGCGCTCGACCCCGAGGTGATCATCGACGCCGCCGAGGAGCGGTTGGCCTCGTACATGGCGCCCGCAGCGGTTCTGGTCCTCGACGAGCTGCCGTTGACGGTGAACGGCAAACTCGACCGGAACGCCCTGCCCGCGCCGGACTTCGCGCAGCGGGTGGGTACGGACCGTCGTCCGGTCACCGAGACCGAACGCATCCTCGCCGACCTGTTCGCCGAGGTCCTGGGTCTGGACTCCGTGGGTATCGACGACTCGTTCTTCACCGTCGGTGGAGATTCGATCATGTCCATTCAACTGGTCACCCGCGCGAAAGCTGCAGGTGTGCTGATCTCGCCGCGAGATGTGTTCGAGCGGAAGACGGTTGCGAGGCTCGCCGAGGTGGCGCGGACGGGAGACGAGGCGGTTGTTCTCGACGAGTTGCCCGGGGGCGGGGTCGGCGAGGTTCCCCTGACACCGATCGTGCGCTGGATGCTCGACCGGGGTGGGGACTTCCGCCGCTACTCGCAGTCGGCGGTGTTCACGCTCCCCGGGGCGTTGGACGAGGACACCCTGATTCGAGCTCTGCAGGCGGTGCTCGACCGACACGACCTTCTTCGGGCGCGGTTGTACCGCACCGCCCACACCGACGAGGGTTGGTCGATGGAGGTGCAGGCGGCGGGGGCGGTGCGCGCGACAACGGTGTTCCACCGGGTCGGTGCGGATGCCGCGGGTTCCGAGTTCCCCGACCTCGCCGCGACCGAACTCGACGCGGCGATCGATCGGCTCGACCCGGAATCGGGCGTGATGATGCAGGTGGTGTGGCTCGATGCCGACCACCGTCCGGACAGCCGGTTGCTGGTTGCGATCCACCACCTGGCGATCGACGGTGTTTCCTGGCAGATCCTGATGCCCGACCTCGCTCTGGCGTGCGCGCAACTGCAGTCCGGCTCGGAGCCGGCACTGGAGCCGCCGCGGACGTCGATGCGCCGGTGGGCCCATGCGCTCATCGACGCCGCGAGCGAAACCCGTGCCACCGCCGAGATGCAACTCTGGCGAGGGATGCTCGAGGCCCGCGATCCGATGCTGGGGTCGCGTTCCCTCGACGGGTCGGACACCGCGGCCTCGACGGACGACATCGAGATACGGCTTCCTGCCGCGTCGACCGAGACGCTCTTGACGCATGTGCCGAGCGCCTTCCACGGCAGCGTGGGGGATGCGTTGCTGACGGCACTGGCCATGGCGCTGATCCAGTGGCGACGAAGCCGGGGGATCGACCTCGGGGAGGCGCTGGTGAATCTCGAGGGGCACGGGCGTGAAGAACAGGTGGTGCAAGGGGCGGACCTCACCCGCACGGTCGGATGGTTCACCTCGATCTTCCCGATGCGACTCGATCTGAGAGGCGTGGACCTCGACGATGCGTTCGCGGGCGGCCCGTCGGCGGGGGTCGCGATCAAAACCGTCAAGGAACAACTACTCGCCGTTCCCGATCACGGCATCGGGTTCGGTCTCCTCCGATACCTGAACAGGGAGACGGCGCAGGATCTTTCATCGCTTCGTTCACCTCAGATCAGCTTCAACTATCTAGGCAGGCTGGGTTCGATCGGCGCGGGGCCGCGTGACGGATGGATGCCGGTGGACGAATCCGGACTGCGCGGAGCATTGAAGGCCGGGATGCCCGTCACTGCCGTCGTCGACGTCAATGCGATGGTGGTCGACTCGGACGAGGGGCCCGTGCTGGCCTCCACCTGGACTTACCCTCCGGCAATCGTGACCGGCGAGGAGGTCGACGAACTCGCTCGACTCTGGGTACGGGCCCTCGGCGGTCTCGCTGCGCACGTGCACTCGGGCGGTGGCGGATTCACTCCGTCCGATTTCGATCTGGTCGATCTTCGCCAGGATGCGGTCACCTCGCTCGAGAGCAGGTGTTCGGACCTGACGGATGTGTGGCCCTTGTCGCCTCTGCAGGCCGGAATGCTCTTCCACCACGAACTCGCCGACGAATCACTGGATGCCTACCTGGTGCAGGTGACACTCGATCTCGTCGGGGCAGTGGATGCGCACCGGCTGCACGGGGCCGTCGACGCCCTGCTGCACCGACACGCCAACCTGCGCACCGCCTTCCTGCACGACGCCGACGGCAACGCGGTGCAGGTGGTGCGGCAGCAGGTCGAGGCCCCTTGGCGTGAGGTCGACCTGACGGCTCTCGACCAGAGTGCCGCCGTATCCGAGGTCGAGCGACTGCTGGCCGAGGACCGCGTTCGCCCATTCGACATGACATGCGCCCCGCTGATCCGCTTCATGCTGATTACGACCGCGGAGAACGGATGTCGGCTGGTATCGACCAACCATCACATCCTCCTCGATGGCTGGTCGATGCCGCTGCTGTTCCGAGAGCTGCTGGCGCTGTACGCCGCCGACGCGGACCCGTCTTCGCTGCCACACGTTCGCGGGTACCGCGACTATCTCGCGTGGCGCACACACCGAGATCTTCAGGCCTCCAGAGAAGTATGGGCCCAGGCGCTCGCCGGAGTGGAAGGACCGACGCTACTCGTCCCGGGTGTTCGGGGCCGGGAGTTGTCCACCATGGCACAGGAGTGGATATTCGATCTGGACGAGGATCGCAGCACCAGTTTGCGCGAGTTCGCCCGCGCGCGAGGACTGACCCTCAACACTCTCGTGCAGGTTTCCTGGGCGATCGTGCTCGGTACGCTGACCGGGAGCGACGACGTGCTGTTCGGTGCCACGGTCTCGGGGCGGCCCCCCGAACTGGCCGGAATCGAGACGATGATCGGCCTGTTCATCAACACACTGCCCGTCCGAATCACGTTGCGTCCCAAGGAAACCATGGGCGCTCTGCTGGAACGTGTCCAGGCTGAGCAGGCGGCGTTGCTCGATCACCACTACCTCGGCCTCGCCGAGATTCAGCATGCGGTGGGACCGGAGGTCGGATTCGACACGTTGACCGTGTTCGAGTCGTACCCGGTCGACCGCGCGGGACTATCAAGCGACACCGACATCGCCGGAATGCGCGTTGCCGGAGTACAGGCGCGAGATGCCGCCCACTATCCCCTCAGTCTGGTGGCGTCCGCCGACGATCGCCTGCACCTGAAGTTCGAGTATCTCCCAGACATTTTCGAGGTCGACGTAGTCGAAGACATCGCGGGCCGCGTGCTGCGGGTACTCGACGCCTGCACCACCCCCGACCGCCCGTTGGCGGCACTGTCGCTGCTGACCGACCGTGAACGCGCCGATTCGGTACCGGTCCGGGGACGCCCGGGAGGGTCGATCCGTACCCTGCCGCAGATTCTGGAGGAGGCCGCCGCGCTCGACCCGGACTCGATCGCGCTGTCGTACGTCACACCGATCCACGAGGTCGGCGAGGTGAGCTACGGCGATCTCGACGAGCGGTCGAATCGCCTCGCCCGCGCACTGATTGCGCGAGGTGCGGGCCCGGAGACGTTCGTGGCCATCGGGATACCGCGGTCGGTGGATTCGATGCTGTCGGTGTGGGCGGTGGCGAAGACCGGGGCGGCATTCGTTCCAATCGACCCGAACTACCCCGACGAACGCATCACCCACATGCTTGCCGACTCCGGAATCACACTCGGGGTGACCACGACCGAGCACCGACGCCGACTTCCGGGGAACACGGGCTGGCTGGCCCTGGACGAACCGGAATTCGCGTCCGAGTGCGGCGGGCGGTCTGCTGCGGCAGTGACCGATGCGGAGCGCATCGGTGCGATCACACTGGACACCGCCGCCTATGTCGTCTACACGTCCGGGTCCACGGGAAGGCCTAAAGGCGTGGTGGTCACCCATCGCGGACTGGACAACTTCGCCCTCGATCAGCTCGAAAGACTCCGCGCGACACCACCGTCCCGCACCCTGCACTTTTCCACGCCAAGTTTCGACGGATCGGTCTTCGAGTATCTGCAGGCGTTCGGCGCAGGCGCGACGATGGTGATCGCACCGACGACGGTATTCGGCGGCGAGGAACTGGCGCGGCTCCTAGCCGAGCAGCAGGTCACCCACGCGTTCATCACCACCGCGGCGCTGGCGTCCCTCGATCCCGCCGGGCTCGAACATCTGACCGACCTGGTGTTCGGCGGCGAGGCGTGTCCGCCCGAACTCGTCGGTCGCTGGGCGCCGGGGCGTCGCCTCTACAACGCCTACGGGCCGACCGAGACCACGATCATGTCCAACATTAGCGATCCGATGGTTCCCGGAGAGCCGATTACCATCGGCGGACCCATCCGCGGCGTCACGGCATTGGTGCTCGACAGCCGGCTGCAACCGGTCCCCGTGGGAGCCCCGGGGGAGTTGTATCTCGGCGGCCCCGGGCTGGCCCGCGGATATCACCGACGGCCTGCACTGACCGCGGAGCGATTCGTGGCCGACCCTTCCCGTCCCGGCGAGAGGATGTACCGCACGGGTGACATCGTGCGGTGGACGGAAAACCGCACTGTCGAATTCGTGGGCCGCAGCGACTTCCAGGTCAAGGTTCGCGGGTTCCGCATCGAACTCGGCGAGATCGACGCGGCCCTCATGGCGGAGCCGGACGTCCGGTTCGCGGTGACCGTCACGCACCGCGGACCGACGGGGGACACCCTGCTGGTGTCCTACGCCGTCCCGGCGGCGGGCAGCGCCCTCGACGCCGCCGCACTCACCGATCGTCTGGCCGAACGCGTGCCGTCGCACATGGTGCCCGATTCGATCATGGTGCTCGAGACCATTCCACTGACCGCGGTGGGCAAATTGGATCGTGCGGCACTGCCGGAGCCCGACTACTCGGGAGTCGGCCGATCCCGGCAGCCGGTCGGCCCCATCGAGGAAACGGTGGCCGATGTTTTCGCGGAGGTGCTCGGTTTCGAGCAGGTCGGTGCCGATGCCGCGTTCTTCGACATCGGCGGCAATTCCCTGAGCGCCACACGAGTCATGGCGCGGTTGAGGGCATTACTCGGCACCGAGAGCGGGGTGCGTGATCTGTTCGAGTCGCCGACGGTCTCCGCATTGGCGGCACGAATCGGACACGCCGGTGCGGGGGCGTCCGTACGTCCGGTGCTGGCAGCGAGTGCGCGTCCCGAGGACATTCCGCTGTCGTTCGCTCAGCAGCGCATGTGGTTTATCAACCAGCTCGACACCGCCTCTGCCGCCTACAACATTCCCATCGTGTTGCGGCTGTGCGGTGAACTCGATGTGCCAGCCCTGAACTCGGCGGTCACCGACGTCGTCACCCGGCACGAGTCGCTGCGAACGATGTTCCCCGTGCGTGATTCCGATCCGGTGCAACAGATCGTTCCCGCAGACAGTGCGGCCACATCCCTGGTCCCCGTCCCGGTCGCCGACGAACACAGCCTGCGGGAGAAGCTGGCCCAACTGGTCTCGCCAGGCTTCGACGTCACTTCCAGTCCCCCGATGAGGGCCGGGTTGTTCGCACTCTCCGCAACCGAGCACGTGCTCGGCGTCGTCGTGCACCACATCGCGGCGGACGGGTTCTCGATGGCTCCACTCGTGCGGGACATGATGACGGCGTACGGCGCCCGGGCCGCAGGCGCCTCGCCCGGGTGGGCGCCCCTTCCGGTGCAATACGCCGACTACACCTTGTGGCAACGCGAGTTGCTGGGGTCCGAGCAGGACCCCGAATCGCAGATGGCGGGCCAACTGGACTATTGGAAGACCACTCTGGCGGGTGTTCCCGATCTCCTGGAACTGCCGAGCGACCGGGATCGCCCCTCCCAACAGTCCTTCCGCGGGGCTCGGATCCACTTCTCCATCGACAGTGACCTACACCGGCGCATCCGGTTGCTGTCACGAAGTCTGCGCTCCACCGAATTCATGACCGTCCACGCCGCGCTCGCGGCCCTGCTGGCCAGGCTCGGTGGCACCGACGACGTCGTGATCGGAACACCCATTGCCGGCCGGGGAGAACCCGCGCTCGACGATCTGGTGGGCATGTTCGTGGGCACGCTCGCCTTACGCACGCGGGTGGATGCGAAAGCGTCGTTCGCCGCCTTGGCTGCGCACTGTCGCGAAGTGGACCTCGGCGCCTTCACACACGCCGACGTCCCCTTCGAACGCGTGGTGGACGCCGTCGCGCCGACACGGTCGACCGCATACGCGCCCATCGTCCAGGTCTCGCTGGAATTTCAGAACAACGAGCGCCCCGTCCTGATGCTGCCGGGACTCGAGGTTCACGGAGTCGACCCCGAACTCGGCGTGGTCAAGATGGATCTCGAATTCCTCTTGGCGGAGGAGTTCGACGCCGACGGTGTTCCCGCCGGGATGAGTGGCGCGATCGACTTCGCCACGGACCTCTTCGACGCCGAGACCGTCCGTGGATTCGCCCACCGATTCGTGCAGATACTCGATGCGGTCGCCGAGAATCCCGACCGGACTCTCGGCGAGCTTCCCCTGCTGAACGAGGTGGAGACGCGGGCCGTGGTTCCCGCCCGCGGAAAACCTGATGTACCGGCAAAGCTCTGGCCCGATTTGCTGGCTGACGCCGTGGCGTTCTCCCCGGACTCGGTGGCCCTGTCCAGCGAGGGCCGCCAGGTCAGCTATCGCGAACTCGACGCGTGGTCCAACCGGCTGGCGAGGGTTCTCCGCAGCCACGGAGTGGGACCGGAGAGCTTCGTGGCACTCGGGATACCGCGCTCGATCGAGTCGGTGGTGTCGATCTGGTCGGTCACCAAGGCCGGCGCGGCCTTCGTGCCCGTCGATCCCAAATACCCGCGCGAGCGGATCAACTACATGCTCACCGACTGCCAAGCCTCGATGGGACTCACCGTCCGTGGCAGCCGGAACAACTTGCCCGACGTGGTTCGGTGGCTGGTGCTCGACGACGCCGACTTCGCCGAGCAGGTGGCCGAGGTGTCACCCGAACCGGTCACCGATACCGATCGGACAAGCCCGTTGCGTCTAGCTCACCCGGCCTACCTCATCTACACGTCGGGGTCGACCGGAAAACCGAAGGGGGTCACCGTCACCCACCAGGGCATGGCCAACTTCACCGCGGAAACGCGCGAGAGATTCCAGGTCACTCACGATTCCCGGGTGTCTCACTTTGCTTCCCCGAGTTTCGACGCCTCGGTGTTCGAGCTGACGATGGCGTTCAGCGCCTCGGCGCGGATCGTGATCGTGCCGCCCACCATTATTGGTGGCAGCGAGCTGGCGGATCTGTTCCGCCACGAACAGGTCACGCATGCGACCATCACGCCGACCGCGCTGGCAGCCCTCGACAACAGTGGCCTCGACTCGCTTCGAGTCCTGGATCTTGTGGGCGAAGCATGCCCACCGGAGGTGGTGGCGCAGTGGGCGCCCGGCCGCAGCCTACACAGCGGATACGGTCCCACCGAGACCACCGTCCAGGCGAGTGTCAGCGCTCCCATGCGCCCCGGGGAAGACCCGAATATCGGTGCGCCCGCAGTGGGATTCGCCTTCCTGGTTCTCGACGATCGGCTTCAGCCCGTTCCCGTCGGCGTTCCGGGTGAGTTGTACATTTCGGGGCCCGGTGTGGCGCGTGGCTATCACAATCCCACCGCGCTCACCGCGGAACGATTCGTGCCCTGCCCCTTCGGCAAGCCGGGTGACCGGATGTATCGGAGCGGAGACGTCGTGCGCTGGCGGCGCGACTTCACGCTCCAATACCTGGGCCGTATCGACTTCCAGGTCAAGGTTCGTGGCTTCCGCATCGAACTCGGGGAGATAGATGCTGCGCTCGCCGCGCATCCGGCAATCGCATTCGCGGCCACCATCGGGCACACCGGACCGTCGGGATCGACTGTGCTTGCCTCGTATGTGCGCGCTCGGGGCGGTCGCGATGTGGAGCCGGCGGAACTGCGTCGGTATGCCGCCGAGCGCCTGCCCGCACACATGGTGCCCTCCGCGGTCGTCGTGCTCGACGAAATTCCGATGACTCCGGTGGGCAAACTCGACCGGAAGGCGCTGCCCGCACCGGAGTTCGGCTCCACCGGAGCCGCGTACCGAGCACCGAACACAGAAACCGAGCGCACGGTGGTGGATGTCTTTGCGGATGTTCTCGGGGTAGACCGGGTAGGAACCGACGACAGCTTCTTCGACCTCGGTGGAAACTCCCTGCTCGCCACCAGGATTGTCGGCGAGCTACACGCCAGACTGGGCCGGAAGGTTCCGCTGCAATGGATGTTCCTCGATCCCGCCCCGGCGGGGATCGCCCGACGCCTCGAGAGTCCGACTCGAGGAACCGGGATCGAAGACGCGCTCGCCGTGGTGATTCCGCTGCGTGCGTACGGATCCAGCAGACCGTTGTTCTGCGTGCACCCGGCGATCGGCCTGTCCTGGGGTTACACGGGGCTGGTGCAACATCTGCCACCGGATCGGCCCGTGTACGGACTGCAGCTACCTACGATCAGTGACGACGGCGACTACCGGTCGGTGGAACAACTCGCGCACCGCTACGTCCAGGAGATCAGGGCGATCCAGCCGGAGGGGCCATATGACCTGCTCGGGTGGTCGCTTGGCGGGATTCTCGCCCATGCCATGGCTATCGACCTGCAGAGGTCGGGCGAAGAAGTTGCCACGCTGGCGATCATGGACAGCTATCCGAGCAACGCTCATGACCCGATGCCCCGCGAACTCGATATCCGAGATCTTCTGCGGGGCCTGGGGCTCGAGGTCGACGTGGACGGTGAGACGACCTACGAACGTGCGGCGCGGTTGATCGACGAGTCGTTCGGGACCGAGACCGGCGTGCAAGGGCAACACCTCGAGCGGATCGCCGCAGGGTACGAGAACTCCGGGCGACTAGGGCGCCAGTACGTCCCGCAGGTCTACGACGGTGACCTGCTCATCTTCCCTGCTCTGGGTAAAGGGGCCGGCGCTGCACGAATGCACTCGGCGGACGAGTGGCGGTCGCTCGTGACCGGCCGGATCGATGTGCAGCCCGTGGACTGCGAACACAACGACATGATCGAACCGCAGGCTCTGGCGATCATCGGACCGGCGCTTGCTCGCGCACTTTCGGCTCGTACCTGACGGATTTGCCGCCGCGGCGGGCTAGCGCCGGGGTACTCCGGTCGTGGTCTAGCGGCCATGTGGGCATTTGCGGCGCGTCGTGGACCGGAATCAGTTGCTGGCTGTTAGCCTGCCCTGGGCTGGTCGTCGAATCCGAAGGCCGGGCGCTCCACTGCAAGGTTGATCCGTTTTGTTCTGCTCAGTCAGGAGAGAAATGTGAATCACCACAGTAGTTTCCGCAGGTACTTCACGATTCGTGCGCGTTCCCGGCGTCTGGCCCTCGCGTTGACGGCGAGTGCGGCGATGGCACTCGGTATGGCCGGTCTCGGGACGGGGGCCGCAGCGGCGGACACCGTCATCGACACCATCCCGGTCGGGTCCGCCCCGCAAGGGATGGCGGTCACTCCGGACGGGGCGTTCGCCTATGTCGCCAACAATAGTGACGACAATGTGTCGGTGATCGACACAGCCACGAACGCCGAGATCACCACCGTCGCAGTTGGGCTCAACCCTCAGGGCGTGGCGGTCACCCCGGACGGGTCCTTCGTCTACGTCACCAACTTCGGGCAGGATACGGTTTCTGTGATCGAGACCGCCGGTAACACCGTGTCCACGTCCTTCACTCCAGGAGACGGCCCGATCAGGGTGGCGATCAGCCCAGACGGAACCCGCGCCTACGTGACCAACGCTCTCGGCGACACGGTGTCGGTGATCAACACCGCCACCAACCTCGAGATCACCGAAGTTCCGGTGGGAGTCTTCCCACGAGGGGTGGCGGTGACCCCGGACGGGGCGTTCGCCTACGTCGCCAACTTCACTGACAACAACGTGTCGGTGATCGACACAGCCTTGAACGCCGAGATCACCACAGTCGCGGTTGGGAACGGCCCAACTGGGGTGGCGGTCACCCCGGACGGTGCGTTGGTCTACGTCACCAACCAGATGGACGGCACGGTCTCGGTCATCGAGACGGCCGGAAACACCGTGGTCGACGGCTTCGCGGTCGGGGCCACCCCGTTCGGGGTGGCGGTCACGCCCGACGGGTCTCGTGTCTACGTCGCCAACTTTAGTGACGGCACGGTCTCGGTGATCGAGACGGCCGGTAACACTGTGGTCCAGACAGTTCCGGTTGGGCAGACTCCGATCGATGTGGCGGTTGCCCCGGACGGGTCCCGCGTGTACGTCACCGAGCAGAACGAGAACACGGTCTCGGTGATTGCGGTCGAGGAGTGTCTCGGGTCGCTGTGCTTCGACTTCGGGTCGTTGACCGGTAGCGGTTCGGGGGCGGGCAGCGCGTTCAGCTGACGCTTGCACTTACGAACCGGGTTACGCCGTCACCTCGATTGGGGGGTGGCGGCGTGACGTCGTTCGCTGATGCTCTCCGGCGCGTCGTGGACCGGAATCAGTTGCTGATTGTTAGCCTGCCCTGGGCTGGTCATCGAATCCGAAGGCCGGGCGCTCCGCTGCAGGGTTGATCCGTTTTGTTCTTCTGGGGCAGGAGGGAAATGTGAATCACCACAGCAGTTTCCGCAGGTACTTCAAGATTCGTGCGCGGTCGCGGCGTCTCGTGTTCGGGTTGACCGCGATTGTTGCGGTGGTGCTCGGGCCGTTCAGTCTGGGTTCGGTCGCGGCGGCCGATACCGTCATCGACACTGTCCCGGTCGGGGACTTCCCTGCCGGGGTGGCTGTGACCCCGGACGGGTCCCGCGCCTATGTCGCCAACGGTGGTGACGGCACTGTGGATGTGATCGATACCGGTACGAACACGGTGGTCGACACCGTCACGGTCGGGAGCGTCCCGGCCGGCGTGGCGATCACCCCCGACGGCTCCCACGCCTACGTCACCAACCAGTCGGACGGCACGGTGGATGTGATCGATACCGGTACGAACATGGTGGTCGACACCGTCCCGGTAGGGGATACCCCGATCGGGGTGGCGATCACCCCCGACGGAACCCACGCCTACGTCACCAATCTCTTCGACGGCACGGTGGATGTGATCGATACCGGTACGAACATGGCGGTCGACACGGTCACGGTCGGGAGCGCCCCGATCGGGGTTGCGATTACTCCGGGCGGGTCCCGCGCCTACGTGACAAACGGTGGTGACGGTACGGTGGATGTGATCGATACCGGTACGAACATGGTGGTCGATACGGTCACGGTCGGGAGCGGTCCGCAGGGGGTGGCGATTACCCCGGGCGGGTCCCGCGCCTACGTCACGAACGTCAATGACGGCACGGTAGATGTGATCGATACCGGTACGAACATGGTGGTCGACACCGTCACGGTCGGAAACATCCCGGTCGGGGTTGCGATCACCCCGGGCGGGTCCCGCGCCTACGTAACCAACTTCAATGACGACACTGTGGCGGTGATCGACACCGCCGGGAACTCCGTGATCGAGACTGTGTCGGTGGGGGACGGCGCGTTCGGGGTGGCGATCCCCCCGAGCGGGTCCCGCGCCTACGTCACCAACAGTAACGCCGCTTCGGTCTCGGTGATCGCCATCGAGAGGTGCCTCGGGTCGCTGTGCATCGACTTCGGCTCACTCACTGGCAGCGGGTCGGGGGCCGGCGGCGCGTTCAGCTGACACCCGCACGGTGAAAACGGGCGCCGCCACCCATGATCATGCCGGTGGCGGCGCCCAGGAGTCCGGTGCGTGTGGTCTCTTGGTGATTCCGGGGTCTGATCCGGATTGCGATTGTTAGCCTCATATCAGCATGTGGTCGGGTCCGGCTCTCGGTTGTCGCACAGCATCGCCCGTCTGTCTTGTTGCCCTGATTTAGGAGAGAGATGTGAATTGGCTCAGTGGCTTTCGAGGTCATTGCCCAGCAGGGAAGCCCGCCACCGATCTGATGTTCGGGGCAGCAACTGTTTCGGCGATGGTGCTGGGTATGGCCGGAATCGGTGTGGTGGCCGCAGAGGCGGACACCGTCATCGGCACCATTCAGGTGGGGGACTTCCCGTCCGGGGTGGCGGTGTCCCCGGACGGGTTCCGTGCCTACGTCGCCAACACCGGCGGAGATTCGGTGTCGGTGATCGACACCCTCACGGACACGGTGGTCGACACCGTCGCGGTCGGGGACTTCCCGCGCGGGGTGGCTGTAACACCAGACGGGTCCCGCGCCTACGTCTCGAACAACGCTGACGACACAGTGTCGGTGATCGAGACCGTCGGCAACACCTCGATCGCCGCCATTCCGGTCGGCGACGGTCCCTTTGGGGTGGCGGTCACCCCGGACGGATCCAGGGTCTACGTCGGCAACAACGACGGAACGGTGTCGGTGATCGAGACCGTCGGCAACACGGTGGTCAACACAGTCGGGGTCGGCATCTTCCCGAACGGGGTTGCGGTCAGCCCCGACGGGTCCAGCGTCTACGTCGCCAACACCGGTGGCGATTCGGTGTCGGTGATCGAAACGGCCGGTAATACCGTGGTCGACACCATTCCGGTTGGCGACGGTCCCTTTGGGGTGGCGGTCACCCCGGACGGGTCGTGGGTCTACGCCGCCGACAGCTTAGGCAATTCGGTGTCGGTGATCGAGACCGTCGGCAACACCGTGGTCGACACCGTCGGGGTCGGCATCTTCCCGCTTTGGGCGGCGGTGAGCTCGGACGGAACACGCGTCTTCGTCGGCAACAACAACGGGGGAACGGTGTCGGTGATCGAGACTGTCGGCCACACCGTGGTCGACACCGTCGCCATCGGGGACGGCCCTCTCGGGGTTGCGGTGAGCCCGCACGGAACCCGGGTCTACGTCGCCGACGCTGCCGACGACACGGTGTCGGTGATCGAGACACCGGGCCGCAAATAGTCGACACCGTAGTCATCGGGGATTGCCCTCTCGGGGCTGTGGTGAGCCCGGACAGATCCCGGGTCTACGGCAACAACAACAACGACGGAGCGGTGTCGGTGATTGCATTCGAGACGTGTTCTGGGTCGCTGTGCATCGACTTCGGCTCGTCACGGCGACCGAGTCCGACGTCAGCAGCGTGTTCAGAAGACACCCGCACCGTTGTGAAAAGCGTTTACCGCCAGCGACAATCGTGTCGGTGGCGGCATTGTTCGGTCTGGGGGTTGTTAGCCTCCTTTCGGCTGGTGGTCGAATCCGGCTTCCGGTTGTCTCGCCGTATGGCGTGTCTGTTGTGTTCCTCTGGCATAAGGAGAAATGTGAATCGGCTTAGTGGTTTTCCAGGACACCGCGTGGTCGGGAACGCGCCGCGCGTGTGATGTTCGGGGCAGTATCCGTTTGCGCGATGACGCTGGATACCGCGGGGCTGCGGCAGCGGAAACCGTCGTCGAGACTGTCTCGGTGGGTAGCGCCCCGTTCGGCGTGGCAGTCACCCCGGACAGGTCCCGCGCTTACGTCGCCAACTTTATTGACGACGACGTTTCGGCAATTGCTATCGAGAGGTGTCTGGGATCGCTGTGCATCGTCTTCGGTTCGTTGACGGGCAGTGGTTCGGGGGCGGGCAGCGCTTTCAGCTGACGGCTGCATTGATACCCCGAGTGACGCCACCACCTCAATCGTGAGAGTGGTGGCGTCCTTGGATTCGGTCACAGGAAGGCGAGTGGCCGGTATCGAGTGTGGTTGCGGGCCGGCCCCGGGCCGAGGATCGAAACAGTTTGCTGGCCAAGGTTTATGGGTGTATGCGGCATCCCGAGACCGGTGCTCCTGGTTTTTTCGCCGATCAGGGCTCTGATGATTCCGGGGGCTGATCCCGATTGTGGCTGCTAGCCTCCTTTCGGCCGGTGGTCGGATCCGGACGCCGGTCGTCCAGCTGTATGGACTGTCTGTGGTGTTTCTATGATGCAGGGGAGAAATGTGAATCGGCTCAGTGGTTTTCGAGGTCATCGCACAGTCGGGACCCGCACCGCGCGCGTAATGCTCAGGACAGCATGTGTTTCAGCGATGGCGCTGGGTGTTGCGGGACTCGGGACGGGGGCCGCGGCGGCGGAATCCGTCATCGGCACGGTCTCGGTGGGGGCTGCCCCGTTCGGGGCTGCGGTAACTCCGGACGGGTCCCGCGTCTACGTCACCAACATCGTCGACGATTCCGTGTCGGTGATCGAGACCGGTGGCAACTCGGTGGTCGCCACCATCGGGGCCGGGGACGCCCCGACTGGTGTGGCGGTGAGCCCGAACGGGTCTCTCGTCTACGTCGCGAACCAGTTGGAGGACACGGTCTCGGTGATCGACACCGGCACCAACAGGGAGGTCGACGCTTTCTCTGTCGGGGACGCCCCGACTGGTGTTGCGGTAAGCCCGGACGGATCTCGCGTCTACGTCGCCAACAACAATGACGGCACGGTGTCGGTGGTCGAGACCGTCCGCAACTCGGTGGTCAATACCGTTGAAGTCGGGAACGGCCCGCAGGATGTGGCGGTGAGCCCGGACGGATCCCGCGTGTACGTCACCAATACCCTGGTCCATTCGGTATCGGTGATCGAGACCGGCGGCAATTCGGTGGTCAACACCATCGACGTAGGGAACGGCCCCCGCGGGGTGGCGGTGACCTCGGACGGATCGCGCATCTACGTGGCCAACAGTGGTGACGACACCGTGTCAGTGATCGAGACCGCCACGGACACGGTGGCGCAGGTGATTCAGGTTGGCGACTTTCCGTTCGGGGTAGCAGTCACAGCAGACGGGTCCCGGGCCTACGTCGCGAACAGCGATGACGACACCGTGTCGGTGATCGACGTCCCGACGAATACGGTCGAGTCGATTCGAGTTGGGGCCGTCCCGTACGGCGTGGCGGTGAACCCGGACGGATCTCCCGCCTATGTCATCAACCATACGAGTTCCACGGTGTCGGTGATCGGCCCCGAGACGTGCACCGGATCGTTGTGCGGCGGCTCCTGATCGCTGGCGGGCGGTAGTTCGAAGGGCAGCGGCCCGGGAGCGAGTAGCAGGTTCAGCTGACACCCGCATTGACACGCCAGTGCCGCTGCTGCCCCGATTGCGAGGGTGGCAGCGGCACTCAGCTTTCCCAGAAGCAGTGGTCTCCGCAGTTCACGGGGCAAACCGAGATGGAGTCAGTCCCGTTCATCCGCCAGCCGAGGTGTTTTCCGGTTAACGTGATAGGGAATGTTCTTGGTATCACCGTACGAGGAGCGTGTATGTCTGCAAACGGATACCGTCGGGCGCTCTTGGTCGTAGCTGTCGTTGCCTCGTCGAGCCTGTTCGGTGGTGTCGCCGGGGCGTCTGCAGACGGGTGGCGGGCCCTTCCGGTCAACAACCCGACATCAACGGATGGGTCTTACCTCGATCACATCGAACAGGTCAACGACCGGCAGCTGAACATGTATGTCTACTCGGCGGCGATGGGGAGGGTGATCGAACTCGAGGTCATTCGCCCCGCAGACACCAGCGTGCCCCGACCGACGCTGTACCTGCTCAACGGTGCCGGTGGTGGCGAGGACGAGGCGACCTGGCAGGCCAAGACGGACGTGGTCGGTTTCTTCGCCGATAAGAACATCAATGTCATCACCCCGATCGGTGGTGCGTACAGCTACTACACCGACTGGCTTCAGCCCGATCCGGTCCTCGGTGTCAACAAGTGGACTACCTTCCTCACACAGGAACTTCCCCCGATCGTCGACGCCGCCCTCGGTACGAACGGGGAGAATGCCATCGCGGGACTGTCGATGTCGGGCACCTCGGTCCTGGGTCTGGCCGAGGCCGCTCCCACGCTGTATCGCGCGGTCGGTGCCTTCAGCGGGTGCGCTGAAACCAGCACTATTCCCGGCCAGAATTACGTCGAGTTCGTCGTCAGCGCCCGCGGCGGTGACCCCGTGAACATGTGGGGGCCGCCCGGCGGCCCTGACTGGGTGATCAACGACCCCGTCGTCAACGCCGAGAAGCTGCGCGGCATCAACTTGTTCATCACCAGTGGCACCGGGCTTCCCGGCCCCCATGAGACGCTCGAAGATCCGGGTGTCAACGGGGATTTCGGGGCTCTGGCCAACCAGGTGGTCGCCGGGGGAATCATCGAGGCGGGTGTCAATCAGTGCACCCACCAACTGGCCAACAGGCTGAATTCTCTAGGAATCCCGGCCACATACGATTTCCGGCCGACCGGAACCCACTCGTGGGGTTACTGGCAGGACGATCTGCATGCCTTCTGGCCCATGCTCACCGAGTCTCTCTCGGGAATCTCGTAGACGTCCAGCGGCTGCTGCGAAGCCGATGCCGCCTTGCTTAGTCATCTGGTGGCGGTGAGGAACCCCCACGCGATGTCGGTGCGTGGATCGCGGCCGTACGAGCGGGTGAGTTCTTCCTGGTCTGTGAGAGTGACAGCCCATCCTTGCTGCTCGAGAAGTTGCGGGGCATCCTCGCCGAGCCCACCCTTCCACAGACTGGCGAACTCGGTGGCCTGCGGCATGCTGAGGGCCCAATCAGGAAACGTGGGTAAGGTTTTCGGCGACCGCTCGAAAGACAGTCGGCTACCGCTGGCAGACAGGTCGCCGATGGCCGCAAACAGGCGCGCCGCGTCCTCGGCGGAGAGGTAGACCATCAGACCTTCGGCCAGCCAAGCCGTAGGAACGGTCCGGTCGAACCCGGCTGCGAGAAGTGGCTCCACCCACCCTTCGCTCAGGTCGGCCTCAACGATCGTTCTCTCGCAACGGGGAGCAGCGCCGGCAGCGTCCAGGACGTCGCGCTTGAAGCCCAGCACGTCCGCCCGGTCGACCTCGAATAGTCGCACGCCGTCGGGCCAATCCAGGCGGAACGCCCTGGTGTCCAGGCCGGCGGCGAGCAACGCCACCTGTCGGCATCCGTGTGTACACGAGTCGAGGAGATACGTGTCGAAGAATCGCGTCCGGGTGACGATGTGCGTAGAGAGGTCGTGCCGCAATCGATTTGCCCCCTCCGAATCTGTCGGCAGCTCAGGGGCTGACTCGGGAGCGGCTTCGACAAACGCTGAGGCGTAGGGGTCGTCGAAGAGCCGGTCTGCCCGCGTGCTCTCCTCGGCTCGCGCCCTCGCGACGGAAAGGGCAGTCTTTCCCACGGGAGTCAGTCGATCGCGTGACATGCAGGCCCCCTCGGATTTCGACGGCAATGTTCGATTCCGTTGCCAACCAGCGTGCCTTCTGGTTCGGTCCATTGCAACACCTTCGAACCGGACCGCGACCTCGGGGCGTGCCCGCACCCGGAGTCACGCGGGCCGCATGACCCCCGACGAATCCACCTGGGCACCCGATAGCATGAATCCGGTGAACACAGAATTCGACCGGGTGATGTCCGCAAAATATGTCTTGCTCACCACGTTCCGCAAAGACGGTAGCCCAGTGGGTACCCCGTTGTGGGCAGCCGCCGACGGTGACCGCCTGCTGCTGTGGACGGTGACCGACTCATACAAGGTGAAACGAATCCGGCGCAACTCGGAGGTGACCGTCGCGGTGTGTGATGCCCGGGGCAAGCGCGAGGGTTCCGAGGTTCCGGCCCGAGCCGTGATTCTCGACGCCGAGGAGACCGACCATGTGCGCGACGTGATCGCGCGCAAGTACGGCATCATCGGCTGGCTCACGATGAAGGGCAGCCTGCTTCGCCGTGGGAAGGCCGGCACGATCGGATTGGCCGTCACCCCGGAAGACCGGTAGCCCGTGTGCCGCGACCAGCGTGTTTTCGGCGGGACAGAAACCACCGATTAAGTCTGGGTCCGGCACGCGATCTTTTCCACGGAATCGACCGAAGAGACTGCGAGACAAAACCCTTGGACAAAACCAGGTGGGACAGAATGCTGTTGTCGATGGGTTTTGTCCCGTACGTTCGCTGTAGCGGATTTTCTCGGCTGACCCTGCACCCGTAGGCCCCCTGAATGCTCGGAAACGGCAGAAGTGACGACACGAAACATGGACAGAACGGACATATTTCACCCGCGAGGCGACGGCGGCGGCAGCAAACTTGGGTACTGCCGGGTGTCGACCGGTATGCAGAACACCGATCTACAACTCGACGCCCTCCGTGCCGCGGGGTGCTGGCGGATCTGGACCGACCAGGCGTCCGGTGCAAGGCAGGATCGTCCCGAGCTGCAGAAACTGTTCGAGCACTTGCGCCCCGGCGACACCCTCGTCGTGTGGCGGCTCGACAGGCTCGGGCGTTCCTTGCTGCACTTGATCAAATTGGTGGGAGAACTCGAGGCCAGGGGAGTGCAGCTCGAGTCGATCAACGACAAGATCGAAACCTCCACTCCTGGCGGCAAGTTGATCTTCCACATCTTCGCCGCGATCGCTGAGTTCGAACGCAACCTCATTCGTGAGCGCACTGCGGCGGGGCTGATCGCGGCGCGCGAGCGCGGGCGGGTCGGGGGGCGTCCCCGCGCAGTCGACGACACGAAGGGCAGCTACATCCGCTACCTGTACGGACAGGGGATGTCGAAGAAACGCATTGCCGAGGAGATCGGGGTCTCCACCAAGACCATCACCCGCTACTTCAAGTCGCTCGAGGAGAACGATTTCGACGACGATGACGACATCGAGTTGGGTGGGGGACCAGCGGGAATCGGTGCGTGATCGGATCGCCCAACGCTCGGGCGGTGTTTGAAGCAGCGGCTTCACAGCAGTTCCGGAACGAGTATTCCCGGGACCAACTCTGCGCAGCCCTACCACGACTGGCGACGGATTCCGCCCGCGCCACCACTGGGTGCCTTTCAATTCCGATGGGGTGATCAGCGACGGTCAGAGAGATAGCTAAACAATTGCTAACTGCAAAATACTGCTGGACCATAACTATTCATGGAAATTGTTCGGACTATCGATAGATTGATATTGCGAAGCGGGTGTGAGTTTAGTTTCGGGGCATTTAGACGCGCTCGGTTGGCCGCAGTGGCGAAATCCGTCGGCGCATGCATGGTGGATTTATCGAAGTGGGGGACTGCGCCTGCGAGATGCGCACGTCGGCGCCTCTCGAAACGATCCGGCGAACGGCAACTACCTCGTTCGGCGATCCTGGGATCGTTCCCCGGGGCCGCGCTTCGACAGGTGCAACGCCGCAATACGGCGTCCGTCCATCTCGCTGACGATGAGTCGGTGACCGTCGACTTCGACGGTGTCCCCGAGTCGTGGAATGCGTTGCAGGCGATGTAGCACATATCCGGCGATGGTCTCGTACGGACCGACGGGAACCGCTGTCCCGGTAGTCTTTTCGAAGTCCTCTACGAGAAGCATCCCGTCGATCTCCCACTCCTGCCCGTCTTCGTCCACGGCATCGGATTCGACCAGCGGGGCGAACTCGTCGCCGATCTCGCCGACAACCTCCTCGACGATGTCCTCGAGGGTCGCGATGCCCGCGGTGCCCCCGTACTCGTCGACGACGAGGAGAATCTGTGCGCTCTCCCGGCGCATCAAGGCCAGTGCTGGGAGTGCTGGTTTGGATCCGGGCAGCGCGAGAATCGGCCGGCACAGATCCCCGACGGTTGCGTCTTGGACCGGATCTGCGAGTTGGATATCACGGACGTGGACGAAGCCGACGATGTCGTCGAGAGTGGTGCCGACGACCGGGTAACGGCTGTGTCCCATCGCCAGGGCCTCGTGCCGTGCCTTGTGGACTGGGGTTTCCGCGGCGAGGAAGTCCACCTCGGTTCGAGGCTGCATCACCTCGTTCAGGGTTCGTTGGCCGACGTCGAACACTTCGGCGAGGACGCGACGCTCCTCGTCCTCGATCCCACGCTGACCGAGGACCAGTTCGCGCAACTCGGCGGGCGTCATCTCCTCCCTCTTATGGGACGGGTCCTCGCCGAGAAGGCGAACAAGTGCGTTGGTCGAGACCGACAGCAGCCAGATCACCGGCCGAACGAGGGTCGCAAAGCGGTCCAGTGGCGGTGCCGTCACCAACGCCACCCCGGTGGCGTTCTGCAGGGCAATGCGCTTGGGAACGAGCTCACCGAGGACCAACGACAAGTATGCGATCACGAGGGTGGTAGCGATCAGAGCGACTGTGTCCGCAGCCCTGACCGATATCCCCCAACCCCTCAACGTCGGGGCGATGCTCGGGGCGAGCGCCGCGGCGCCGTATGCCGCGGAGAAGAAGCCGGCGACGGTGACGCCGATCTGCACCGAGGAAAGGAAGCGGTTCGGATTCCGAGCCAGACCGGCCGCTCGCGCACCCCGGCGACTGCGATGCGCGAGGGCGTGAATCTGGCCTTCCCGCAGAGACACGAGGGCGATTTCGGTCGCGGCGAACACCCCGCCGACCAGGATGAACACGACGACCAGAACGAAGTCGAGGAGCGTACCGCCAGTCACGGCGGGCACCGCCGATTCGTACATCGGTGGCGGTTCATGTCCCTTTCACCTCGCCGAACGCAGCTGCGTCCACATCTCAAGACTATCGCGCACCGGGGGCGGCCGGTTCCCCATCCGCGAAAGAGATTCGGGCTTGCGGCAGTACGGTGAGCACCCAGAAGGTGGCGCCCAGCACGATGTCCGGCAGATGAACCACTCCACCTCCACTAGAGCTCGCCGCAACCAAGCGCCCGGAGGGCGGCCGACCCGATCATGCGGGAAGACGTGAAATCGCCGTCACACGCTCCCCGCTCGTTCCTATGGTCACATTCAGAAGCGGTTGCGGTAGAACGCATCTGATGGATTGAAGCTACGACCAGAAGTGCGTCCTGGCGGGCAGCGATGCCGCCACGCGCGGCACTCGGGCTCAGTCAACCGATCGGAGAGGATCGCCAGGGCTGTCCGTGCGATCGCGCATTGCGAGGAAGACAGTCCCGGATTCGAGGTCGAGTTCCTCTCCTGTGGCCGAATCTACTCGGGTCAGTCTCTTGCTTTCCCGTTCTTGCACAACGTTATGCGTCGAAGGTGAGAACAGGGTGTCCATGTACTCTAGCGCCCCCGACGGGCCGCCCGTCCCCTTCTTCTTCCGCCAGTAGATCCACCCGCGGCGTTCCGCCCACAGCCCGAGCTGGTCGAGTGCAAGGGCGCCGGCAACTGCAACCACGAGAACCGTGACACCCACCTGTGGGCCCCCTATCTTGCCGGACTACGTCGCGCTCACTCTATCCCGATGACGTCAAGGTGCGTTGATCCGGCAACCGCTTTTCGGAAAGGTGAAATTTTTGCGACAAAAAGAGTTTTCTCACTTTGTCTCGGCTCTACCGGATTTCCAGATTTCCGAAGAGTTAGCTGTCCGATCTCCATATTGCGCGAGTCGGCAATGGAATTTGGGCCGGGTCGAAACCGGTCAGTGTTGCGGGGAGTAACAACCAACATCGTGACCCGAAATCATTGATTGCTGTTCGATTGCCTGGTTTCCAAACCGCAGCAAATTCCCACGCCGCGAATAACCAGGCGCGGCGGTGGTGTGAGTGTCAGTGGGTGGTGGTGCTGTGCCAGTCGCGAAGTATGGCGGCGACCAGCTCCGGGTCGTCGCACATGGGGAAGTGGAATCCGCCGGGCACGATCTCTTGCCGTGCCCTGGGGAACCGCTGCCGCCATTGCGGTTGGAGGTGGAGCGGGTCGTTGTGTTCGCCGAACACGGTCAACAGGGAGCGACCGGCGAGGGGGCCCGTCAGAGCGGCGTCGATATTCCGGTAGATGAGGTCGGCCCCTCGTGCGTCGGCGAAGTACTGATGCCACGACTTGCGGGCGCTGCGGTCGATTCCGGCTCGGAACACAGTTCGATCCTCCTTCGTCCAGTGCCGCCCCACACCGAACCTGCCCGAGGTGGCCCAGGGGAGCCACCCGAATACCGCGTCACTGCCTCGGACCGGAGCGCTGCCCATCACGGCGAGCATCCCGCGGAACGCGGCACCGGTGGGTCGCCAGCCGAAACAATTCACTGCCGCAATCGCGCCGACCCTGTCCGGCTGCACTGCTGCGGCGGCCAGAGCGGCCGGCCCGCCCAGGTCGTGAGCTACGAGGGTGACATCGGTCAGGTCCAGGTGCTCGAGCAGCGTGTGTACGGCGTCCGCGGAGGCCTGCAAACTCACGCGCTCGCCGTGCACGCGATCACTGAGTCCGCAGCCGGGAGCGTCGATGGTGATGCAGCGAAACCCCGGGGTCAGAGCTCGCAGAAGGTCTCGCCACACGAAACTCCAGCTACCGGTGTGGACGAAGACCATGACGGGTCCGCGCCCCGTGTCGGTGATCGCCACGTGCCCGTCTGCGACGGGCAATGCCCGAGTACGCCAAGGCCATGCCCTCTCGCTCAGCCAGTGCGGTCGGTCAACGAGTGTCAGGGAATCCATCGGGTTCTCCTCGTGCCGGTGGCGCGGCGAGCCCGGGTTCGAGGAAGGCGATCAATCGCGCCAGTTGAATGTCGATGTCCGGGGACTCCATTGGATGGTGCCCGTCGGAAGGGGATGTGGCGGTGGCGAACAGGCCGGTGATGATCGAAACCACGAATCCGAGCCGGATTCTCAGTTCCGCGGCCGGCACTGTCGGAAGCGCCTGCTGCAGAAGCGGTACCAGGCGTTCGGCGACGGGCGCGAACTGGGCGTGCATGAACCCCGACACCGCCTCGCTGGGTTGCGTGTAGGCGCGACCGATGAATCGTGCGATCCGAGGGTTCTTCGCGCGCAGTTCGGCGAGCACTTCGAGGTCGGGTCGCACGAACGCCGTCAGTAGTACCCGCACCGGAACATGGTCGCCGAATGTGGCGACTGCGGCGTCGAACATCGCCATGCGTCGCGCGTTGATCGGTTCGATGTAACCCTCGAGCACGAGGCGCAGCAACTCGTCACGACTGCCGAAGTGGTAGTTGACAGCCGCGACGTTGGTGCCCGCTTCGCGGGTGATAGCCCGCAGCGAGGTTGCGTCCTCGCCGCCCTGTGCGAACAGGCGCTGCGCGGCGGCCAGCAGTCGTTCGCGCGTGGATTCAGCCACCGTCATTCAAACAGTGTATCAAACGGCGTTTAAATTCCGCGGTCAGTGGCTTGGAGGCGACCTCTTCAGAACGCCTTGCTGACCGACGACATATGGAAATCCGGAACACGCAGCGCTGGCATGGCGGTCCGCGTGAACCAGTCCTTCCACTCGCGGGGCAGGGTCCGTTCGGTGGCGCCGGCCTCGGTGACTCGGCGCAGCAGATCGAGTGGGCTCTCGTTGAACCGGAAGTTGTTCACCGCACCGGTGACCTTCCCGTTCTCGATGAGATAGACGCCATCGCGGGTCAGACCCGTCAGCAGCAGCGTTGCGGGGTCGACCTCGCGGATGTACCAGAGGGTGGTGAGGAGCAGGCCGCGTTCGGTCTCGGACACCATCTCGTCGAGCGACAATGATCCCTGCCCGTCGAGGATCAAGTTGTCACCCGGAACGGTGGCCTCGGTGCCGAACTCCTTCGCCGCGGCCCGTGGGTAGGCGAGTGCGTCGATGGTGCCGCCGAGCACCCAGTCGACCCGGCCGGCGTCCATTCCGTTGTCGAAGACGGAGACGGACTCCGACGACGACGCGGCTGTGACGAACGAAGCGTATTCCAATCCGGGCTCGACCGGGTTGGAATACAGGGTGAGGGGGAGCGTGCTCAACCGTTCCCCGATTCGGGTGCCCCCAGGCGCCGACAATGCCGAATGCCCCTCCTGCGCGGCTCGGCCCTCCATCGCCCACATCAGGCAGATCATGAGGTCTGCGACAGCGGAGGGCGGAAGGACCGTCTCGTAGCGGCCTGCCGGCAACTCGACTCGGTTGCTCGCCCAATCGAGGCGGGTTTCCAGATCCCGCAGCAGTTTCGAGGTGGCGACATCGGTGAAATCCTTGGTGCTGGTACCGACCCACGCGCTGGCGTCGCCGCGCTTGCCGTTGATCTCGACCGACCCGATGGGCTGGACCACCCTGCGTCGGATCCCGGTAGAGGTACCGAGCCAGGTGGTGTGTAGCTGGTGATGGGCGAATCCGTAGAGTCGAACGTTGCCGTCGAAACCCTTGCTCAGATCTTGGCCGAGTTGCTCGAATACGCCGATCTCGGTGCGTTCGGCGCGGTCGTCCCAGTGCTCGTCGGTCTCGGTGCCAGTGAGCAGGGGCATCGCATCGGACGCGCGACCGGCGCCGCGGGCGGCGCGTTCGGCGGAGCGCACCACTGCATCGACGTCGGCGGCATCGACGCTGGCCGAGGTGACCACGCCCACCTGTGCGCTCTCGCCGCTCCTGACGATCGAGATGACCGTCCAACTACGGGAGGTGGAGACGCCATTGGTGGTCATCGAGCTACCCGCCCATCGCAGGGACGCCTCACTGGCGTCGGTGACGATGACGATGGTCTCATCGACGGTGGCCCGAGCAAGGACCTGCTCGACGAGCTGCTGCGGTTCGATCATCGGCCGGCCTCCGTCCGGGTGTTCAATACGTTGATGCCACGGAAGAGTGCGGATGGGCAGCCGTGACTGACCGCCGCCACCTGACCGGGTTGCGCCTTGCCGCAGTTGAACGCCCCGCCGAGTTGCCATGTCGACGGACCTCCGACCGCGTCCATCGATCCCCAGAAATCGGTGGTCGTCGCCTGGTATGCGACGTCGCGGAGTTGCCCGTCGAGCCTTCCGCCGCGGATGCGGTAGAAGCGTTGGCCGGTGAACTGGAAGTTGTACCGCTGCATATCGATCGACCAGGATTTGTCACCGACCACGTAGATGCCGTCCTCGACCCCGGAGATGAGGTCATCGGTACTGCGATCGGTCACGGGATCGGGTTGCAGCGATACGTTCGCCATCCGCTGGATGGGAACGTGATGCGGCGAGTCGGCGTACGAGCAGCCGTTGGATCGACTCAGACCGAGCCGCGGCGCGAACGCTCGGTCGAGTTGGTACCCGACCAGGACCCCGTCGGCCACCAGATCCCAGGACTGGGCCTGCACGCCGTCGTCGTCGTAGCCGGTGGTCGCGAGGCCGTGCTGCACGGTCCGGTCCGCGGTCACATGCATGATCGGTGTCCCATAGCGCAGGGTGCCCAGCTTGTCGGGAGTGGCGAACGAGGTCCCCGCGTAGGCGGCCTCGTAGCCGATGGCGCGGTCGTACTCGGTGGCGTGCCCGATGGACTCGTGGATGGTCAACCACAGGTTGGTGGGGTCGATCACCAGGTCGGTGGGTCCGGCCACCACAGTGGGGGCTTTTACCTTCTCCGCCAACAGGTCCGGGATCTGCGCGAGTTCGGCCGACCAGTTCCAGACATCGTCGGGGGCGAGGTACTCCCATCCGCGCCCGACCGGTGGAGCGAGGGTGCGCATCGTGTCGAATACACCGGCCGACTGGTCCACGGTGGTGGCCTCGAGTTGCGGATGTAGCCGTACCCGCTGCTGCACGATGGACGAGCCGGCGAGGTCGGCATAGAAGGTCTGCTCCTTGACCTGCAGGCAATCGGCAGTGACATGATCCACGCCGTCGGACGCGAGCAGTGTGCGGGAGTAGTCGCCGAGTAGGGAGATCTTGTCCGCTGTCGGCACTTCGAACGGATCGACCTCGTAGTCCGATACCCAGTGGACGTTGGTGTAGACGGGTTCGGCGGCGAGCTCGACGTGCTCTCGGTTGAGTCCGCGCAGTGCACGTGCCACGGCCACCGCCTCCTCGGTGGTTGCGACGGCGGTTTCGGGTGTCAACTCGGCATGGGAGGCGAATCCCCAGGTGCCATCGACGAGGACACGAACTGCGAATCCTAGTTCGCTCGAGTCCACCACCGACTGCACCTCGCCCTCGCGCAGTCGTAGTGACTGACTGGTCAGCCGATGCACTCGCAAGTCGGCGTGAGAGGCGCCGGCCGACCGCGCCGCGGGCAACGCCGCATCTGCCAGTGAACGTAGGGGGAGGGCAAGGAACTCCGGATCAACCTGTCGAGAAGCTGTCACCGGAACTACGGTAGTCCGCGGATCAGCCGAACTGCTGCCAGCCCAATCGGATCACCATGACGATCACCACGATCAGCAACGTGATGCGGACGAACCCGGCGCCCTTGGTCAAGGCCATCCGCGAACCGGTGACGGCTCCGATCACGTTGCACACCGCCATGCTCAGACCGAGTGCCCACAACACGTGTCCCGTGGCCGCAAAGAGCACCAGCGCACCGAAGTTCGACCCGAGGTTGATCACTTTCGCCATCGCGGCGCTGCGCACGAACTCCGTACCCAGGAACGTTGCGAAGCTGATGATGAGGAACGTCCCGGTTCCCGGACCGAACAGGCCGTCGTAGAACCCGAAGGCTCCCGCCGCGAGCAGCACAACCGCGACAATCTTCCGCCGCGTGGGAGGGTCCTTCGCCAAGGTGACGCCAAGCTGGGGACGGATCGTGACGAACACCGCAACGCCGACGAGCACCACCATGATGATCGGAATGAACAGGTCCTTGTTGATCCGCGACACTGTCGCCGCACCGAGCGCGGAGGTCGCCGCCGCCAGCAGGAATGCGGGACCGAGCAGTCGCCAGTTCATCGGAATTCGGCGTGCGAAAGTGAATACGGCCGCCGATGTTCCGGTGAAGGCGGTGAGCTTGTTTGTGGCCAGGGCCGCTTGCGGCGTCAACTGGGGGAGGGCGAGGAACAACGCGGGCAAGAGGATCAGCCCGCCGCCACCGACCACCGCGTCGACCCATCCCGCAGCCGCCGCAGCCGTGAGCAGTAGCGTCCAGTCACCCGCATTCATGGTGGACGACTTAATCACACTCATCGGGAGATCCCTAGGCTGCGTCCATGCGGAGATTCAGCCTGTGGTTGCGAGGCAAACCGACTGTCGCGGACTCGATGCTGGCGGCGGTCCTCGTCATGTTGGAGGTGCTGGTCTTCGCGTCATCGGAGGGCACGCCCCCGAGGGTGCAGCTGATCATGGGTTTGCTGTTGTGCCTGCCGGTCGTATGGCGGCGCACCTATCCACGCACGGTGGCCGTAGTCATCCTGGTCGCGTCGATCACGAGCACCACCATCAGCTATGCGATCGGCCTCGACGACCTGGATCCCGAGCACCCCGGATTCTTCGCACTCGCCGTGGCGCTCTACACCCTCGTCGCGTACGTCGGCCGGCGGGCCGCGGCTTTGTACGTGGTGGGTCTCGTCGTCGATTCGGTGCTGGCGATCTGGTTGCTCCGGCAAGGGGTCGCCGCAAACGCTGTGTTCGCGTTGTTGGTCTTCGCACTCTCCTGGGTCACCGCGGAGTTCCTCGGTGCGCGGCGAGCTTACGACGAGGAAGTGGCCGCCCGGCTCGCGGTCGCCGAGTACGACCGGGATCGGCGCGCCGCCGAAGCCGTCGCCGCTGAGCGGACCCGAATCGCGCGAGAGTTGCACGACGTGGTTGCGCACGCGGTGAGCGTGATGATCGTGCAGGCCGACGGCGCCTCCTACGCGGTCAAGACGAAACCTGACGTCGCAATGAAGGCGCTGGCCAACATTGGGTCTACCGGCCGGGAAGCCCTCGCCGAGCTGCGGCGGACCGTGTCGCTGCTCCGCACGGAGCCAGCCACCGACGATATGCCCCAGCACGGAACCGCAGGCCTCGCTCGCGTGGCCGACATGATGCGCAGGGCCGGTCTGCCGGTCGAGATGGAGTTGACCGGGGAGTTGGACGACATCAGCCCAGCGATCAGTCTCGGCGTACACCGACTGGTTCAGGAATCGCTGACGAATGTGCTGCGGCACGCCGGTGAACGCCCTCGCGCCAAGGTGCGCGTGCTACGGCGCGACGCCGACGTTCTGGTCGAGGTCACCGACAACGGCAATGCATCGGGCCAGTTTCCACACGGTTCTGGCAACGGGCTGCTGGGGATGCGCGAGCGGGTCGCCGTCCTGCACGGCACGCTCGAGGCGGGTCGGCAGACTGACGGGAGTTGGCGGGTGGGCGCAGAGTTGCCGCTCGAACCGCGTGAATGAGAGTCGGTGCCTACTCGGTCTCCGGTGGAGCCGTCTCGCCCTTCTGTTCGAGCTGGTTCAACTGGTCGAGGACGCTGACGGTGACGCCGTAGGGGAGGAACCGCACCGACTTGCGCGGGTCGGTGTTGTGTTTGTGTGCGCGGAGCGCATCGAGTTCGGTGGCATACACCTGCTCGACGCGCGCGACCCCTTCTGCGTCGATGGCATAGATGGCCCAAACACCGTCACCTGCTTCGCCGGTCGTTTCCGGCTTGGAAGCCGGGCGAGGCGTTCCGGCGAAGTCCGCGAAGATCCCGGTCCAGGGAATCTGCGAGTCCGCCTGGTCGAGGAACTTGAGGATGCGGTCTTTGACGCCCTGCAACTCCTCGCCCGCCTCCCGGATCACGCGGTCGAGATCGTCGGGATCGAACCCGAACGGATTGCTGTCGGCCATCACTGTCTCCTCACTTCGGCGGGGTTGCCGTAGTCGCGGGTGGGACACCCAGTTGTTTCTGGTGGGACACCCAGTCTGTCGTCGTGACCTGCCCCGGGCATCCGCGAAGGTATCAGCTGCTCAACTCGTCCACGGAGGGCGTCCATTCGCTGATGTGCACTTTCTCCACCAGACCGGCGCGGGCAAACGGTTCATGCTTGAACAGCCGTGCGACGGAGTCGGCGTCGTCGGCATCGACGATGATCACCAGGCCGCCACCGTCGTGCAGGGGCTGCATCGACCGCACCATATGGCGACGGGTGAGCTCGGTGAGCCAGGCGCGGTGATCGGTCCGGTGATCGTCACGACCCGACGACGTTGCCGGGTTGTAGGTGTATTCCACGGCGAACAGAGACATGTCCTTCATCTCGCCTTCTGCGATGTTCGGTGTTGCTGCGCGATCAGCCCTGGTCGATATACGACTCGAGTTGGTCGCGTTCGGTCTGCAGTTCGTCTATCCGGCTCTTCACCACGTCACCGATGCTGACGATGCCCACCAGTTGTCCGTCTACGATTACCGGCAGGTGTCGGATTCGGCGCTCGGTCATAGTTTCGGCGAGACTGTCGACGGTGTCGGACGGAATACAGGCAAAGATTGCGGTGGTCATGATGTCCGCGACCCGTGCACTCAGGACATCGGGGCCGCGATCATGGATTCGGCGGACCACGTCGCGTTCTGTGACGATCCCGGCGACGACACCTTCTTCCATCACCACCAGCGCACCGACGTTATGTCGGGCCAACTCGCCGATCACCTCGCTGACCGACATCCCGGGATCGACGGTCGCCACCGCCGGGCCCTTGTTCCGCAACACATCCGCGATCCGCATCTCCGATACCCCGATCCGAGCGCTCGTTAGATAACCGGACACCTTGATCATAGGCGGATTCCGTGCCCACGACGGCGATTCTCAGCCCACCGCCCAGCGGCATCTCGGTCGGCGACCAACACGAGCGCGATGCTAGGTTTGCGCCCGTGCCTATCACCGTGCTACTCGTCGATGACCAGGAACTGATGCGGATGGGCCTCACCATGGTGCTCGACGCTCACGACGACATCACGGTCGTCGGTGAGGCCGGCGATGGAGCGGCCGCGGTCGTCGCGGCGCGCAAGCTTCAACCGGACGTGGTGCTGATGGACGTCCGGATGCCAGTGGTGGACGGGGTGAGCGCGACCGCCCAGATCGTCGAATCGGGCGCCGCGAGTCGAGTGTTGGTGATGACGACGTTCGACCTGGACGAGCACGCCATGGGCGCGTTGCGGGCCGGGGCCAGCGGGTTCCTGCTCAAGGACACACCGTCGGAGGATCTGGTGTCGGCCATTCGCAGTGTCGCGGCGGGAGACGCGGTGGTGTCACCCAGGGTGACCAGGCGGCTGCTGGCCTGTTTTCTCAGTGAGGATTCCGCCCCACGCCGCGACCCCGAGATTCTCGACGTGCTGACCGGGCGGGAACGGGAAGTGCTGCAAGTGGTTGCGACCGGGCTGTCGAACGCGGAAATTGCCGAACGACTGTTCCTGTCCGAGTCGACGATCAAGTCCCATGTCGGACGGATTCTCACCAAACTGAATCTTCGGGACCGGGTGCAGGCGGTTGTACTGGCTTACGAGACTGGACTGGTGCGACCTGGGGTTCGCCACGGTCGGGAGAAAATCGGTTCAGCCGGACGTTGAACAATCAGGTCGTGGACCGCGTGGGCCCCGCTGAATCTGCAAACCGAAAGGGGACGTCATGTACGCCGCACTGTTCCTGATGTACGTCGTGGTGGAGGTCGCCGCGCTCGTTCTCGTCGGGCAGGTGATCGGCGTGTTGTGGACGGTGCTGCTCCTGCTCGGAGGAACACTCATCGGCCTGCTATTGATGCGCTCCCAGTGGCGCCGGGTGATCGAGGGCTTGCGCCTCGCGGCGCGCGGGAACGGTTCTCCCGGTGCCGCGGTCGCCGACGGTGCGCTCGTCGCACTCGGGTCGGTACTCATGTTCGTTCCAGGCCTGGTCACCTCCGCACTCGGGATACTTCTCCTCATCCCGCCCACCAGGTGGCTTCTTCGACCTGCCGTCGTCCTGCTCGCAGGCAGCCGCGCCACGACCGTCGCTGCAGGGGCGGGGGCTTTCACTCGGGCAGGTCGCCGCGAGTCCGGGGAGGTGGTCGATGGTGAAGTCGTCGACGAGGTCTTCGAGGGCGAGGTGTTCGAAGGCAGGGTTATCGAAGGCGAGGTCATCGAGGGCGAAGTGCGTGAGAAAGAGCCTCGTACCCCTACCCGTGAACCCGACGGTCCGACCTGACAGGCAGACTTCTTGCCCGTGAGTACACAACTGCTGGTCGGCGCTCGAATATATAGTTCCGTTGCACCCGATGCCACGTCGATGGCGGTGACCGACGGTGTCGTGTCCTGGGTGGGAGATGATCGAGCGGCCCGCGCCCTCCACCCCGGCGCGGAGGTGGTCGACCTCGATGGGGCCTTCGTCGCACCGGCTTTCGTCGACACACACGTGCATGTCACCGCCTTGGGCCTGAACATCGTGGGGCTCGACCTGGTCGATGCGGGCTCGCTCCGCGAGTGCCTCGACAGGCTGTCGTCGTTCGCCCACACTCACCCCGACGCCGTCATCTGGGGGCACGGCTGGGACGAGTCGAATTGGGCGGACGGTGGGCCACCGACCACGGCGCAATTGGACGAGGCCGCGCCCGGGCGCGCCGTGTATCTCTCGCGGATCGACAGCCACTCGGCGGTGTGCTCGACCGCCTTACGGCGGTTGGTTCCTTCTCTGGCAGCCGCCGTCGGGTATTCACCGGACAGTCCACTGGTCTCCGAGGCACATCACGCCGCACGCGCAGTCGCGCGCTCCCTGCTGACTGCAGACCAACGATCCGCCGCACGCAGCGCGGCGCTCGACGCCATCGCCGCACGCGGAGTCGTCGGCGTGCACGAGTGCGGTGGCCCTGACATCTCCGGGCTCGACGACTTTCGTGAACTCCTGTCCACCGCGCACGGGGTCGAGATCCGCGGTTATTGGGGTGAGGCCGTCGCCGACGCCGGCGAGGCTCGTGAGTTGCTGCAATCCACGGGTGCCCACGCCCTCGGCGGCGATCTGTTCATCGACGGATCCATCGGCTCACACACCGCCTGGTTGGGTGAGCCGTACGCGGATCTCGGTGACTGCACCGGGAACGGCTACCTCGGAGTCGAAGAGATCGCGAATCATGTCCGCGCCTGCACGGTCGCTGGGATTCAGGCCGGGTTTCACGCGATCGGGGACGCCGCCGTCGCCGCAGCGATCGATGCCTTCGCCCTCGTCGCGGACGAATTGGGCGGTCCTGCGGTCGCGGCACTCGGACACCGACTCGAGCATGCCGAGATGATCTCCGGCGAGGACACGGCACGGATGGCGGCATGGGGTGTGATCGCCAGCGTCCAACCCGCCTTCGACGCCCTGTGGGGCGGGACCAGCGGCCTGTACGCGCGGCGCCTCGGAACCGAGCGCGCGCTTACTCTCAATCCGTTCGCGAAGGCTGCGTCCGCGGGTGTGTCACTGGCCTTTGGTTCCGACGCGCCCGTGACGGAGGTCGAACCCTGGGCGATGCTGCGAGCCGCCGTCCACCATCGTGCTCCGGGCAGCGGTATCTCGCCCCGGGCCGCGTTCGCCGCCGCCACTCGAGGTGCGTGGCGCGCCGGGGGAGTCCGGGACGGTCTCGCCGGAACACTGAATCCGGGTGCGCCGGCGTCGTATGCGGTGTGGAACGTCGACGAACTCGTCGTCGACGCCCCCAAGGATTCGGTGCAGCGATGGTCCACCGATCCGCGATCGCGGGTCCCCGCACTGCCTCGGCTCGACGATGACGCGCCGACACCGGTACTACTGCGTTCGGTCCACAGGGGGAATGTCGTTTATGGGTAATCGGACCGCGCGGAGCTGGGGCACGGGCGCCCAGGGCGTGTACCTGCGCTGTTTGCTGTCGGTGTTCGCCGGATTCTTGGTGTTCGCCGGTTTCCCGCCACGGCCGCTGTGGTTTCTCGCGCCGATCGGCATCGCGCTGCTGACCTTGGTCCTCACCGGCGGAGGCGGCAACCCGCCACGCCTGCGCGCCGGGTTCGGGTACGGCTATCTCGCCGGTCTCGGATTCCTCCTGCCGCTACTGCCGTGGATCGGGGTGTACGTCGGACCCCTGCCCTGGCTGGCGCTCGCCGCCGTCGAGTCACTGTTCATCGGGATGTTCGGACTGTTGGCCGTGCTCGTCTCCCGGCTGCGCTGGGCGCCCCTGTGGATCGCGGCGTGCTGGTCGCTCACCGAGTGGCTCCGTTCGAGTGTCCCGTTCGGCGGCTTTCCGTGGGGCAGGTTGGCGTTCGGGCAGTCGGAGGGGTGGCTGTTGCCGTTGGCGAGTGTCGGCGGCTCCCCGCTGCTCAGCTTCGCGGTCGCTTTGACCGGCGCGGGGCTGGCGTCCGTGGCGGTGACTGTGCGCGCTCGGGCGAGGGGCGCGACAGACCTCGAGCGCCCCCTTGCGGGCGGTTTGGTCGCCGCCCTGGCTGCGACGATCGTGTCGGCAGCGCTCTGGCCGACGCTGCCGAACATGGATTCGGGATACCGAACGATCACCGTGGCCGCGATTCAGGGCAGCGTTCCCAGGCTGGGGCTCGATTTCAACGCCCAACGCAAACAGGTCCTCGACAATCACGTGAACCGGACCATCGAGCTTGCCGAGGACGTCGCGTCGGGCGCAGCGCCGCAACCCGACGTCGTCGTCTGGCCCGAGAACGCGTCCGACATCGATCCACTGCGCAATGCCGACGCGGCCGCCGACATCACGCGCGCGTCCGAGGCGATCGGCGCACCCATCCTGGTGGGGGCGGTCCTGGTCAATTCCGACGGCACCACCACCAACTCGGTGATTGTGTGGGACGGCGACTCGGGGCCGCAGGAGCGGCACGACAAGAAGATCATCCAACCGTTCGGCGAATACCTGCCCTACCGTGAGTTCTTCCGGCACTTCTCCTCCTACGCCGATCGAGCAGGCCATTTCGTTCCGGGTTACGGCGACGGGGTCGTCCACGCGGACGGCATCGCTGTGGGAGTCGCGACGTGCTACGAGGTGGCCTTCGACAGGGCCTTCGAGCAGTCGATCCGCAGTGGGGCCGAATTCTTGGCCGTCCCGACCAACAACGCCACGTTCGGCGACACCGAGATGACCTATCAGCAGCTCGCGATGTCGAAGGTACGGGCCGTAGAGCACGGTCGGGCGGTCGTCGTGGCGGCGACGAGCGGTGTGAGCGCAATCATCGCCCCAGACGGTTCGACGGTCGCGCAGTCCCCGCTGTTCGCTCCGGCGGCGCTGGTGTCGCAGGTGCCCTTGCGGACCGACCTCACATTGGCGAGTCGGCTGGGCCCTGCACCTGAGGTGATTCTGTGCCTCGGTGCGGTCGGGGCCAGCGCTCTTGCCCTGCTACAACTCCGTCGCGATCGTCGTGTACGAGTAGCCGGCGCAGCGGCCGGGAGCCCCCCTGACTCATCCGACGCCTGAATTTCTCTTCGGTCGGTCCGGACTCACTGCGCGACGAGTTCACCGCAGACACTGTGAGGGAATACGCACGATAGGTGAGAGGTTGCACCGATCACGAGTGCCTGTCCCGGTATTGCCACGGCTGACGTTTCACCCTCAGGTGTGATGTTTCGTATTCCAGGTTTCCAGTTTCATACCCCAGGTATGAAACTGGCCTGCAGAGGAGACCGAGCCCCTTGACTCCGCCATACCGGCTAGTAAATTGGGAACGGTCATGTGACCTGGCCTCTTAGCCGAGATTCACGCATGAGGCGCAGGTCATGCGTGGTTTCTTCGACTGCGTGTTCGGGGCGTGACACTCAAACGTTTGTATGCTCGAAATGCAGCGCGCCCACGTTCAACAGATCGGAGTACTCGAATGAGTCCTGTCGAGACAGTGGCCACCCCAATCACGAGTGGGGCCACACCGGTGTCGAACTGGGCGGCCTCGCCTTCCCGGAAGTCGGATTACTCGGGTCGGCCCACCCAGATGCACCGAACGCCGCCCCGGCAGAGCCGAGACGGCGTTCGCGTAGTCGAACTGTCCGGGTCACGCTCCCCGGCGTTTCGCTTTGAGCAGATCGAGGCGCTCCTTGAGCAGGTCTTCCAACTCTTCCTTGGAACGACGCTCGAGCAGCATGTCCCAGTGGGTGCGCGGCGGCTTCACCTTCTTGGCCTCGGGCGCGGTGCCCTCGATCAGGGTTCCCTCGAGCCCGTTCCGGCACAGCCAGGTACCAGGAATCTCGGCGTCGTCGGCGAAGGGAATATCGAAGACCTCACCGTTGTCACACCGGTATTTGGCCATTCGGCGGGGTGCGAGGTCGTGGTCACGATCGGTTTCGTAACTCACCGCTCCGAGGCGGCTCCCTCGAAGTACGCGATCTGCCATGGTTGTGTCCTCTCCTCGTTCGTCTCCCGGCGAGCACGCCTGGACGAGAACCAAGCGTTCACACTCATCTACAACGTCACGGGCTCCCGATTGGTTCCCGCACGCCACGCAGATGCAACCCCGCAATCTTACCGGGCGTTTGTGACGGCGCCTCACAGTAAGGTGGGTGACTATGAACAGCGCTTCCCGCAGAACCGATTCCTGCGTGTGGTGTGGACGTCAGGTGGCAGAGTCCGGGGTCGGGCGGCGTCGCCGGTACTGCCGCCAGTCCTGCAGGCAGCGCGCCTACGAGCAGCGCAACCAGGTCAAGGGCACGAGCATTCCACCCGATGCGGTAGTACTCACCCCCGAGGCGGCGTCCGCCATCGTCGATCGGGTCTTCCAGGTCCGATGCGCAGCCGAGGACGTGGCGACAGCTGTTGCCGAAGGCGCGGCGGCCGAAGAGGTGAAGTCTCTGTGCGCCGATCTTGTGAAAATCGCACGTGAGGCCGAATGTTTTCGCTGAACCACGGTCACGCGCGCGATGCTCGCGCGGCGCACCTGGTTCGCCCCGTTCTAATGTGGCGGAAGTCTGGAATCGACGTCGAATCCGGAACAAACATCACGAATTCGCGAACGCCGGGCCCACACGTACAGGACGATCAGTACAGCGTGCGGCAACGTCGACCGTAGATCCGTCACACGCGCAGAACTTGCGCATCCACAGTTTTCTACCCGCTGGGGGAACGAGATGACGAGTTTGAACCCACCGCAGCCGAACAGTCGTGCCGAAGATCCGAATGTTCCGGACGGGGCCTTCCCCCTCTCCTCGGTGCAGCGGAGCATGTGGTTTGCGCAGCAATTGAGCCCCACGGTTCCCAAATTCATCGCCCAGTACGTCGATCTGCAAGGCGAGATCGATCTGAACCTGTTGAGCGAGGCCGCGGTGACGGCGGGCCGGGAGTTCCAGTCTCCATTCCTTCGGCTGTTGGACGTCGACGGTGAACCATACCAGGCGGTCGATTACACAATCGACCCGTCCATCGGTTTCTGTGACTTCCGCGACAAACCCGACCCGATATCCGCGGCGCGGGCATGGATGGACGAGGACTATGCGCAGCCGGCGCAGTTGACCCGCGACCGACTGGTCGAGATGACCGTCTTGCAGGTGGGAGAGCAGCACTACCTGTGGTACACCAGGATTCATCACGTCGCGCTCGACGGCTACAGCGGCATGACCATGTTGAACCGGATGGCGGCCCTGTACACGGCGGCTATCGAGGGCAGCGAACCTGCGCCGAACCGCGCGCTCGATCTGCGTGAGTTGTACGAGCTCGACCAGAAGTACCGCGCTTCGACCAGGTTCGAGAACGACCGCAACTACTGGGCCGAACGCATCGTCGGTATCGAGAACGGTTCCACCCTCGCCAAGCGTGATGCGCCTGCAGCGGCGCAGAGCTTGCTAGAGAGCGCGGCGCTGTCCGAGACTGCGAGGAGTCTCCTCGAGCAGTCGGATCAGCGGGTTGGCGCCACCTCGGCCGCCGTTCTGGTGGCCGCGTTCGCCTCCTATCTCTCACGGATGACGGGCAAGCGGGACGTGCTCGTCAACCTGCCGGTGTCCGCCCGCACCACCGCCCCGCTGCAGCGGTCCGGCGGCATGCTGGTGAACGTCGCCCCGCTGCGTATCACGGTCCAGCCGGAAGACACCGTCGCCGACCTCGTGCAGCGGGTGCAACTGGCGATGATGGGAGCGCTGCGTCATCAGCGGTGCAGCCTCGAAGACATTCGCCGCGACGCCGGACTCGCCGGAAGCCCGGACGGCTTGGCAGGCCCGATGGCCAACGTCATGCTCTTCCATCAGGCACTGACCCTGGGGTCGGTGACGGGCGAATACCACATCGTCACGTCGGGCCCGGTGGACGATCTTCTGTTCAACATCTACCAGAGCGGTGACGGCCAGACCCTGCTCGACTTCCGTGGCAATCCCAATCGGTACAGCACCGAGGAGTTGCACACGCACCACCGCCGGTTCATGGAACTGGTCGAAGAGTTCGTGACGGCGGAGCCGCACGCGCGGACCGCCGAGATCCACGACGAGAGCGCCCGTCTCGGGGCGCAGATCCTAGAACACAAATCCCAGCGCGAATTCTGGAAGAGGGAACTCGCGGGCGTTCCCGACGTGGCCGCGTTGCCGCTCGACCGACCGCGACCATCCGAGCGTTCCGAGCCCGTCGAGGTCGTCGACTTCGCCCTGGATGCCGACGTGCAACACCGCGCGGCCGCGTTGGCGGAGGAGGCAGGCACCGGGATCTTCACGGTTCTGCATGCAGCGCTCACCGTGCTCCTGTCCCGAATCGGCGACACCGACGACATCGTTATCGGAACGTCCGGCCCCACACAGGATTCAGGCTCCGTCTCCGGCAAGGTCGTCCTGCGGTCGCTGGTTGAGGGTGGGTCGTCCTTCGTCGATCACCTCCACCGGGTTCGCGACACCGACCGGGAAGCGTTCGCACATGCTGCGTTGCCGTTCGACGAACTAGCCTCCTTGCTCGACATCGACCCCGATTCGTCGCACGCCCCGCTGTTCCAGGTGATGCTCGAATTCGCCACCGGCGGCCATCCGCAGGACCCCGCGGAAGGGAAGTCCCGACTCGAGACGGCCGGTTCGGATGAGCGCGGAATCGATCTTCCTGGAATCGATCTCGCCTTCGCCGTCTCCGAATCGGAGTCCGGCGGTTTCAGCGCCCGCTTGGGATTCGCGACCGACGTGTTCGACCGTGGCAGCGCGGAAGCGCTTGCGGCACGCTACGTCCGGATACTGCGGGCGGTCACCGGGAACCCGGTCACCCCGATCGGAGACGTCGATGTTCTCGAACCGGCCGAACTCGCCGAACTCGCGCCTGTCCGCGGCGAACCGTCAGTGGATGCTCGCACCCTTCCCGAACTCCTGCGAGCAGCGGTGGAGGCCGGCGGCGACGGCCATGCCCTCGTCTTCGAGGGTCGGGCTCTGAGCTACACCCAACTCGACGAGCAGTCCGACCGTCTCGCCCGGATGCTGATCTCCCACGGGGTTGGGCCGGGTTCGGTTGTGGCGCTGGCGATCGCACGCTCCATCGAATCGGTGCTCGCCACCTGGGCGGTCGCGAAATCGGGCGCGGCGTTCGTTCCCGTCGACCCGAATTACCCGACCGATCGCATCAACCACATGCTGACCGATTCCGGTGCAATAGCGGGTCTGACCGTAGAGGAGTACCGGTCGTCCCTACCGGAGACCACGTCGTGGTTGGTTATGGACGATGCGGCGTTCGAGCAGACGGTAGCTGAGCATCGGCCCGGTGCCGTCACAAACGCCGATCGACTCCGGCCGCTGCGGACGACTGACCCGGCCTACCTGATCTACACCTCCGGCTCGACGGGCACCCCCAAGGGGGTGGAAGTCACTCACGTCGGACTCGCGAATTTCGCTGAGGAACAGCGGGGCCGGTTCGCCGTCACGGCAGATTCCCGCACACTTCACTTCTCGTCGCCGAGTTTCGATGCGTCCGTCCTGGAACTGCTTCTCGCGGTGGGCGCGGGGGCCACCATGGTGGTGGCGCCGCCGACGGTGTACGGCGGTACGGAACTGGCCGAGCTCTTGCATCGCGAGCGCGTGACCCACGCGTTCGTCACACCGGCTGCTCTGGCGTCCGTCGACCCTACCGGCCTCGACCACATCCGATGCGTGGTCACCGGTGGCGAGAGCTGTCCTCCAGCACTGGTGGCGCAGTGGGCGCCGGGCCGGGCCATGTTCAACGCGTACGGGCCGACGGAGGCGACCGTGGTCGCAAGCATCGCCGGACCGTTGACCGTCGGCGAACCCGTCACGATCGGTCGGCCGTCCCGTGGTTGCAGCCTGCTGGTACTCGATGCGCGGTTGCATCCGGTGCCGGTCGGGGTACCGGGAGAGTTGTACATCACCGGCGACGGTGTGGCACGCGGATACCACAACCGGTCGGTGTCGACCGCGGAGCGTTTCGTCGCCGATCCCTACGGCGCACCCGGTCAGAGGATGTACCGAACCGGGGACTTGACGCGCTGGAACGGGTCCGGTGAGCTCGAATACCTCGGTCGCACCGACTTCCAGGTAAAGATCCGCGGATTCCGCATCGAACTCGGCGAGATCGACGCCGTCGTGCGTGCACATCCGACCGTCGCGTTCGCGACCACGGTCGGACGGACCACACCCTCAGGTGACACCGCACTGGTGACCTATGTACTGCCCGAGGACGACGCACAGATCGACGTCGGCGACATCCTCGACCACGCCGCCGCCGCCCTCCCCGCGCACATGGTCCCCGCGCGGGTGATGGAACTGTCCGAGGTTCCGTTGACGCCCGCGGGCAAGCTCGATCGGAAGGCGTTGCCGGATCCGCATTTCGAGGCCACTTCGACGATATACCGGGCGCCGACGACCCCGACCGAGATGCAGATCGCGGAGGTATTCTCCACGCTGTTGGGGGTCGAAAGGATCGGCGTCGACGACAGCTTCTTCGACTTGGGTGGCGATTCACTCGTCGCGACTCGCGTAGTGTCCCGGGTCAATTCGGCGTTGAGCTCGGATATCGGGGTGCTGGACTTGTTCGAGGCCCCCAGTGTCGCCATGCTCAGCGCCCGAGTGGATGCTCTCGGTCCCCAGGCCTCACCTCGCCCGGAACTCACTCCGCGGCCCGGGTCCGGCCCGGTGCCGGTGTCGCTTGCCCAGCAACGCATGTGGTTCATCAACCAACTCGACACGTCGTCTCCCGCCTACAACATTCCCGTCGGCATCCGACTGCGCGGCACACTCGACGTCGGGGCGTTGCGGGCCGCGATCGATGACGTCCTGACCCGGCACGAATCGTTGCGGACGGTGTTCCCGAACACGCCCAACGGTCCGATCCAGGTAGTTCTGCCGGTCTCCGATGTCAGTCCGAGCCTCAACGTGATCGATGTCGTGGCAAGTGAGCTCGAGTCACGCCTGATCACCGATGCGGCAACAGGTTTCGACGTCACATCGGACCCGCCGCTACGGGCACAGCTCTATCGGATCGCCGCCGACGACCACGAACTGGTGTTCGTGGTTCATCACATCGCCGCCGACGGTCTCTCGATGACCCCGCTGACCAGAGACGTGATGGTGGCCTATCACGCCCGTGTCGGTGGGGATGCTCCGCAATGGGAGCCGCTGGAGGTGCAGTACGCCGATTTCGCCGTGTGGCAGCGCGAACTTCTGGGCTCGCCGGACGACCCCGCCAGTGTGCTCTCGCGTCAACTCGCCTTCTGGTCGAAGACCCTCGACGGCGCGCCGGAGGTCATGGATCTGCCGACCGACCGCCCCCGTCCAGCCCGCCAGTCGATGGTCGGGGCGACAGCCGACTTCGCGATCCCGGCACGCATCCATGCCGGGTTGCTCGGGGTCGCGAACGACCACGACGCCAGCCTGTTCATGGTGGTACACGCGGCACTCGCGGTCCTGCTGTCCCAGTCGAGTGGTTCGCCCGACGTGTCGATCGGGTCCCCGGTCTCCGGTCGCGGGGAACGCCAACTCGACGATGTCGTCGGTATGTTCGTCAATACCGTCGTCCTACGCACCGCAGTCGATCCGGACCTCACCTTCCCCGAGATCCTCTCGCACACGCGCTCGGTGGACCTCGCCGCGTTCAGCAACACAGACCTGCCCTACGAGCGTCTGGTCGAGGAGTTGAAGCCGACCCGCTCCGAGGCGCATTCACCACTGTTCCAGGTGATGCTGGTGTTGCAGGGATTCGCGAACACGCGGCTCGAGCTTCCCGGGCTCGACGTGGAGGTCGAAGCCCTCGAGACCGGTGCGGCGAAGTTCGACCTGCAGGTAATTCTCACCGAGCACACCGAGGATTCCGGCGAGCCGGGCCCCATCGACGTTCAGTTCTCCTACGCCTCGGAACTGTTCGATCCGCCGACGATGACGGCGCTGGCGGAGCGGTTCGTCACCCTGCTCGAAATGATCACCGCACGCTCGACTGCCAAGATCGGGGATCTGGACCTGATCGGTGCGGACGAGACGCACCGGATGCTCGAGAAGTGGATCGACACCGACGTACCCGTACCGGGGTCGACACTCGTCGAGATGTTCGAGAGCCAGGCGGCGCGGACCCCCGACGCCGTGGCCGTCGTGTTCGGGGGAGAGGAACTGCTGTACGCGGAGTTCGACGCGCGTGCCAACCGCCTGGCCCGGGAACTCCTTGCGCGCGGTGTCGGCCCAGAGTCGCGGGTCGCGGTTGCCCTGCGGCGTTCGCTCGAGCTGATGATCGCGATATACGCGGTGGAGAAGATCGGGGCGGCATACGTTCCGCTGGACCCGGACCATCCCGCCTCCCGGATCGCGTACGTGATCGAGAGCGCCGGACCGGCATGCGTTCTCACATCCACTCGAGACCGTCCCGAGGGTATGGGTGACGCGGAGGGCTCTGCCGTCATCGAGATCGATACCCTGCACCTATCCTGCCGGGCGAGTACCCCGATCACCGACGCCGAGCGCGGCGGTCCGATCTACCCCGATTCCGTGGCCTATGTGATCTACACGTCAGGCTCCACCGGACGCCCGAAGGGTGTCGCGGTCAGTCACCGGGCGATCGTGAACCGCCTGTTGTGGATGCAGGACACCTACCGGCTCGATCACACGGACGTGGTGCTCCAGAAGACGCCGGTGACGTTCGACGTGTCGGTGTGGGAACTGTTCTGGCCGCTCCAGGTCGGTGCACGGCTGGTTCTCGCCGCGCCAGACGGCCACCGGGACCCCACCTACCTGTCTCACATCATCGCCGACCACCAGGTCACCACGATGCACTTCGTACCGTCGATGCTGGCGGTGTTCACTGCCGGCGCCGACCCCGACCTCTGCGGTTCCCTCCGGCAGGTGTTCTGCAGCGGTGAGGCGTTGCCGCCGGCCACCGCCGATGCGTTCCGGGAATTCGGCACCGCATCACTGCACAACCTGTACGGCCCGACGGAGGCCGCCGTCGACGTCACGTACTGGGAGTGCACCGAAGGTGACCGGGCATCGGTGCCGATCGGTGCTCCGGTCTGGAACACCCAGCTCTACGTGCTCGATTCACGCCTGCACCCGGTTCCGGTCGGTGTACACGGAGAGCTGTACCTGGCCGGTATCCAGCTGGCCCGCGGATATGTCGGGCGCAGCGACCTGACCTCGGAGCGGTTCGTCGCGAACCCGTTCGGCGAAGCGGGACAACGGATGTACCGCACCGGTGACGTCGTCCGCTGGCGCGCCGACGGCAACATCGACTACATCGGCCGCCGGGACTTCCAGGTGAAGCTGCGCGGCCAGCGCATCGAACTCGGTGAGGTGGAGGCCGCAGTGCTGGCACACCCGTCGGTGGCACAGGCGGTGGTGACCGTTCACCGCAGCGAGGTCACCGGCGAGAGCCTGGTTGGCTACGTAATTCCGGTAGCCGGTGCCGACATCGATACCGCCCATGTGCGGGACGTGGCGGCGGAAGCACTACCCGCCTACATGGTGCCGACTCGCATCATGGTGCTCGACAATTTCCCGCTCGGTGCAACCGGAAAACTAAACCGTGCAGCATTGCCCGAGCCGGAGTTCCTCAGCCCGTCCGCCGAATTCGTGACACCACGCAATCCGATCGAGGAGATCCTCGCGTCGATCTTCGCGGATCTGCTCGACGCGTCACGAATCGGCGTGCACGACAGCTTCTTCGACCTGGGCGGCAACTCCCTGGTGGCCACTCGACTTGTAGCGCGGGTCAACGCCGCACTGGGCAGCCGGATCGGTGTGCGGGAAATCTTCGACGCCCCGACCGTGGCAGCGCTGGCGACCCGGATCGAGTCGGAGACCGGCAAACGGGCTGAGCGCCCACAGTTGGTCGCGGGGGAGCGGCCGGACCGGTTGCCGGTCTCGCTGGCGCAGAAGCGGATGTGGTTCATCAACCAGTTCGACCCCGATTCCCCGGCATACAACATCGCGCTCGCGGTGCGGTTGACCGGCGATCTCGACGAAGAGGCGATCCAGGACGCCGTCGCAGATGTGATGGGGCGGCACGAGTCGCTACGCACCATGTTCCCGATGGTCGACGGTGAACCTCTCCAGCGGGTTCTACCGACCGAAGACGTGGTGCCGGACCTGACTCCGATCGTGACGACCGAAAATGAACTGCACGAACATATCTCGGAACTGGCGGGCGCGGGGTTCGATGTCACCGTAGCGGTGCCGGTGCGCGCCGCGTTGCTCCGTACGGATCCGGAGGAGCACGTGCTGGTTATCGTGGTCCACCACATCAGCGCCGACGGCTTCTCCTTGGCGCCGCTGGCCCGGGACGTCATGACCGCCTACGCGGCGCGGACCGGGGGACAGGCCCCGGACTGGACGCCGCTGCCGGTCCAGTACCCCGATTTCGCGCTGTGGCAACACCGAGTACTCGGCGATGCGGACGACCCGGAAAGCCTTCTCGCCGCTCAACTCGACTACTGGATGCGCGCGCTGACGGGGATTCCGGAGCTCTTGGCTCTACCGACCGACCATCCTCGTCCGACCGAGCAGTCGATGCGGGGCGGCGTCCACACGTTCAGCATCGACCCACAGGTCCACAGCCGGCTCATCACTACGGCGCGCGAACACAATTCGAGCGTCTTCATGGCCGTGCACGCGGCGCTCGCGGTATTGCTGGCGCGGCTGGGAGATACCGATGACGTGGCGGTGGGTACGCCGATCGCGGGTCGCGGCGACGCCGCCCTCGACGACATGGTCGGCATGTTCGTCAACACCCTGGTGCTGCGTACCCCGGTCGATCCCGGCGTTTCGTTCACCGATCTGCTGTCCACGGTTCGAGACACCGACCTGAGCGCCTTCCACCATGCGGACTTGCCGTTCGAGCGGTTGGTGGACGCGATTTCGCCCGAACGCGCGACGTCTCACTCGCCGCTGTTCCAGGTGGTGCTCGAGTTCCGCAACAATGAGCGGCCACGGCTGGAACTGCCGGGCCTGACCGTCACTGGGCTCGACCTGCCGACCGGTATCTCCAATTTCGACCTGCAGCTCACCCTCACCGAGGAATTCGGCGCTTCGGGGGAGCCCGCTGGGATCTCCGCGTCGTTCACGTACGCGTCGAGTCTGTTCGAGCCGTCCACGATCGCCGTTTTCGCGAACTTCCTGGAGCGCATCTTCGACGCGGTGACCTCCGATCCGGAGAGGGCGGTCGGTGACATCGCTCTGATGGATGCGTCCGATCGCGCGGCACTGGCACCGGTGATGGGCGGACCGGATGTGGAGCCGCGGACGCTGCCCGAGCTTCTTGCGGCGGCGGCGGCGATCGATCCCAAGGCGGCCGCACTGTGGTTCGAGGGCAGGGAGGTGACGTACCGGGTTCTCGACGAGAGATCGAACCGGCTCGCCCGCCTGCTCATCGAGCGGGGTATCGGTCCGGAGTCGGTGGTTGCGCTGGCGATGCCGCGGTCGCTGGAGTCGGTGCTGTCGTTGTGGGCGGTCGCCAAGACCGGCGCCGCATTCGTCCCGGTCGATCCGGACTATCCGACCGACCGGATCGTCCACATGCTCAGCGACTCCGGTGCGGCGCTCGCGCTGACAGTCTCGGAGTTTCATTCCAGCCTGCCCGACTGCACCCACTACGTCGTGGTCGATGCACCAGGATTCGACGACGAGGTGGCCGCGCACTCCGCGGCCGGCATCACCGACGCCGACCGAACGGGTCCGCTCGACCTGGAGAACCCGGCCTACCTGATCTACACCTCGGGCTCCACCGGTACCCCGAAGGGTGTCGTCGTCACTCATCGCGGCCTGGCGAACTTCGCCACCGACCTCCGCATCCGGATGGGGCTCAGCCCGCGGTCGCGCACACTGCACTTCGCGTCGCCGAGTTTCGATGCGTCGATCTTGGAACTGCTGCTCGCGGTCGGGTCCGGCTCGACCATGGTCATCGGGCCTGCCTCAGTCATCGGCGGTACCGATCTCGCCGAGGTTCTCCGTGCCGGCCAGGTAACCCACGCCTTCATGACCCCGGCCGCCATGGCAACTGTGGATCCAGCGGGTCTGGACCACCTCCGAGTGGTCGCCACCGGTGGCGACGTGTGCCCGCCGGAACTGGTGGCCCAGTGGGTGACCGGCGGAAGGAAGATGTTCAACGCGTACGGTCCCACGGAAGCGACCGTCGTAACCAGCGCGAGCGGGCCGTTGCTGCCCGGCGAGGGTGTCACGATCGGCCGCCCGCCGCTGGGCACCGGGGAGATGGTGCTCGATTCCCGGTTACACCCGGTACCGAACGGGGTGACCGGTGAGCTATACGTCACCGGATCGGGCCTGGCCCGGGGATACAAAGACAGGGCAGGAACCACCTCGGAACGGTTCGTGGCCAACCCCTATGGCGGTCTCGGCGCCCGCATGTACCGGACGGGCGATCTGGCGCGCTGGAACAAGTCCGGCGAGCTCGAATACTTGGGCCGCAGCGACTTCCAGGTGAAGATCCGTGGTTTCCGCATCGAACTCGGCGAGATCGAGAGTGCACTGACCCGCCACCCGGATGTGGCGCGGGCGGTGGTGTCCGCGCACACGGGAAGCACCGGCGCCAACAGGCTGGTCGGCTACGTGGTCCCGGAGGCTGGCGCGGAACTGGAGACGGACGCAATCCTCGAGTTCGTCGGTGAGTTCCTCGCCCCGTACATGGTGCCGTCCGCTCTGGTCATCCTCGACGAACTGCCGCTGACACCTGCGGGCAAGTTGGACCGTCGGGCGTTCCCGGAGCCGGACTTCGGGGCTCTCGTGTCGCCGAGTCGGGCTCCGGTCTCGGAAATGGAGACCGTCTTGGCCGGTTTGTTCGCGGAGGTGTTGGGTCTCGAGGCTGTCGGGGTGGAGGATTCGTTCTTCGCGCTCGGTGGTGACAGCATCATGTCGATTCAGTTGGTGGCGCGTGCCAAGGCTGCGGGTGTGATCCTGACGCCGCGGGATGTGTTCGAGACCAAGACGGTGGCGGGTTTGGCTGCGGTGGCGTCGTGGGCGGGTGCTGCTGACATCAGGGTGCTCGAGGAGTTGCCGGGTGGTGGTATCGGCGACATGCCGGCTACCCCGATCGTGCGCTGGCTACTCGAGCGCGGCGGCGAGTTCAACCGTATGTCGCAGTCCGCCCTGTTGACCGCGCCGCCCGATTTGCGCGAACTCGAGCCTCTGGTCGGTACGTTCCAGGCCGTCCTGGACCGGCACGACATGCTGCGTGCGCAGTTGAACACCGAGGGTGCCGAGTCACGTCTCGAGGTCCGCCCGGTCGGTTCGGTCGAGGCACGAGATCTGATTCGCGTGGTCGAGGCGTCTGCCGATCCGGGAACACCCGCGTTCGCCGCCACAGTGATCGCGGAACTCGACGCCGCCCTCGACCGTCTGGACCCGGCATCCGGCGTCATGATGCAGGTGGTGTGGTGCGACGCGGGCGACGCGGGTGGGCGCCTGCTGGTGGTGGTCCATCACCTCGTCGTCGACGGCGTGTCCTGGCGCATTCTCGTTCCCGACCTCGCGACCGCGTGGGCGCTGATCTCTGCGGGGCAGAAACCCGCGCTCGACCGGGTGGGCACCTCCATGCGCAGATGGGCGCACGGACTGGTGGACGAAGCCACGAACCGGGCCGCCGAACTCGATCTGTGGCAACGCATTCTCGACTGCGAGGATCCGCTGGTCGGCTCCCGCCCACTCAACCCCGACGTCGACGTCAATGCCACGGTGGGCCGCGTCACGGTCGAGCTCCCGACCGAGGTCACCGAGGCAGTCCTCACCCGGCTGCCAGAAGCTATCCACGGCAGTGTGAACGACGGTCTCCTCACCGCACTCGCGATGGCGGTGACCCAGTGGCGCCGCAGCCGTGCCGTTCTGCCCGACGGCGGTGCCGTCAATCGGACGCCCGACGGCGGTGCTTTCAATGCGACGCTGGTGAGCCTAGAGGGCCATGGCCGTGAGGATCAGGTGGTTCCGGGTGCGGACCTGGGGCGCACGGTGGGTTGGTTCACGGCCATGTTCCCGGTGCGTCTGGATCTGGCGGGCATCGATATCGATGATGCGTTCGCCGGTGGCGGGGCGGCCGGTGCGGCGGTCAAGGCGATCAAGGAGCAGTTGCTCGCCATCCCGGACCATGGCATGGGCTACGGCATGCTCCGATACCTGAACGGCGACACCGCACCCCGCCTCGCGGCGCGGTCGGTACCGCAGATCAGCTTCAACTATCTGGGGCGCTTCGCGGCCGATCTGTCCGAGGCCGGCGAGAAGGTGGGCTGGACACCGACCGGTGAGGTCGACATGGACCGGGCCCAGGATCTCGATACCCCGATCACATCCGCCATCGACGTCAATGCCGTCACCACGGCAGTCGAGGATCGGCCCCAACTGCGCGCCACCTGGGCGTACGCGGCCGGTGTTCTTACCGTCGCCGAGATTCGAGAACTCGCCGATCTCTGGGTGCAGGCGCTGACCGCACTCACGACGTACGCGGCTCGACCCGACGCAGGCGGGCTGACGCCGTCTGACCTGGACCTAGTCAGTTTGAACCAGGACGCCATCGACCGCATCGAAGCGCGCTTCCCCGGATTGTCGGAGATCTGGTCGCTGTCGCCGCTGCAGTCCGGCCTACTCTTCCACGCACTGCTCGCCGATGAGTCGATCGATTCCTACACCGTGCAGATGACGCTCGAACTGAGCGGCGCCGTGGGGTCGCGATTGCGTGTTGCGGGGCAGGCCCTGCTCGACCGGCACGCGAACCTGCGGGCATCGTTCGTCTACGACGAGGACGGGACCCCCGTTCAGGCGGTCCACCAGTACGTGGAACTTCCGTGGACGGAGATCGATCTGTCCGACCTCGACGAGGTGAGTGCGGACGCGGAGATCGCCCGCCTCGTCGAGACCGACCGGGCCCGCGGATTCGACATGGCCGAACCGCCTCTGCTGCGGTTCATGTTGATCCAACTCGGTGGTGACCGGCAGAAGTTGATTGTGACGAATCATCACGTGCTGCTCGACGGTTGGTCGATGCCGCTGTTGATCCGCGATCTGCTGACGCTGTACGTCACGGAGGGTGATGGCGCCGCGCTGCCCCGCGTGCACCCCTACCGCGACTACCTCGCATGGATGGCGGACCGAAGCACCGAGGAGTCTCTCGAGGTCTGGAAGCGCGCCCTCGCCGGGGTGGACGAGCCAACCCTGCTGGCCCCATCCGATGCCACCGGCCAGAGCGATACCCCGTCGAGCGAGGTGATCGTCGACCTCGATGCCGACCGAACCGACATGTTGACGGTGCTGGCACGCGAACACGGCCTGACGCTGAGCACCCTCATCCGCACCGCCTGGGGGATTGTGTTGGGTGGTTTGGTGGGTCGTTCGGATGTGGTGTTCGGTGGCACGGTGTCGGGTCGTCCTCCGCAGATTGCGGGGATCGAGTCGATGGTGGGTTTGTTCATCAATACTTTGCCGGTGCGGGTGGTGTTGGATCCGTCGGAGTCGTTGGGTGAGTTGCTCGAGCGGGTGCAGGGTGAGCAGGCGGGGTTGCTTGATCATCATTATGTGGGGCTTACCGATATTCAGGCGGTGGCCGGTGCTGGTGCGAGTTTCGATACGTTGACGGTGTTCGAGTCGTATCCGGTGGACAAGGAGGGGTTGACCGAGCAGACCGACATCGCCGGCATGCGCGTCCTCGATATCCGCGACAGCGCGAACGCTGCGCACTATCCGCTCGCATTGATCGCATCGGCTCACGAACATCTCCAGTTGAAGCTCGAGTATCTTCCCGACCTGTTCGACCAGGCGAGCATCGAACGCATCGGTGACCGTGTGGTCCGCGCACTCATTGCGCTCGCCGAGAGTCCCGATATGAGGCTCTCCCAGCTGAGCTTGCTCACCGAAGCCGAGGCGGCCGAACTGGTCCCGGTCCGCGGCGGGCCGGGCGGGTCGGAGCGAACGCTGCCGCAGATGCTCGCCGAGATTGCAGCGGCTGCGGGTGATTCCATCGCCCTGGTGTCCGGTGATCGCCAGGTGTCGTATCGGGAACTCGACGAGCAATCCAACAGGCTCGCACGAGTTCTGATCGGCCAGGGAGTTGGCCCGGAGGACATTGTTGCACTGGGTATTACACGATCCATCGAGTCGGTTGTCGCCGTCTGGTCGATCGCCAAGACGGGGGCGGCGTTCGTTCCGGTCGATCCGAACTACCCACGTGAGCGAGTCGAGCACATGCTCACCGACTCCGGTGCCTCCTTCGGTGTGCGAGTCGCGGCCGATCACGACAGGTTGCCTGGCGCGGTCACCTGGCTGACACTCGACGACACCGAGACCGAATCAGCGGTGCGGGAGGTGTCCTCGGCACCGGTCACCGACGAGGAGCGCACCACCCCACTGCGATTCACGTATCCGGCGTATGTCATCTACACCTCCGGGTCCACCGGCACCCCGAAGGGCGTGGTTGTCAGCCATCGTGGCCTCGACAACTTCGCCGAGGAGATGCGGGCCCGGTACGGGACGGACTCTTCGTCGCGCACCATGCACTTCTCCTCGCCGAGTTTCGATGCCTCGATCCTCGACTACCTGCTGGCCTTCGCCGCCGGCGCGACCATGGTGATCGTGCCGACATCGATCTACGGCGGTGAGGAGTTGGCGGAGCTGATCCGTAGTGAAGGGATTACGCACGGGTTCATCACTCCGGCAGCACTCGCCTCCGTGGATCCCGAGGGTCTGGATGTGTTCCAGAACGTGGTGGTCGGCGGCGAGGCCGTCCCGCCGGAATTGGTCACCCGTTGGGCGCCGGGACGGAAGCTGTTCAACGGGTACGGCCCCACCGAGGCGACCGTGATGACCAACATCAGCGACCCCCTCGAGGTAGGTGAGGTGGTCACGCTCGGTGGACCGATCCGCGCGGTTGCCGAGGTGATTCTCGACGCGCGGCTGCAACCGGTTCCCCTCGGTGTTGCAGGGGAGTTGTACATCTCGGGTAAGGGTCTGGCCCGCGGCTACCACGCGCGCGCCGGGCTGACCAGCGAGCGCTTCGTTGCCAACCCCTTCGGCGAACCCGGTGACCGGATGTACCGCACCGGTGATCTCGCCCGGTGGATGCCCGATCACTCTGTCGAGTACCTGGGCCGCACCGACTTCCAGGTGAAGATTCGCGGTTTCCGCATCGAACTCGGCGACATCGACAGTGCACTCTCGGAGCACCCGTCCGTTTCGTTTGCGGTCACCCTCGGGCGTCCTGGACCAGCGGGTGACACCGTCCTCGTGTCCTACGTGCTGCCCGAGGCAGGATCGGAACTCGAACCGCCGGAGCTGAAGGAGTGGGCGGCAGGCCTGCTGCCCCCACACATGGTGCCGTCGAGCATCATGCTGCTCGACGAGATTCCGCTGACCCCGGTGGGCAAACTCGATCGAGCAGCGCTGCCGACACCGCAGTTCCTGCCAACGTCCGATGATTTCCGTCCACCGTCGACGGTGCTCGAGCACACCATCGCCGACATCTTCACCACCGTCCTCGGTATCGAACGGGTCGGTATCGACGACAATTTCTTCGACATCGGTGGAAACTCGCTCGTGGCAACCCGGGTCGCTGCACGCCTGAGCGCGGAACTCGATACCGACATCGGCGTCCGCGTCCTGTTCGAGGCGCCCACGATTCACTCGATGGCCCGCCTGATCGAGTCGACGGAGTTCGCAGGCGTCCAGGACGGCGATCACGCCCGGATCCCGCTCGGTCCGATGCCGCGGCCCGAGTACGTACCGGTGTCATTGGCGCAAAAGAGGATGTGGTTCCTCAACCAGTTCGACACCTCGTCGGCCGCGTACAACATCCCGATGGCCGTCCGGCTGACCGGTCACCTGGACGTGGAGTCGTTGCGCGAGGCCGTGACCGACGTCTTCTTCCGGCACGAATCGTTGCGGACCGTGTTCCCGTCCCACAACGGGGAACCAACTCAGGTCGTACTGTCGCCAGGACAGTGGTCACCGGACCTCGAGGTCACCGAGGTGCCGGAAGACGAACTGCGCGAGCACATCGCAACTCTGGCAACCGCAGGCTTCGATGTGACGGCAGACGTGCCGATCCGGTCGGCGCTGTTCGCTCTTGCCCCCGACGACCACGTGCTAGTCATCGTGGTGCATCACATCTGCGCGGACGGGTTCTCATTCACCCCGCTCGCCCGGGACGTGATGGGGGCCTACGCAGCCCGGATCGCGGGAAGCGCACCGCAATGGCACCCGCTGTCGGTGCAGTACGCGGACTATGCCCTCTGGCAGCTCGACCACCTGGGCAGCGAGAGCGATCCCGAATCGCTGATCTCGCGTCAGCTGCAGTACTGGACCGAGCAACTTGCGGACCTGCCCGAACTCTTGGCGCTTCCGCTCGACCACGCACGTCCGGTCCAGCAGTCCTTCCGCGGAGCGCAGGTCGACTTCACCGTTCCCGCGGACATACATCGGTCGCTCTCGGCGCTTGCCCGCAAGCACAACTCGACCATGTTCATGACCGTCCACGCCGCATTGTCGGTGCTGTTGTCGGCCCTGTCGTCCACCGAGGACATCGCGGTCGGCACCCCGATCGCGGGTCGCGGCGACGCCGCGCTCGACGACCTGGTCGGCATGTTCGTCAACACCCTGGTCCTGCGTGCCGTCGTCGACCCCGCCGAGGGCTTCGGTGCCCTGATCGACCAGGTGCGGGCCACGGACCTGGCCGCGTTCCATCACTCGGATCTTCCGTTCGAACGACTCGTCGACGTGCTGGCCCCCGAACGTTCGACAGCGCACTCGCCGCTGTTCCAGGTGATGCTCGAATTCCGGAACAACCAGACGCCGACCCTGGAGTTGCCGGAACTGACTGCGAACGCAGTCGATTTCGACCTCGAGGTTGCTAAGTTCGACTTGCAGCTCGGCGTCGAGGAACAATTCGACGCCGATGGGGTCGCGGCCGGTATCACCGCGTCGTTCACCTACGCGACCGATCTGTTCGACGCCGACACCGTGCGTACCATCGCCGAGAGGTTCCTGCGCGTCCTCGACGCGGTCACCTCCGACCCGCAAACCCCGGTCGGCGACATTGTGCTCACCGACGCCGCCGAGCGGTTGGCGATGGCAACCGAATGGAATGTCGCCGGCATCGGCTCCGGCGAGGACACGCTCGCCGACCGGTTCGCGCAGAGCGCAGCCAGGTTCCCCGACGCCACCGCGGTGACCTCGGAGGACGTGACCCTCACCTACAGCGAACTCGACGAACGCTCGAACCGGCTGGCCCGACTCCTCATTTCCAGGGGCGTCGGTCCGGAATCTCTGGTCGCCGTGGCACTTCCACGCAACTGCGATCTCATCATCGCCCTGCTGGCCGTGATCAAGGCCGGTGGCGGCTATCTTCCGGTCGACATCACGAATCCGTCCGAGCGCCTGGCGTTCGTCTTCGAAGACGCGGCGCCGAACTGTGTCGTGACCACCGTCGGGGACGCCTCAGCGCTGCCGGCGTCGGAGGTTCCGCCGATCCTGCTCGACGACCCCGAAACCACCGAACACCTTGCGCAGTTGTCGGCGGCGGCGATCACCGACACCGACAGGATGGCGCCGCTCGAGCCGTCGTCTGTGGCGTACGTGATCTACACGTCCGGTTCGACGGGCCGACCGAAGGGCGTCGTCGTCTCACACCGGAACGTGCTGACGCTGTTCGCGAACACCCAGCCGGAATACGGGTTCGATGAGACCGACGTGTGGACGATGTTCCACTCCTACGCGTTCGACTTCTCGGTGTGGGAGCTGTGGGGGCCGTTGCTCTACGGCGGACGCCTCGTCGTCGTGGACTACTACACGGCGCGGTCGCCGGAAATGTTCCACGAACTGCTGCGCAACGAGCAGGTCACCGTGCTCAACCAGACCCCGACCGCGTTCTATCAACTCGCCGAGACCGACCGCTTGGTGTCGGAGATGGACGTGAACGCGGCGGCTCTCGCGCTGCGCTATGTGATCTTCGGCGGCGAGGCGCTCGACCTTGCGCAACTCGGTCGTTGGTACTCGAGGCACGACGCCTCCGCCCCGACGCTGGTGAACATGTACGGCATCACCGAGACCACGGTCCACGTCAGCTATCTCCCGCTGGACCCCGAGTTCGCGGCGTCCACCTCGGCCAGTGTCATCGGCCGCGGTATCGCAGGCCTGCATGTTCACGTTCTCGACCGTCGCCTGCGCCCGGTACCTCCCGGAACCATCGGGGAGATGTACATTTCCGGAGACCAGGTGTCCCGCGGCTACCTCGGCCGGGCCGCGCTGAGCTCGACCCGCTTCGTGGCCGACCCGGCGAACCCCGGTGGCCGCATGTACCGATCGGGTGACCTGGCTCGCTGGAACAAGTCCGGCCAGCTCGAGTACCTGGGCCGCAGCGACTTCCAGGTCAAGATCCGTGGTTTCCGCATCGAGCTCGGCGAGATCGAGTCCGCGCTGCTGTCGTACCCGGGCATCGCGCAGGCCGTCGTCCTCACCCGTGACGACGGGCACGGCGGACACCGGCTGATCGGCTACGTGGTGCCCGAAGCCGGTACCACCATCGACGTGTCTGCGGTGCTCGAATTCGTCGGTGCCCAGCTCACCTCGTACATGGTGCCCGCCACCCTCGTGGCGCTCGATGCCCTTCCGCTGACGAGCAACGGCAAGCTCGACCGTCGGGCGTTGCCGGAGCCGGACTTCGGGGCCCGGGTGTCGGCGGGTCGCGCACCGGCGACGGAAATGGAAACCGTCTTGGCCGGTTTGTTCGCGGAGGTGTTGGGTCTCGAGGCTGTCGGGGTGGAGGATTCGTTCTTCGCGCTCGGTGGTGACAGCATCATGTCGATTCAGTTGGTGGCGCGTGCCAAGGCTGCGGGTGTGATCCTGACGCCGCGGGATGTGTTCGAGACCAAGACGGTGGCGGGTTTGGCTGCGGTGGCGTCGTGGGCGGGTGCTGCTGACATCAGGGTGCTCGAGGAGTTGCCGGGTGGTGGTATCGGCGACATGCCGGCTACCCCGATCGCGTCGTGGCTGCTCGAACGCGGCGGCGACTTCCGCCGCTACACCCAGACCGCCCTGCTCTCGCTTCCCGCCGAAGCCGACGAGACGTTGCTCGAACGCACGATCGCCGCCGTCGTCGATCATCACGACATGCTCCGCGCCCGGTTGCATCGCACCGAGTCGCAGTGGCGGATCGAAGTGCAGCCCGCCGGTGCACTGAACGTCGGCAGCATGTTGCGAAGGATTGAGGTTCCTTCGGTGGTCGGCTCCGGTTTCGCGGAAACCGCCACCGTCGAACTCGATGCCGCTGCAGGAAGACTCGACCCCGAGGCCGGGATCATGCTGCAGATGGTGTGGTTCGATGCCGGCGCGGAGGGCGGCCGCCTGTTGGTGGTGGCTCATCACCTTTCCGTCGATGGCGTCTCGTGGCGGATCCTGGTGCCGGACTTCGCGACAGCGTGGGCGCGGGTGTCCGCCGGTGAGGAACCGGCGCTCGAACCGGTCGGTACATCGATGCGTCGCTGGTCCCACGGCCTGGTCGAGATGACCGGCGCACGTGAGACCGAGATCGAGTTGTGGCGGCGCACTCTCGAAGCCGACGACCCACTGATCGGGTCACGCCCGCTCGACGCGGAGGTCGACGTGGCGGGGACGGTGGACAAGCTCACCGTCGAGGTGACGCCCGACGTCACGGACGCGTTGCTCACCCGGGTACCAGAGGCCTTCCACGGCGGAGTCAACGATGGACTGTTGACCGCGCTGGCGCTGGCATTGGCGAAGTGGCGCCGCAAACACGGAGACCTCACCCGCGAGTCCTTGGTCAACCTCGAGGGCCATGGCCGTGAGGATCAGGTGGTGCCGGGTGCGGACCTGGGGCGCACGGTGGGTTGGTTCACGGCCATGTTCCCGGTGCGTCTGGATCTGGCGGGCATCGATATCGATGATGCGTTCGCCGGTGGCGGGGCGGCCGGTGCGGCGGTCAAGGCGATCAAGGAGCAGTTGCTCGCCATCCCGGACCACGGCATCGGCTACGGCATGCTCCGCTACCTCGATCCCGATACCGCGAAGCAACTGCGGGCGCTGCCCCAGCCGCAGATCACCTTCAACTATCTGGGCCGGCTCGGAGGCGCGACGTCGACAGACATCCATCACGCCTGGGTGCCGGTGACCGACACCAAGCTCGACGACATCCCCGCCTCCGACATTCCGGTGGCCACGGCGCTCGATATCAACGCCGTCACCGGAACCGGGGCGGACGGAAACCGGCTGCGGGCCACGTGGGCGTTCCCCACCGGGGTGCTGGCTGCCTCGGAGGTGCGTGAACTCGCCGATCTCTGGGTGGAGGCGCTCACCGCGCTGACCGCCCATGTGGCTCGGCCCGATGCCGGTGGTCTGACCCCATCCGACCTGGACTTGGTCGCGTTGAACCAGGACGCCATCGACCGACTGGAAGCCAGATTCCCGACCCTGTCCGACATCTGGTCGCTGTCGCCGCTGCAGTCGGGGCTGCTCTTCCACGCTCAATTCTCCGACTCCGTTTTCGGTGCTCAGTTCTCCGATTCCACGGTCGACCCCTACCTCGTGCAGTTGGCACTGAAGCTCCGTGGCGAGGTGAACCCGGACCGCATCCGCCGCGCCGGGCAGGCACTGCTGGACAGGTACCCCAACCTGCGGGCGGCATTCGTCCACGACAGTGCCGGCGCCTCCGCGCAGATCATTCAGGAGCACGTCGAGTTGCCGTGGTCCGAGTTCGACCTATCGGCGCTCGGGGACGAAGACACGGATCGCGAATACGACCGGATCATGCGACAGGACCGAACGGTCAAGTTCGACATGGCCGAGGCGCCGCTACTGCGGCTGGCGCTGATCAGGCTCTCCGAGCACGACTACCGGCTGATTCTGACCAACCACCACATCCTGCTCGACGGTTGGTCGACGCCGCTGGTCATCCGCGATTTGCTGGCGCTGTACGCCACGGACGCCGACGAGAGCCTGCTACCCCGCGTGCACTCCTACCGCGACTACCTATCGTGGATGAAGCGTCACGACGTCACCGAGTCCCTAGATGCCTGGCGTACCGCACTCGGCGAGGTCGAGGAGCCGACTCTTCTCGCCCCGATGGAGCGCGGTGAGGCGCTCTCCGCAGTCGCGGAGGAAACCGCCTTCACCCTGTCCGAGGAGCAGACCACTCGTTTGCGCGATCTGAGCCGCGAACGCGGACTCACCCTCAACACCGTCGTGCAGGCGGCCTGGGGGATTGTGTTGGGTGGTTTGGTGGGTCGTTCGGATGTGGTGTTCGGTGGCACGGTGTCGGGTCGTCCTCCGCAGATTGCGGGGATCGAGTCGATGGTGGGTTTGTTCATCAATACTTTGCCGGTGCGGGTGGTGTTGGATCCGTCGGAGTCGTTGGGTGAGTTGCTCGAGCGGGTGCAGGGTGAGCAGGCGGGGTTGCTTGATCATCATTATGTGGGGCTTACCGATATTCAGGCGGTGGCCGGTGCTGGTGCGAGTTTCGATACGTTGACGGTGTTCGAGTCGTATCCGGTGGACAAGGAGGGGTTGACGGAGCAGACCGACATCGCCGGCATGTTCGTCACCGGCATCGTGGGCAAGGACTCCGCGCACTACCCCCTTGCCGTCGTCGCATCCGGTGACGATCGGCTGAACCTCAAGTTCGAGTATCTGCCCGAAGTCTTCGAGCAGAGCGCGGTCGACGAGATCGCAGATCGGCTGGGGCGGGTGCTCGACGCGATCGCCGAGCGGCCGGAGATGCCTCTGGCCCGGCTGCAACTGCTCACCGACGCGGAACTCGCCGATTTGGCGCCGGTCCGAGGCAGGCCCGGGTTCTCCGTCCGTACGCTGCCACAGATCTTCGAGGACGCTGCCGCGCTGGACCCCAATCGGACGGCGCTGACGTTCGAGGGCCGCAATGTCTCGTACCGTGAGCTCGACGAGCGTTCCAACCAGCTTGCGCGGGTGCTGATCTCGCGCGGCGCGGGCCCGGAGACGTTCGTGGCGCTGGGTATTCCCCGCTCGATCGAGTCGGTTCTCGCCATCTGGGCGGTTGCCAAGACAGGTGCAGCGTTCGTCCCGATCGACCCGAACTATCCGGCGGACCGCATCGAGCACATGCTGACCGACTCGGAGGCCACCATCGGGCTGACCATGTCCGCGTACAAGGAGTCGTTGCCCGATTCCATGCCGTGGCTGCAGCTCGACTCACCCAAGTTCGAGAAGGCATGTCAGGCGAAACCAGCTCTGCCAGTGGCAGATTCGGATCGACGTTCGCCGATCAGCCTCGACAACGCGGCGTATATCGTCTACACGTCGGGTTCCACGGGCAAGCCGAAGGGTGTCGTGGTCACACACGAGGGTCTCGACAACTTCGCCGAGGACCAGCGCCAGCGGTTCGCCGCCGGGCAGACCTCCCGCACCCTGCACTTCTCGACGCCGAGCTTCGACGGGTCGATCTTCGAGTACCTGCAGGCGTTCGGTGTCGGTGCCACGATGGTGATCGCGCCGCGGACGGTATACGGCGGGGTGGAACTTGCCGAACTCATCCGGTCGGAGCACGTCACGCACGCGTTCATCACCACTGCGGCGCTGGCCACGGTCGATCCCCGAGGCCTCGACGAATTCCAGCACGTCGTATTCGGTGGCGAGGCCTGTCCGCCGGAGCTGGTGACGCGTTGGGCTCCGGGACGATTCCTGTCGAACGCCTACGGGCCCACCGAGACCACGGTGATGGCCAATATCAGCGATCCGATGACCGTGGGCGAACCCATTACGCTCGGCGGCCCGATCCGCGGTGTCGGCGAACTGGTGCTCGATTCGCGTCTCCAACCGGTACCCGTCGGTGTGCCGGGTGAGCTGTACATCACCGGGGCGGGCCTGGCCCGCGGCTACCACCGGCGACCGGAGCTGAGCAGTCAACGCTTCCTCGCCAACCCCTTCGGGGAGGCCGGCGAGCGGATGTATCGCACCGGCGACATCGTTCGCTGGCGGTCCGATCACACCGTCGAATACGTGGGCCGCAGCGACTTCCAGGTGAAGATCCGCGGCTTCCGCATCGAACTGGACGAGATCGACTCGGAGATCACCGCGTTCCCGGGGGTCAAGTTCGCGGTGACACTCGGAGTCCCGGGACCGTCCGGCGACACCGTGCTGGTGACGTATCTGCTGACCAATACGCCGGGCGAAGTCGACGAGGCGGAGTTGACCGCACACCTGTCGACCCGACTGCCGGCGCACATGGTGCCGACGAGCATCACGTTCCTCGACGAGATTCCGTTGAACCCGGTGGGCAAACTCGACCGTTCGGCGCTGCCCGATCCGGAGTTCCACACCACCAAGGAGTTCACGCCGCCGTCCAATGATCTCGAAGCGATGATCGCGGACATCTTCGCCGATGTCCTCGGAATCGAACGGATCGGTATCGACGACAACTTCTTCGACCTCGGCGGCAACTCGCTGGTGGCTACCCGTGTCACGGCACGGCTACGGGATGCTCTCGATGCCGATATCGGCGTTCGCGCGCTGTTCGAAGCCCCGGATGTCCGGTCTCTGGCCGCACGTGTCGGGGACGCCGTGCACAGTGGTGGTGCAGCGCCCGCACTCGAGCCTGTCGAGCGTCCCGAACTGATTCCGCTGTCGCTTGCGCAGAAGCGGATGTGGTTCCTCAACCAGTTCGATACCTCGTCACCCGCGTACAACATTCCATTGGCAGTCCGGTTGACCGGGAACCTCGATGTCGACGCTCTGCGACTGGCCATGACCGACGTCCTCGAACGGCACGAAACGCTGAGGACCATCTTCCCCACGGTCGAGGGCGAACCAACTCAGAAGATCCTGGCCGCCGCCGACGCGCAACCGGAAATCACCACTGTCTCGGTTGCCGCGAACGACCTGCCGCGGCACATGATGGAACTGGTATCGCGCGGGTTCGACGTGAGCATCGACGTCCCGGTCCGGGTGGCGCTGTTCGAAACCGCACCCGATCATCACGTGCTCACGATCGTGGTCCACCACATTTGCGCGGACGGCTCCTCGCTGGCCCCGTTGGCGCGGGACGTGATGGTGGCCTACACCTCGCGGCTCGACGGTGCCGCGCCGCAGTGGGATCCGCTGAAGGTGCAGTACGCCGACTACACGCTGTGGCAGCACGCCGACCTCGGTTCGGAGAACGACCCCGACTCGAAGATCAACCGGCAGTTGCGGTTCTGGTCGGACACGCTGGCCGGGTTGCCGGACGTCATCCAGTTGCCGACCGACCGTCCGCGCCCGATCCAGCAGACGTTCGAGGGCGATCGGGTGGAGTTCACCCTCAGCGCGGACCTTCATCAACAGTTGACCGCACTGGCCCGGGCGAACAATGCCACCATGTTCATGACCGTCCACGCAGCGCTCGCGGTGTTGTTGGCCAGGCTCGGCAGCACCGACGACGTCGCCATCGGCACCCCCATCGCCGGACGAGGCGAAACCGCCCTCGACGATATGGTGGGGATGTTCGTCAACACTCTGGTCCTGCGTAGCCGGATGAACCCAGCAGCGACGTTCACAGAGTTGCTCGGGCAGATCCGGGAGACCGATCTGGCCGCGTTCGGGCACTCGGACCTGCCGTTCGAGCGCCTCGTCGAGGAACTCAACCCCACCAGGTCCACCGCCTACTCGCCGCTGTTCCAGGTGGCCCTCGAGTTCCAGAACAACGTGAGCCCCACCCTGGAACTTCCGGAACTACGGGTCGAGAGCGTGGACCTGGAAACCCGGGTGGTGAAGGAAGACCTCGAAGTGATCCTGGTCGAGCAGTTCGATGGAGACGGTGCGCCCGCCGGTATCTCCGGCGGACTGGACTTTGCGGTGTCCCTCTTCGACCCTGAGACCGCACGCTCGTTCGCCGACCGCTTCAGCCGGATCCTCGCGGCCGCCGTCACAGATCCGGACCGGCCGATCGGCACGTTCCCGCTGCTCGACGAGGCCGAGACCGCCGAACTGGCGCCGGCCCGGGGCGAACCCGGAGTACACCCCGAACTGTGGCCCGACCTGTTGTCGGCCGCCGCGGCTCGGGACCCGGAAGCGGTGGCGTTGTCCTTCGAGGACCGTCAGGTCAGCTATCGGGAACTCGACGAATGGTCCAATCGGCTGGCCCGGATCCTGGGTTCCCACGGTGTGGGACCGGAGACGTTCGTGGCCATCGGCATACCGCGGTCGATCGAGGAAGTGGTGTCGATCTGGGCGGTGGCCAAATCCGGTGCGGCATTCGTCCCGGTCGATCCTGCCTATCCAGCCGACCGGATCGAGTACATGCTCACCGACAGCCGTGCGACGGTCGGAATCACCGTCGCCGCCCACCGGGAGGGGCTGCCGGACACCGTTCCGTGGTTGGTGCTCGACGCTGAGGACTTCGCCGAGCAGGTCGAGGCCGTGTCCCCGGCGGCGGTCTCGGACGCCGACCGGACGAGCCCGCTGCGATTGGCCCACCCTGCGTACCTGATCTACACATCGGGTTCGACCGGTCGACCGAAGGGTGTCATCGTCACACACAGTGGTATCGCCAACCTCACCGCCGAAGAACGCGGGCGGTTCCAGGTCACGCATGAATCGCGGGTATCGCACCTGGCGTCCCCGAGCTTCGACGCGTCGATTTACGAGCTGATGATGGCATTCGGGGCTGCGGCACGGGTGGTGATCGTGCCGCCTGCCATCTTCGGTGGCACCGAGCTGGCGGAACTGCTGCGAAGCAACGCGGTCACACACGCGTTCATCACACCCACCGCATTGTCCTCGATGGAAGATGAGGGACTCGATTCGCTCCGCGCCCTCTTGGTGGCCGGCGAGGCATGCCCGCCGGAACTGGTGGAGATTTGGGGCAAGAACCGCAACATGCACAACGGCTACGGGCCCACGGAAACCACCATCCAGGCGAACGTGAGTACCCCGATGCGTCCGGGCGAGGTCGTCAACATCGGTGCGCCAGCACTGGGATTCGGCTCGCTCGTGCTCGATGAACAGCTGCAACCCGTGCCGGTCGGCGTGCCCGGAGAGTTGTACATCATCGGACCCGGGCTCGCGCGTGGGTACCACAATCGGGCGGAACTGACCTCCGAGCGCTTCGTCGCGTGCCCGTTCGGCGAAGTCGGCCAGCGGATGTACCGCACCGGGGACGTCGTGCGCTGGCGGCCCGATCACACCCTCGAGTACATCGGCCGCACCGACTTCCAGGTAAAGGTCCGCGGGTTCCGCATCGAACTCGGTGAGATCGACACCGTTCTCGCCCGGCACCCTGCTGTCGCATTCTCGGCCACGATCGGGCACACCGGCCCTTCGGGCGACACACTCCTCGCGTCGTACGTACGGACCGTGGACGGAGTCGACCTCGAGCCCGCGGAACTGCGTACGTACGCCTCGGAACACTTGCCCGGGCACATGGTCCCGTCCGCGGTGGTGATCCTCGACCAGGTCCCGATGACTCCGGGCGGCAAACTCGACCGCAAAGCACTGCCCGCGCCCGAGTTCGGTACCACCGGCGCGGCGTTCCGTGCCCCGACGACCGAGACCGAACGGATCATCGTGGAAGCCTTCGCTGAGGTACTCGGTGTGGACCGGGTGGGCACGGCGGACAGCTTCTTCGACCTCGGCGGCAACTCGATCGTCGCGACCCGCGTGATGACCGTCCTGCAGGAACGATTCGGGCGGCACATCCCGCTGCAGTCTATGTTCCTGGACCCGACACCGGCGGGTCTGGCATTGCGGATCGACAAGGAGGACGCGGAGGCCTCACCGGTCGACGAGGCGTTGGGCGTCGTCATCCCACTGCGTCCGACCGGCGAGAAGGCTCCGCTGTTCTGCATCCACCCCGGGATCGGCCTGTCGTGGGGTTACGCCGGACTTGTGCAGCATCTCGCGCCGGACCGCCCGGCCTTCGGCCTGCAGTTGCCAATCATCAGCGGAGGCCCGGCCTTCGAGTCGGTCGAGCAGTTGGCGCACCACTACGTGGTGGAGATGCGCCGCGTCCAGGCTCACGGGCCCTACCACCTGCTCGGCTGGTCTCTCGGTGGGGTCATCGCCCACGCGATGGCCGTCGAACTGCGCAGGGAGGGCGAGGAAGTGGCAACCCTGGCCATCATGGACAGCTATGTGACGAACGGAAACGGCCAGGGTCCCGAGCACCTCACCGTCTCCGAACTCCTGAACGGCCTCGGACTGGATCTCGAGTCGGAGACAGGAGAGGAACTGACCTACGAGCGAGCCGTCGAGTTGCTCGATGAAGCGTTCGGGCAGAAGATCGGACTGACCCCACAGCACTTGGAGCGGATCAGTTCCGGATACACGAACTCCTCGCAGATCATGACCAATTTCCGCCCACAGGTGTTCGACGGAGATCTGCTCTTCTTCTCCGCCAGCGCGTCCGAAGGGGAGCATTCACCCGAGGAGTGGCAAGGGTCCGTCACCGGTGGGATCGACGAAGTCAAGATCGATTGTGAACACAATCAGATGATCGAACCGGAAGTGCTTGCCGTAGTGGGGCCGGTGCTCGAGAACTACCTCAGTAGGGGATGACGTAGGACCGCGCTCGACCCGGATCGGGTTCTGTTTCGAGGCTGGTTGCCGGGTTGCGTTCTGCGCGAGCGGGTATCCGGAACTGGTGAGCGTTTGGCTAGCTCCGCGAACGGGTATCCCCACGTAATGCACCCCAGCACACGCGCTGCAGTAGTGACGGCATCCGACTCGGGGTTGGGGAGGGCGATAGCACTCACACTCGCTGACGACCGTTTTCACGTCGGCCTGGCATATACGAACGACCGGCGCAGCGCCGAGAACACGGCCGCGCAGGTGCGAACAAAATCCCTTGGTGCGGCGGTGCGGCGTCTGGACCCGGCCGACCTTCCCGACGCGGTAGCCGTCATCGACGAATTCGCGGGCGAACTCGGTGGCATCGGCGTGCTCGTCAACTGTCCCGGCAGTATGACCGTCGAGTGCATTCGGCGCGCCGTGCGGTACATGATCGATAGCGGCGGGGGCGGCCGAATAGTCAACATCCGAACGTCATTGCCCGGACCGGGCGGACTCACCGGCCAGCTTGCCACCGAATTGGCTCGGTATGCGATCACCGTGAACGCCGTTGTCGTCCCTGCTGCAGAACCGGGCTCCGCTTGTCCCGGTCGCGACGACCCGGCGGCGACGTCCGTGGTCTCGTATCTGACCTCCCCTGAAGCCGCGTCCGTCACCGGTGCGGCGTACGTCGTCGACGGCGCCAGGATCACCATCGTCCCGCACGGCCTGGCCGAGGTCGGAAGCAGACGTCCGGCCCACAACACCGAGCGGACCCATCCCCATACCGGTCACCGTGCGCCCACCCGACGGACGCGCTGAACGATCGGCTTTCGGCTTCGAACCCGCAGCCGAAAGCTCTCTTGCCGAGACACTCCGGGGAGTACCGTGTGCAAGAGGGGGCATGAGTCGAGAGAGACGGTGTACGCCGCCGGGAGTCTGTAATGCCGCCGGGATCCAAGGGCACAGTGGGTAACCTTCCCCACGAGTTGACGAGTTTCGTCGGACGTCGACGTGAGTTGACCGAGGCGAGACGTCTGTTGTCCGTATCGCGGCTGGTCACACTTTCCGGTATCGGAGGAGTTGGGAAGACCCGTCTTGCGTTGCGTGTCGCGGCCGACTCCCGACGCGCGTTCGACGACGGGGCCTGGATCGTCGGACTGGGGGAACTGGACGAGGGTTCGAGGCTCGTCGACGCCGTATCGGCGGCATTGCGATTACGGGAGCAGCTCACCGGGAATCCGGAAGCTCTCCTGGTCGAGTTTCTCTCCTCCAAACGATTGCTGCTGGTCCTGGACAACTGTGAGCACGTGGTTGCCGCCGCCGCGCAGTTGTCGGAAACGTTGTTGCGCAGGTGTCCCGAGTTGCGGATTCTCACCACAAGTCGTGAACCACTGGGCATCGGGGGCGAGGCGGTGCTGCGGGTGCCGCCTTTGACGGTGCCGGAACCGGAGCGATCGTCGCTACAGGGTCTGCCACAGTACGAGGCAGTGACGCTGTTCATGGAACGGGCGGCAGCGGCGGTACCGGAATTCGAACTGACCGAGGCGAACCATGCGGCGGTAGCCCGGATCTGCCGACAACTCGACGGGTTGCCATTGGCGATCGAGCTAGCTGCAGTGCGGTTGCGGGTCATGTCGGTCGAGCAGATCTTGCAGCGGTTGACAGATCGATATCGGCTGTTGACGGCCGGGTCTCGGTGTGCGCCGAGTAGGCAGCAGACTTTGCGGCTGTCCATCGACTGGAGCTACGACCTGTGCACCGAGGTGGAACGGACCCTCTGGGCGAAGCTGTCCGTGTTCGCGGGCGGTTTCGAATTGGACGCTGTCGAGGGCATATGCGCCGGCGACGTCCCGGTCGAAGAAGTGCTCGACGTGGTGGCGTCGTTGATCGACAAGTCGATCCTCATCCGGGAGGAGTCGGGCCCGACGGTACGGTACCGACTCCTCGAGACGGTGCGCCAATACGGAAGGGAAAGGCTGCTCGAGACCGGAGAGATCGTGGCGTTGCGTCGGCGGCACCGGGATTGGTACGAGGCGTTGGTGCTGCAGTCCGAGGCCGAATGGATCAGCCCGCTGCAGGGAATGTGGATCAGGCGACTCGACGCGGAGAAGTTGAACGTGCGGGCGGCGCTGCACTTCTGTCTGACCGAGCCGGGGGAGCTCGAGTCGGGACTGCGTATCGGGGCCGCGCTGTATCCCTACTGGCGTTCACGCGGAATGCTCCGAGAGGGTCGGCGCTGGCTCGATCAGCTGCTGGCACGGCACGACGGCGATCCGAGTCAGGAACGGATCGAGGCGATGTACGTCAACAGCGTGCTCACCGGTATGCACGGCGACGTGGCGGCAGCGCAAGACCTGGTAGCGGAGGGGACGAAACTCGCCGCGCGGAACGAAGACGCCCTGATGCGTGCACTGATGATGCATGCAGCCGGGTGCTGCGCACTGTTCCTGGGTGACTTCGCGAACGCCCGCAAGCACATGGATGAAGCGCTCGTCGTGTTCCGGGACAAGGGCAGCCTTTTGCAGCTGGTTTGGGGATTGTCAGGGGTGGCTCTGGTCAGTGGCATGCAGGGGGAGACTTCGACGGCGAAGAGGTACGGAACCGAGCTCTCCGACCTCACCGAGGCGCACGGCGAATCCGTCTACCGGGGTTGGTCCCTGTGGGTCGCGGGGGTGTCCGAGTGGCAACGCGGGCAGTTGGAACTCGCCGAGGACTATGTGAAGCAGGGTTTGCGTCTGTCCCATCTGGTCGATGACCGGATCAGCGCGTGCGGCGCGCTCGAGGTGCTGGCCTGGATCGCGGTGGGCCGCGATCGGGCGGAGCACGCTGCAGAGCTGATGGGCGCCGCAGCGGCCGTTGCGCAGGCAGTCGGCAACCCCAGCACCGTCTACCCGAATCTGCTCGTCCACCATGCGGCGTGTGAGCAGTCCGCCCGCGATGCAATCGGGGATCGCTCGTTCGACGCCGCGTTCCAGCGCGGCGTGAGCACATCCTTCGGAGCCGCTGTCGCCTGCGCTTTCGAGGAGCAGCCCCGCGAGACGCCATCGACTCCGAATTCGTCGACGGATCTCACCCGCCGCGAATGGCAGGTTGCCGAACTCGTCGCAGACGGGCTGACGAACAAAGCGATCGCTGCGAAGCTGGTCATCTCGCAGCGGACCGCTCAGGGGCACGTCGAGCACATCCTCGCCAAACTGGGCTTCAACTCGCGTAGTCAGATTGCTGCCTGGACGGTCGAACACGTCAAGGCCCAGCACCCTTGATCAGGTGCTTGTTCTGCTCTCGACATTGCCGCCGAATGGTCGACGAGGCCGGCGAAAGTTAACGTCCACCCGCTCGAACCTGCGATATAGGTATACCCACGGGTAGTTTGGCCGATGCCCTGCCGCGCCGAGGTCGGGATGATCGCAGATATCCCCCAAAACCAGGTGATGGACCGAGGTCTTGATGCTTCCCGCGCTGCAAGCAAATCGACAGCTACCCCGATGTGTGTGGTTGCCGACTGAGTGCTGGACGCACATCGCCGATCGACATCACGAGTGGGCCAGGGGATCGGCCGCTTCCGGGGCCGACGTCGAGAATGTAGTCGCATGACCGCAGCGGGGGCCACCCATGTGCAGGGTGCGGCACGGACGTGGGAACTGATGATTCAGCGTTGTTCGGACTGCGGGACGCTCTTGGCGCCGTTGATGGTGACTTGCCCGCACTGTCATGGCCGCAGACTCGAGCGCGTGCCGGTTTCCGGCCGAGGGTCGATCGTGTCCTCGAAGGTTGTCCATCGCGAGGTCGATGGGATCGGGAAGGATTTCGTCCCCTGCACGATAGCCATCGTCGAACTCGACGAAGGGCCTTGGGTTTACACCTGGATAGACGGGGACGTTCCGAACCAACCAGACCGACCGGTACGTGTCGAGTACCGTCCGATGTCGCCGGAAGATCAGCTACCCGTGTTCTCCATCCAATCCGCCTTCCCGAGGTAAGACGCATGAGTACGCAGACCTGGGACGAACCCTCTACCACCTACAGCACCGAATGGCTACGGTCGGCCCTTCGCCGATGTGACCTCCTCGAACGGACGTATGCAGTCAGTTCGGATGCTCGCTGGATGATCGACTTTGCCCTTCAGTGGGCACCGTTCGGGGGCGCCACAGACGCGGACGTGCTCGTCCGGTTCGGCGTAACCCGACACCGATTCATGGACCTGGTTCTGGCCGGTCTCGCCCCGAAGGAAGCGGACCCACCCAAGATTCGTGCAATGAAGAACCAACTGTGCATTTCCCTGGCGCAGGCGTGGAACGTGCAGTAGATCCCGCGATCACTACCGGGTCACTCACCGGACCCGCGGGTTTGAGACCTTCGGGAATGCGCGAGGTAGGGTCGCCGAATCACCCTTTCCCGTCTTCCCTGCGCCGGGGCTTCCCCGCTTACCCCGTGCCAGCGACCGACCGCGGCAGGCGGCATGATTGCCGCGTCGGGCACGCCTGGCGGCGCTGGCGTGTTCCGGCAGTAGTCGTCGATCAGTTCCGCGGTTCTGTCCGAGCATTGGGCGGGAGATGGCATCCGTCCGATGCCCAGACCGTCGATCACGACCACGCTGCAGCCGAGTCCCTCCACCCCAAGGGACCACCCGAAGTTCCTGTTCCATGACAGCACCGCATTGCGATCCGGCAGGTTGTGTAGCCGGAACGGGAGCACGAGGACGACGTCAATGCTCTCCATCTCCCACCAATCGACAGAGTCGGCATGAACGTCCCTGGCTACCGCAAGGATGTAGTCCCGAATGGTGTTCGTGCTGGCAATGCCCGATTCACTCTTCATGGTCCACCCCCACACCTCGTCGAAGATCGAAATACCCTGCCCGGCGACGGTTGAAACTTCAGCCTTTTGATGTCGTCTTTCTGGTAGTGGACCGTCAACGACAGCCGGTAGCCTCGGCCCATGCCTTATGTGGAGCGTGTGGGAGACGTCTTCGTCCTGTACTTCGGCGCGGAAGGGGAGGGGGGTGGCGAAAACACCCTCCACCCGGACTGGATAGAGCGCGTCGAGGAACTTCTCGACGAGATCGAAGCCCACGAAGGTCCTGCCGCCCTGGTGACCACGGCAGTAGGGAAGTACTACTCCACCGGCCTCGACACCGCGTGGGTCCTCGCGAACACCGACCGTCTGAACTCCTACATCGATTCCGTGCAGGCGCTGTTCGCGCGGATCCTGACGTTTCCGATGCCCACCGTGGCCGCGCTGAACGGACATACCTTCGGCGGCGGCGCCATCCTCGCTGCAGCCCACGATCATCAGGTGATGCGCGAGGACCGCGGCTACTTCTGCCTGCCCGGAATCACCGTCGGCGCAAGCTATGCACCCGGCAGTATCGCCCTGCTCGCAGCGCGGCTACCCACCCGCGTCGCGCATACAGCGCTTGTCACCGGTCGTCGGTACGGCGGCATCGAGGCTCGCGAACGCGGACTCATCGACGAGGTCGCGCCTGCACAGGACGTGCTGCCCAATGCCGTCGAACATGCTCGCAGCCTTGTCGCAACTCGTGGCCGCACCCTCGGTGAGATCAAGTCCTCGCTCTACGCAGAAGCTGTTGCCGCGCTGACAAATCCGGTGGTTGACATCAATGCGCAGGAGGCTCTGAACGGTCGGTGATTGTACACCCCGGAGACAAGGGAGCGGCGCCGCGAGAATCGGTACACTTCTGACGAAGGGCGGTGCATGAAGCATCCGCTCTCATGTGCATTCGGAGGCGACCAAATTGAAACGCGTTCTCACCCTTGTCCTGCCGATCCTGTTCACCGTCTTCGCGCTCGCAGCCTGCAGTAGCGGCAACAACGATTCGTCAAGCCCGCCCGCAAGCGCCGATCAGGCGTCCGGCCCGGAAATCGTTGCCGACGACTACACGTTCAGCGTTTCAGGAACCTTCGCGCCCGGCGAGGAGGTCACCATCCGCAACAACGACGATGTCGAACACAGTGTCACCTCGGACGACCCCAACAACCCGTTCGAAGAAGTCGAGATCCATCCTGGTGAGACCAAGACGCTCACAGTGCCCGACCAGCCCGGGTCATACGCCTTTCACTGCAGGTATCACCCGTTCATGATGAGCAGCTTCACCGTGCAGTGACCGCGCACCGAGGCAGCTAACCGGATCAACCGCCCAGAAGGGGGCCGGCGACGGCGGGCAGGGCGAACACACCGCCAAAACCCATCAAAAACCCATGTAGCGGCCACGTTCACGAGCGGCCACGGGAAGCGGCGTGCGTCCTCGATCATGGCCCAATCGGATGGGTTCAATCGGATGGGAAGTGAACCTCGCCGACGCCCGGCACGGTTTCGGCCAGTGCGGCGATGACATCTCGTTCCGGGTCGCCGGTCGTGACTCCGTGAATCAGGGCGGAACCGTCAGCTACCTCCACTCGCCACCGACCGGCACCGCCGTACACGTCGAGTCGATGTTGAGCCTCCTTCGCAATCCGAGCGTCGTCCGCTGTGAGGACGGCGATGAGATCCGGACGAGTGACGATCCCGATGATGTCGTGCTTGTCCACGATGGGTATCCCTCGCAGGCGCGATCGCAGCATGGCCGACGCAAGCTCACTGACCTCCGCGTCGGCCGTCATCGCGACGACCGGACTGGTCATGACATCGGCCACAGTCAACCCTTCGTGCTTCGAACCCGCTTTGTCGATGCCACCGCCAGTTCCGTGCAGGTCGTGAAATCGTGCTCTGAGGAGATCTCCTTCGGTCACGATGCCCACGAGATGGGTCCTCTCGTCGACGACCGGAAGAACCGTGAAGTGCGACCTACTGACCAACCGCAGGCAGTCATCGACCGAAGCCGATCGATCTACTGTCGTGACCGGACTGCTCATCACATGTCGTGCGTGCATGACGACTCCTCTTCTCACATACCAGCATCGGCGCGACGTTGCAGGTATGAAAGGGTCCTAGGACCCTCACATCCCGGAATTGTTCGTGCGGTGACTCGAAGAGTGCTTCAGGGAAAGCCTGGATACCTCGGTGACGCGATCATCGGGGGCGCTGGAGCCGGAAGGCATCCACCCGCCACGCATCTCACGGCTCGGGAACCTTCTGCTGTCCTCACATGTTCGGAATTAGCTGTGCCTCAGAACATTTCTGCTACAGAATCTAGACGGCACCGGCAATGCTGCCGGCTTCCCGACGGCTGGGCAGGCCTCCGATCCGCTACGTCGAGCGACCGAAGGGCGGTGACTTTTGACTCTGTGCGTCCCGGACGCGCCGGTGTTGTCTGGACAGTAACGACGAGGGAACCTCGTTGTCTGGACAGTAGTGACGAGGGAACCACATGAATGTGCAGCGGGCAGTAGTAGTCGAGCACCATTGGGTGGAGCCGATCGATCAACTCGGATTGGCAGACGCACCGTCGGTGGGCGGTAAGGCGGCCAACCTCGGAGAATTGACTCGGGCGCGCTTCCCGGTCCCGGCCGGGTTTGCGGTGACTGCGGAAGGCTACCTGAAGGCGATGGATGACGCTGGGGTGCGGGACTCCCTGCGGGATCAGGCGTTGCCACCAACCGGGACCGACGACGCCGCCCTCGCCACGATGGCGCACGACCTGAGGTCGACCGTGCTCGACGCACCGATCTCGGATGCCCTTCGAGCGGAGATTCTCGAGGCGTATCGAAAACTCGGTGGCGAATCACCCCGTGTGGCGGTGCGTTCGTCCGCCCCGGCCGAGGATGCGTCCGACACGTCGTTCGCGGGCATCCACGACAGTTTCACCGATGTGTCCGGGGAGAACGCGCTCATCGAGACCATACGCAAATGCTGGGCGTCGTTGTGGTCCGAACGCGCGCTGACTTATCGCAGTGTTCAGAAGGTCGACGACGAACCATCGATCGCTGTGGTTGTGCAGTTGATGGTCGATGCCGACCAGTCTGGTGTCGTCTTCACCGCCGATCCCAGAACGGGTGCACGGGACCGAGTCGTCGTCGAGGCCGCGAGGGGACTCGGCGAAACGGTGGTGGGGGGCCAGGTCGAACCGGACACCTATGTGGTGGCGAAGTCGGGATTCGACGTGATCGACACCCACATCGGGTTGCAGTCCTTTTCGATCAAGGCCAATGCCGACGGCGAACGCGTAGAGATTCCCGCCGCGGCGCAGGGGCAACGCGTTCTCGACGAGAATCAGATCGAGCGACTGGCAATGCTCGCCGTCGCTGTCGAAGACCACTATCACATACCTCAAGACCTCGAGTTCGCATTCGCCGGAGACCGGCTGTGGATCGTTCAGACGCGTCCCATTACCACGCTCGGCGTAGCGCGGGCACGTGATGAGCATGGGGAATCGACCGGCAAGGTACTCGTCCAGGGACTCGGTGCGGGGCCCGGAGCGGCTTCGGGCAGGGTGCGCGTACTGCGAACAGTGGCCGATTCCCACCGGCTGTCCGACGGTGACATACTTGTCGCCCCGATGACGCGCCCGGACTGGCTCCCCGTGCTGCGCCGTGCGAGGGCGATCGTCACGGACGGCGGCGGAATCACCTGTCACGCCGCAATTGTCGGGCGGGAACTGGGACGTCCTGTGGTCGTTGGTACTCGTACCGCTACCAGTGAGCTACAGGACGGCCGGATGATCACCGTGGACGGTGATTCCGGGGTGGTCTACGACGGCGTGGTGGCCACCTCTGAGCCGGACTCGACACCGACGCGCACCGGTGCTCCACCGCAGCCTGCGCCCGTCCGGACAAACGGCGGGGGATCGGTGGCACCGCAGGTGACAGCCACATCCGTGTACGTCAACCTGGCCACACCAGATGCCGCCGAAAAGGTGGCCGCGCTCGACGTCGACGGAGTGGGATTGCTGCGCGCCGAGTTCATGATCATGGATGCACTCGAAGGTATGCACCCGGCGGCGATGATCGCGCAGGGACGCCGAGACGAGTACGTGGCCGCGATGGTGGCGGCCGTCGAGCGCATCGCGGCAGCGTTCGCGCCGCGACCGGTCATCTACCGAGCGATCGATCTGCGCACGAACGAATTCGCGGACCTTGCCGGGGGCGACGTCGAACCAGACGAAGACAACCCGATGATCGGCTATCGCGGGTGCTTCCGCTACGTCCGGGAACCGGAACTCTTCGACCTCGACCTCGACGTGCTCCTCGCCACGAGGAAGCGTTACCCGAATGTGCATCTGATGATTCCGTTCGTCCGCACACGCTGGGAACTTCAACGGTGCCTCGCACACCTCGACGCCCATCCACTGGGCACCGACCGCTCGATGCATCGGTGGATCATGGCGGAAGTGCCCTCGGTTGCATACTGGATCCCCGAATATGCGGCTCTCGGCATCGATGGTGTCTCGATCGGCACCAACGATCTGACTCAACTCATGCTCGGCGTCGACCGCGATTCCGAGATCTGCCGAGAATTGTTCGACGCCATGGATCCAGCAGTGCTCGACGCGATCGACGTCATCATCGAACGAGCCACACGTGCCGGGCTCTCGACATCCCTCTGCGGACAGGCGGTGTCAACGGATCCGACGCTCGCCGAACATCTCGTGCGCGGGGGAATCACCTCCGTGTCCGTGACGCCGGACGTGGCCGCCACCACCCGTCGCAACGTTGCCGCGGCAGAACGCCGAATACTACTCGATCGGGCAAGGTCGAATTCACCGATCAGCACGGCGAACGGCAGGCGCGGAGGAGCCCGATGAGCGAGTCGGGGCCGATCCGTCGGTGAGCTCGCTATAGAAGCGCTTGACGTCCTCCAGTCGGCACAGCGCGGTACCCGGTGTCTGCAGCATGGCTGCGCCCGCCGAAACCCCGTATCGGACGGAGTCGCTCAGCGACCAGCGGTGAGCCAGACCGTAGACCATCCCCGCGACCATACTGTCTCCTGCGCCCACACCACTGACCACGGGGACGTCGATCGACGGGAAGTACTCCTCTTGGTGCCGAGTGACCAAGAGAGCCCCCTCGGCACCCAGAGAGAGTACGACCACAGCGCATACTCCGCGGACGATGAGCTCTCGCGCCCCGGCCACCTGGTCGTCGACCACCTGCAACTTCCGCCCAGTCCACTCCCGCAGTTCACGAATGCTGGGTTTGACGAGAAACACACCACCCCGAAGTTGTCGCAGCGCCGGGCCGGAAGTATCCACCACCACACGCGCACCCAGTTCGCCGACGACATCCGCCACATGCTGATAGAAGTCGTCAGGCACACCCGGCGGAAGACTCCCGCTCACGACCACGTAGGAGGCCTCGGACGCGGCCTCCGTGACCAGGTCGAGAAAGGCTGCCTGCTCCATCGATGTCATCCTGGGCCCAGGCAGGACGAACCGGTATTGCAGACCCGTCTCGGTCTCGTTGATCGTAAGACTCTCCCGTGTGGACCCCCGGATCGTCAGACTGCGCATCGCGACACCCTCGGTGGCCACCAGATCCTCTATGGCACGGCCGATGTGGCCACCGGACGGAAACACCGCCGTAGCCGATGCTCCGAGGACTCGGAGCACCCGGGCGACGTTGAGACCGCCACCGCCGGGGTCGCGACGCGGTTCTCCGCACCGCACCTTGCTGGTCGGTACGACCATGCTCGTGCTCGTGGTGATATCAAGCGCGGGATTCATCGTCACGGTCACGATGCCGGGCATCCGCGCCTTCTCTTCTCGGGTAAACCGCCTCGCAACCACGGCTGTTTTTCCTAGTCCTTTCGCCACTCCGATGTCGAATGCCATATCCGCTCGGCCGCCGCGAGGCTTTCCTCGGGGGCCGCGGCGGTGTCGACCTCTGTGGCCGATGTCCAAGGGGCAGCCTGCGCGGACATGGCGTCGTACACCGCGGGTGTCGCGTCCGAGTCGCCGAGTGGTCGATTCCGTATCCTCCCGATAGCGACATCGCGTGGCGCTGTGCACCGAAGTTCGACGAGATCACTGTGGCTTCGGCTAGCAACGAGATCCGCATGCTGTCGGAAACCCGACAGGGTCCACGATGCATCCAGGATGACCGACTGCCCGGCGGCGAGGTGGGTAGCCGCCCTCCGCAGCATCTCGGCATAGGTGCGGTCGGTCATGGTGCCGGTGTACAAACCCTCGCCGAATTCGGAAACCTGACGGGAACTCGCATCGAGTCCTGCGAGTTCCTTACGGACGCGATCGCTGGATATGACGACCGCGCCGGTACGTTCGGACAATCCGCGCGCGAGCGTCGACTTTCCCGTGCCGGGCAGCCCTCCGACCAAAGCCAGTCGAACAGTGCCGACTCTCAGATGTCGCAAGGCCAGTCGGCAATGCAACCGGGCGTCTTCGCTGGCGGCAAGAGAACCCTGCATGTATCTCAGACATGCCACTTTCGCGCGCACGAACGCCCGGTACGCGATGTAGTGATGGCGCAGAGAATCGGGTGGCTGGTCAGCAGCCTCGAGGCAGTAGCGATCGAGGAACCGCGACGCGAGGTCTTCGCGCCCGAGGTACTCGAGATCCATGGCCAAGCATGCTGCGTCGTCGACACCGTCGACGTGGCGCAGGTGCTCGTCGAAGTCGAGACAGTCGAGAACGCGCGGCCCGTCCGGGAGACAGAAGATGTCGTCCGCCAGAAGATCGCCATGCCCATCGACGACACGGCTTTCCCGGATCCGGTTGTCGAACAGATCCTTCCGCCCTCTCAGGTATCTCCGGGCCCGTCGGTCGACCTCGTCGATCTCCACCTCGGACAGCACATCACATTGGTAGCCCGACACCTCGGAAACGTTGGCCCCCCACCGCACGGTGATCGCATCCGCCGTTGCGTCCCGGTCGATCTCCGCACTCCGCTCGGCTCGCGCATGGAAGTGGGCGACGAGCTCCGCGATTGTATCCAGGAACGGGTGAGAGTCGCTGTCCTTCGTGACCAACAGGGCCAACCTGCGATCCGCCGGCATCCGGCGCATCTTGACCAGTGGCTCCGCCTCAACCCCGCCGGGGTCGATGAGCTGCGCCACTCCGAGATACACATCGGGGCACAGCCTCTGGTTCAAAGCTACTTCGCGCTCACATGCCTCGCGCCGCTTCTCTGCGGTACCGAAGTCGACGAACGCCGTCCTGATCGGCTTCTTGGCCTTGAAGACGACATCACCGACCATAAAGACATAGGCCGTGTGCGTCTCGGTTCCGTTCACGCCGAGATCGCCGGCGACGCGCGGCGACGAAGACCTTTGCGACCTGTCGGAGATCTGCATGAGGACTCCGTCACGCGATGGCAGCCGAGTGGATCGTCGACGGATGGCGTTCGTGACGTTCCACCCGCTCATACAGAGTCTGCAGGGTCTGCAGGTCGTCTTCGTCGGCGGAGTCCAGAGTTGCTTTCATGCGCCATCACCTGCCAGTAGTCTGCTGCCGGAATTCATCCAAGCGAGGTTGTTGCCAAATGTATCAGGGCCTTTCGTCATCGACCGCGGTCCGCAGCGTCGGGTCCGTGGTATCGAACTGCTCGGTCGGAAGCCGGTCCGCGGGTGGTGTTCAACGATACGCCTCGGTCTGCATCACCAACGTTCTCGTGACCGTGCAACCTGCAAGAAGCTACCGAACGATGAGGAGTGGACAGCGGACCGAGTGCATCAGAGCCCGACTCGTGGATCCCAGCAGCATGCTGGCGAACCCTCCACGTCCGCGACTACCCACCACGAGCAGTCGGGCACTATCGGCTTGCTCACGCAGGTTTTGCACCGGGTCGTCCCTCACGACCTTCGTCCGAACCTTCACGTCCGGAAAGCTCTCGGCACGGCCGGCGAGGCTGGCCGACAACACGGCAGTTTCCTGGGTGACAACCTGCTGCACCTTGGACTCGCCATCGCTATCGCTTCCCCTGGGGAGCTTGACGTCGGACCATGCGTGAACTGCGACCAGTTCACACCGCCGCAGCGCAGCCTCCTCGAAGGCCATCGAAATGGCGGCTTCACTGTGAGCTGATCCATCCACCCCGACGACAACCGGGCCCTCAGTACGGGTGATCTCGGTTTCGGGATTGGCGCGAATGATTGCTACCGGACACTGCGCGTGGGTGCCCACTGCGGCACTGACCGACCCGAGGAACCCTCGCTCGATGATCCCACGCCTGTTCGCACCGACGACCACCATCGATGCGGATTTCGATCGTTCGAGGAGTTCACCGGCCGGGGTGCCTGTGCAGAGAGTGGTCTGAATGTCCAAGGTGTGTCCGGGTGCGCTTTCAGCCGCGAGCTGGGCCGCAGCCTCGAGGCGGTTCTTCGCGTCGCGTTCTTCGTCTTCGAAGAAGCTCGCCGGCATACCGATGGGGACACCGTAGTTACCAGGAACGAAGTTGGTCGTGATCACCGATAAGGGACAACTCCGCAGCGCAGCTTCGTACGCAGCCCAAGCGACTGCCTGAACCGACGATGGGGAACCGTCTGTTCCCACGAGAATCGGGCGACGAGCGGTCATTGTATTCTCCTCGAGGATATGCGCGGCTTCTGTATTCACCATCGTCACAGCCACGACGTGCGCACTGTAGGGGACAAGGTCCTCACCACGGCGGTGTCTTGGGTGACTCGGTCTGGTCAGCGCCCGGGTCGGGACAGTGGCGCCGACCAACGGAGTGTGGTGCCACCCCCCAGGGTGGTATCGATGGTGAAGCGTCCGTTGACCTCACGCGCCCGGGTCGCCATATTTTCCAATCCGCTGGTGGCAACATCCTCCGAGAACCCGACGCCGTCGTCGGAGACTTCGATGACGAGATCGTCGTAGACGGAGATACTGATCGTGACGGTCTCGGCGGCCGCGTGATGAACCACGTTGCTCAGCGCCTCGCAGAGGACAGCCTCGGCATGTTCGGCGAGCGTGGAGTCGACGACGGACAACGGCCCCGAGGTGTGCACGGTTGTTCGAAGTCCCGAATCGGCGGTGATCTCGGTGATGATCTCTTGAAGTCGCTGCCTGAACCGGGTCGTGCCGTCCGAACCTCCGTGCAGATCGAAGATAGCGGTACGGATGTCGCGCACGATGTCGTGGAGATCGTCGACCGATTGTCCGAGCCGCGCCTTGATGTCGGGAGACTTCGCCCGTTGCAGGGTGCTCAGAAGCGACAACCCGACCGCGAAGAGTCGCTGGATGACATGATCGTGTAGGTCTCTCGCGATGCGGTCGCGATCGGACAGCACCTCCAGTTCGTGCATCCGGCGTTGACTGTCGGCAAGTTGTAGCGCGATGGCCGCTTGATCCGCAAATCCCGACATCACCGCCAACTGCTCGTCGGTGAACGGCGCGGAGTCTGCGTTGCGGAGTGCCAACAGCACACCGGTTACCGATTGCGCTGCTCGCAGAGGCAGTACCATCGCCGGGCCTCGGGTTTCAGCATCGGACGCAGCTTCGAACGCGAGTTCGGGGACGCGGAGCGGTGTTCGTTCGCGAAATGCCTCGCCGCAGGTCGACCGCTGAAGCGGGATCCGCAGGCCGATATAGCGACCGGACACCGCCCCGGAGGACGCCGCGACAACGAGTTCGGTGACGTCGTCCGACGGCGTGTCGGGATCATCCGGAACGGCGAGAATGGCGCTGTCCGCCCCTGCGAGGGAGAGCACATCGTCCGCGATCACCTGAAGCACCTCTGCCATGTCGCTCCCCGCGAGAAGTTCGGTCGTGATCTCGCGTGTCGCCTCGAGCCAGGACTGTCTGGTCCGCGACTCCTCGAACATCCGGGCATTCTCTATCGCGATTCCAGCGGCAGCCGCGAGAGCACGGAGAATGACCTCGTCGTCTTCGGTGAACTGTGACCCGTCGGCCTTCTCGGTGAGGTAGAGATTCCCGAATACTTCGTCCCGAATCTGAACGGGGACACCTAGAAAGGTCGTCATCGGCGGATGGTGGGCAGGAAAACCCACAGAAGCAGGGTGCTGGGAGATGTCACTCAACCGCAACGGCTTCGGATTGGTGATGAGGAAACCGAGGACACCGCGCCCACGCGGAAGGTCGCCGATCTGTTCGCGTGTCTTCTCGTCTATCCCCTCGTAGACGAACTGGCTCAGTCCTTCACCCGGGCCGAGCACGCCCAAAGCGCCGTACCGGGCATCCGTCAGCTCGATCGCCGCATGGACGATCGTGCGAAGCGTGCTGTCGAGGTCGAGTCCCGATGTCACAGACAGCATCGCCTCGAGCAGTCCGTCGACGTGCTCCCGAGCATCGACGATTTGCTCGATTCGATCGCGCACCTCGGCCAGAAGTTCGCGGAGCCGAAGCTCGGAGAGCCTGCCGAGGAGAGGGGGTTCGTCCCGCCCATCCGGTTCACCGCTCACACAACGCATTGTTCCACGTAGTCGCATCAACTGTGATGGAACCGCTACTTGGCCGATCCCGATCTGGAGGGGTAGCTGTCAGGTGTCGGTTGGTCTGGACGGCATCTTCGTAGCGAGTACCGCCGCCTGAGTCCTTCGTTCGACTCCCAGCTTGGTCAGCAGACGCGAAACGTAATTCTTCACTGTCTTCTCCGCGAGGAACATCCGGGCGGCGATCTGGCGGTTGGTCAGCCCTTCGCCGAGTAGGGCGAGCAACGTTCTCTCCTGATTTGTCAGGTGACCGAACATGCCCTCCCGCTCGCTCGAGTCCGCTCGAATCTTCGCTCTCAATGCATCGGCGGCGCGACTGTCGAGAAGGGACTTGCCCGCGCCGACGTCGTGGACCGCCTCCGCCAGTTCCATGCCCCGAATGTCCTTGACCACGTATCCGCTTGCGCCGGCGAGGATCGCGTCGAGCATAGCCTGGTCGTCCATGAACGATGTCATTATGAGGCAACGTAAGTCGGGTACTGTCGATTGCAATTCGCGGCACAACTCGATTCCGTTCCCGTCGGGCAGGCGGACATCGAGGATTGCGACGTCCGGTTTCAATGCGGGCACCCGTGCCATCGCCTGGGAATAAGAGGCGGCTTCGCCAATGACCGTCAGATCGGGATCGGCCCCCAAGAGGTCCGCGATCCCGCGGCGGACGACTTCGTGGTCGTCCACTAGAAATACCGTGATCATGCGTCAAACTCCGATCCTGGCTGCGTGACCGCTCCGAACCTCAGATTACGCCGACCGCAGCGGGCGGCATCAGGCCTCAGGCATCAGGCAGCACCCCGGCACCCCAGGACAGACCGGAACATCGAAGCGCGTCGGGGCCGAAACTTCAGCACAGAAAACTCCGTCACAACAGCGCCCGATCGGGCCACGTGGGGTTGGCCACCAATGGAATAGAGGACTGTTGGCCCTACCTCGTTGTGCACCCGAGGAGTCCAATCGAAGAGTCAGTGTCGACTATCCCTGATTGGAGTTGTCATGAGCACTCTTTCGCCCCGCCGCCCGCACCAGTCCTGGTTCTCGAACCTGCCGGCTCTGCCCGACTGGCCGGACCTGCTGCCCCGATTCGAGGCGACACCTCCGTGGATGTCACTCGGGCGTCACATGATTCACGTCGAGGAACAAATCGCTGACGGGCGCTACACACTGCGCGCCGAACTACCCGGCGTGGACCCTGCCAAAGACATCGACGTCAGCGTCCGCGACGGACAACTGACCATCAAGGCCGAACGCACAGAAGAGAGCCAGGATGCTCGGTCGGAATTTCGATACGGAAGCTTCTACCGTTCGGTCCCGCTGCCGGCAGGCGCGACGGACGATGAGATCGAGGCCAGCTATGAGGGTGGAATTCTGACGGTGTCGATGCCTGTCTCCGAATCTCAGACAGCGGAAAAGCACATCGAGATCCAACAAGCCCCCGCGACGGAAGCGGATGAAAGGACCGATGCAGATCGGGACGAGTAAGAATCGGGACGAGTAATCGGTCACGAGGCAGATCCGCTCGTGCCGCCGGTGCTCGAATCCGAATCACCTCCCTCGTCGGGAATTTTGTCGTATACCGGCACGATCTGGGATACCGTGAACATCGGTGGGACCGTCTGTGTTCACCGAGCTAATGACCTTCTGCCCTACACCGTGTGACTCGAGCGCGAAAGACTTGAACACACGAGGATGGTCCCGGGGGAGGCGCGTGATGAACACAGCCCAGACACCGACAGTGCGCTGGTGGCGATTGGCGCCGTGGAATCGAAATCCACTCATGCGTGCCAGCGATCGACTCGATTTCGTCGCCGCGGCGGTAATGATCATCGCACTCCTGATGATGGTCCCGATCGCAGCGGCGTTCGGAACCGCGACGTACGCGGGCCTGAACGAACAATCCCAAGCCCAACTCAGGGCCGGACACACCGAATCCGCCACACTCATCGACGACCCCCGGCCGTCGGTGGTCGAGAGCGCTACCAGCCGCTTTCCGGAAGTACTGGACCGCGCGACGGCGCAGTGGTCCGCCCGGGACGGCACACTGCGCACCGCCGTAGTGCAAACCAGGCCCGGCGCGCAGCGCGGCGACACCGTCGATGTATGGGTCGACATGAACGGCAACATGACCGACGAGCCCAGGCCGACCGCCGAGAACGCGGCGATTGCCGTGGGTTCGGCAGTGTCGGTCTGGGTGGGCGCGGCGGTGGTCTTCGTCCTGCTGTTCTTCGGGCTTCGCTGGATGAGTACACGAAGCCGGATGCGGCAGTGGGATCGAGAGTGGAACGATTTCGGCCGGACACCAGAATGGCCGGTCGGCTGACCCAAATCGGCAAACCTGGCGCCCAGGGCTCTAGCGGGAGGTGAGAGCCAGACATGGCCGACGACAACTTGACCCCGCTGGATGCAGGCTTCCTCGAAGCGGAGGATTCCGACCCGCACGCGAGTCTGACGATCGGGGCGATCGCAATCATCGCTGGTCCGCCTCCGAACCAGATCGAGTTCCTCGAATCTGTCGCGCAGCGTCTGTCGATGCTGCCGCACGCGCGACAGCGAGTGCGCACCCTACCCCTTGATCTCGGCTCGCCGACCTGGGAGGACGATCCCCTGTTCGACATCGGTCACCACATCCGCCGGGTAGCGCTGCCACATCCTGGCGAGGCCGACGCGCTGTTCGGTTTCGTGGGACGGGTGATGGGGCATCGCCTCGACCGTGACCGCCCACTATGGGAGTGCTGGGTGATCGAAGGTCTCGCCAACGACAGATGGGCAGTCCTGGCGAAGATGCATCACTGTATGGCAGACGGTATCGCCGGCGCACGACTCTTCGAAGCCCTCTGCGACGAGGCGACTAGCGACAGCGTAGACACCGGGGCGCCGCACGCCGAACAAGAGTCCCGCGGACGTCTCTCACGCACTCGCGCCGTGTTGTCCTCGCCCTCAGAACAATTGGATTTGGTCGCCGCCGCGTTCGAGGTGCCGCGCCGCGTCGCAGTCAAGGGGCTGGACACCGCCCGAGGATTCGCCCGATTGGTTTCCGAGATATTCACGCCGGCGAGTCCGACGTCCCTGATCGGTCCGATCGGAAAGCAGCGCCGGTACCGTGCCGCACGCATAAGCATGTCCGAGACCCGCGAGATCTGCGATGCGTACGGCGTCACCGTAAATGACGTGGCACTCGCTGCTATCACCAGCGGATTTCGCCACATTCTGTTGAAGCGCGGCGAACGGCCGAGACCTCACACCGTCCGGACCCTGGTCCCCGTGTCGGTGCGCCCGGCACGCGGGGGCGGCACGACCCACAACGAGATGTCGCTCATGCTGCCCTATCTACCCGTCGATGTCGCCGACAACGTCCAGCAACTCATGACGGTGCATCGCCGTCTCGCAACTCACAAGGCGGGCAAGGAATCCGAGGGTGGGCACGCATTCACGACGCTTGCGCAATACGGCCCCTTCATGGCGATTGCCTGGGCCGTCCGTCTCGCCACCCGGCTGCCGCAGCACAGTGTGGTGACCATCGCTACCAACGTTCCCGGACCGAAGCGCATCCTTCATGTCATGGGACGCGAGATTCTCGAGATCAATCCCTGCGTGCCGATCGCGCTACGGCTCCGTATCGGTATCGCAATTCTGAGCTACCGTGACAACGTGAGCTTCGGCATCACAGGGGATTTCGACACGACACCGGACATCACCGATTTCGCAGACGCGATCGAACGTGCCGCCGCGAACCTCCTCTCCGCCGCGCGTCGCGTCGAGACCGAAGCCGCGTTGCGGGCCCAGCAGGGTAAGCCCGCGTCATAGGCACCGTCGAAGGATGCATACAGCCAGATGACCTCTGCCTCTATCGCTGTTGGTACTTCCTCTGAGAGAGTGAAATTGTTCCGCTCAATCCGGTACACCCGGCCGAACGCACCTGCATACCCGAGTATCGGGGGTGATAAGGAATGAATGCTGCCGCTCGACGCCCGCCAATCGTCGTCGGTGTCGACGGTTCAGAAGAAGCGACACGAGCGATGGTGTGGGCGGCTGCGATCGCAGATCGGAAGTCTGTGACGCTGCAGCTGGCCCACAGCCTGCCCACCTCGTGGTACCACTACAGCGAGGCCGCACCGCTCTTTCAAGCCGAATTCAACGAAGACGCCGAGCGAACCGCCCACGAGATCCTGGATCGGGCCGCACTGGCCGTGAAGAGCGAGTTTCCCGAAGTCACCGTGCTCAGCAGTACCCATCCGGGGCCCGCCGGCATGGCCCTCACGGGATTGAGTCGGCAAGCATTCATGGTGGTGGTCGGAGCCACCGGTGCGGGGGCAGCGGAATCCCGTGGCATCGGTTCCACGGTCATGCGAGTGGTCAACCATGCACAGTGTCCCGTCACCGTGTTCAGTTCGGACGCCCCTTCTCCGGTACCCGACCATCGTCCCGTCGTTGTCGGGGTCGATGGAAGTGAGCTGAGCTCACTGGCGATTTCCGCAGCGGTGGAGTTCGCGACGACCTTCGATGTCCCAATCCTCGCCGTCCACGGCTGGGGTCCCGGGCATACGTCGCGACATCACACCCCCTCGACAACGGGAAACTCGGCCGTCGTCGAGGACGAGCAATCCGTGCTGATGGCGGAGAGCCTCGCCGGCTGGAAGGAGACGTACCCGGATCTACGAGTAACAACCATCATCGAACGATCCAACCCAGCCGAACTGATCCGCCAATACTCCCACGACGCGCAACTCGTCGTCGTCGGTAGCCACGGCCACGGTCGACTCGTCGGAGCTCTCCTGGGATCGACGAGCCAGAACCTTCTCCATCACCTCACACGCCCACTGATGATCTGCCGCCGGGCGAGTTAGGCACCGGCTGCCACGGAAGAGCCCACAGACCCTGGAAGGAACCCCACACGCTACAAGACACTGGAGCAGAAGCTGACCAGCGAGTGAGTCGATCATGAACACAAGTACTCGATATATGACGCAGCCGGATTTCATGTCGTGGCGGATGGAGGAGGATCCGATCCTCCGCTCGACCATCGTCGCTGTCGCGTTGCTCGATTGCAGCCCCGATCAGACCCGTTTCGTCGATATGATGCGCAGAGCGGTCGACCTGGTCCCGATCTTCCGACGGAGAGTGGTCACGGACCCCATAGGCACAGTGCCACCATGGTGGGCCGACGATCAGGATTTCGACCTCAGCTGGCACCTCCGCAGATTCACCGTTCCTGAACCCAGGTCATGGGACGTGGTACTCGATTTCGCCCGGACAGCCCAAATGGCCGCGTTCGACAAGAGCCGCCCGCTCTGGGAATTCACGGTTCTGGACGGGCTCGATGACAACCGATCCGCCCTCGTGATGAAAGTGCACCACTCCCTTACCGATGGCGTCGGCGGAATGCAGATCACACGGGAGATCGTCGATCTCACCCGAGAAGGAACTCCACGGAAAGACGCAACGGAGCATGGGGCGAACCCCGAGAATCGCGACTTCAGTTCATCGGGTCCGCCGAGCCGCTTGGCCTGGTATCGGGATATCGTCGGCGATCTGGCGCGTACGACGCCGACGACACTGGTTCGGAGCGGTGGTCGCTTTTTGCGGGCTCCGAGAAGTGCCATCCGTGACACGGTCGCCGTGGCCGGTTCCGCGATGCGTTTCACACGGCCAATCGTCTCCACGCTGTCACCGGTAATGACCAACCGCAGCACACGTCGTCGCTGTGCAGTGCTCGACGTCCCGGTCGAGGCGCTTGCGCAAGCGGCCGCGGCCGCTGACGGCACGATCAACGACGCGTTTCTCGCAGCCGTCCTGCTGGGGATGGCCCACTATCACCGATTTCACGGCGCAGAGGTCCCGAATTTGCGGATGACCTTGCCGATCAGCCTCCGCACCGAGACCGACCCGGTGGGCGGCAACCGCATCACCCTGGCCCGCATGGTCCTGCCGACGGATGCCGGCGGCCCGGCCGAACTCATACGTCGCGTGCATACCACGGTCGAGACCTGGCGCAACGAGCCCGCGGTCCCGCTGTCACCGATGATTGCCGGCGTCCTGAATCTGCTTCCCGCCTCGATCCTCGGAAACATGCTCGAACACGTCGACCTCGTCGCCTCCGACGTCGTCGGATCTCCCGTACCGCTGTTCGTCGCCGGGGCGAAGATTCTCCGGTACTACGCCTTCAGTCCCACGCTGGGATCGGCGCTCAACGTCACATTGATGTCCTACACAACGCAAGGCTGTGTGGGAATCAATGCCGATGCCGACGCCGTCCCCGACCTCGCTTCCCTGACCGCCTCGGTGGCGGAAGGGTTCCGCGAGGTCCTCGAGTTGAGCGCCGAGACAACCGAAAAAACAGTAGTCGTGGCGTCGTGATCGGCGTCCACACCACACCGAACGGAGACGATCGAGATGAACGAGAAGAAATGGTCGGTGGACGTCGTCATCGACGAAAACGAAGACGACTCCAGGACCCGAGCTCAGGCCCGGCTCCGCACCAGCGACACCCGGACACTCGTCGGGGTCGGGCTGGCTCGCCGAAATCCGGATGACCCCGAAATCCCCGAAATCGGGGACGAACTGGCCACGGCCCGGGCTCTGGCCGACCTATCCCACCAGTTGGTCGAGGCCACAGCATCCGATCTGGAAGCAGCTACCCACAGCCGCGTTCATCTGACCGGATAGCGGTCCGACTGCGCCCGAGGAAAGGCCGAACGGCCCTGGTTTTGAGAATGCTGGGCCTGGCTCAATGGAGATGACCGAAGCGGACCGGTCGGGGAGGAGCGTGCGCGTGGACCGTCACAGCATGCTGGATCGTCACGGCCTCGACCAGCTGATCGATGCCTTGCGCGCCCGTGGCTATCGTGTCGTCGGGCCAACTGTTCACGACTCGGCGATCGTTCTGGACGAACTCGAATCCGGCGCTCAGTTGCCCTCCGGCTGGGGTGTGACGACCGGACCCGGAATCTATCGGTTGCGGCGACGAGACGATGCCGCGGTTTTCGGCCACTCTGCTGGACCGCAATCGTGGAAGCGGTTCCTTCATCCACCGCGGCAGCAGTTGTGGTCCGTCGACCGGAACGGCACCTACGAGGCACCGGCACAGGACGAGCGACCCTACGCCTTCGTCGGGGTCCGCGGCTGCGACCTCGCGGCAATCGCTGTGCTGCGTCGGGTTCTGTGCCCGGATCCGAGCGCCGACAGCCCGACCGCCCGAAGGTTCCAGCATCTGTTCCTCGTCGCCGCTCACTGCACCGAGCCCGGTGAGGTCTGCTTCTGCGCATCGATGGGGACGGGGCCCGCCGCCGGGTCCGGCTACGACCTCGCACTGACCGAGCGCATCGACGAGCACGGCCACCGCTTCCTCGTCGACATCGGCACCGACGAAGGAGCCTCGGTCCTCGACGACGTCGCTCGCCGTCCGGCGGCCGTCGGAGAAGTCGACGACGCCCGCACCGCGGTGACGTCTGCGGCCGATCGGATGGGACGCACGATGCCGGAGGTGGATCTGCGGCTGCTACTGCGCTCGGCGCGGGAGGCCGACGTCTGGGAGGACGTCGCCGCGCGGTGCCTCACCTGCGGTAACTGCACGATGGTGTGCCCCACCTGCTTCTGCACCACTAGCGAGGACATCACCGATCTGACGGGGGACCACGCCGAGCGGTGGCAGCACTGGTCGTCGTGCTTCGAACTCGACTTCAGCCACCTGCACGGTGGGGACGTCCGGGTCTCGGGGGAGAGCCGATATCGGCAGTGGATGTCGCACAAGCTCGGCACCTGGTTCGACCAGTTCGGCAGCTCCGGGTGCGTCGGGTGCGGACGATGCATCGACTGGTGCCCAGTCGGCATCGATATCACCGAGGAGGCGGCTCGTCTTTCACAGGTGCTTCCGGCCGAGACCCCGGAGGATGCATGAACAGCGAGGATCCATGAACAGCGACGTGCCCGCCGCGTTCTCGTCGCTGCCGGGACTGGAGCGCGAACATCGGAGCAGACTCGCCGAACTCACCACGCCCGTGCGGTTCGCCGCCGGTCAATCCATCTTCCGGGAGAACCAGGCTGCGATGCGATGCTGGCTGCTCGGTACCGGCAGTGTAGACCTGACCACGGTGATCCCCGGCAAGGGCGCGGTCACGCTCGAAACGCTGCACGGCGGCGACGTCCTCGGCTGGTCCTGGCTGAACCCACATGGGGTCTGGCAGTTCACAGCGACGGCAACGTCGGACACCGACGCGGCGGAACTCGACATCGTCGAACTCGAGCGGATGGTGGATGACGAGCCGGGCTTCGCCTACGCGGTCACGCGGGCGTTGTCCGGCGTGCTGATCGCCCGCTTGCAGTCCACGCGGGCCCGACTGCTCGATCTCTATGCGAGCGGTGGGAGGAGTGAGTGATCGGCATGCAGAACGACCGCGCGACCCCGACCGGCTACCGGGTGGTGTCCCGTGTGGCGGAGACTCACGACACCGCCACCTTGATCCTCGAGCCGACGACCACGGTCCCCGAGCAGCGGGTCGCTCCGGGCCAGTTCATGATGCTGTATGCCCACGGTGTAGGCGAGATCGCGGTCTCGATCAGTGGACACCCTGAAGGGATCCACTCCGGGCTTTCCCACACCGTCCGCAGTGTGGGGGCGGTGAGCAAGGCCATTCACGACGCTTCGGTCGGGACGATCCTCGGGGTTCGCGGACCCTTCGGCCACGGCTGGAATCTGGATGTGGATCGGGGTGCCGACCTGCTGATCGTTGCCGGGGGATTGGGCCTGGCCCCGCTGCGACCCGTGGTGGTGGCAGCGCTCGCTTCACGACAACGATTCCGACGGGTCACGCTCATCGTCGGTGCGCGTGACCCCTCGAACATCCTGTATCGGGGCGAACTGGCCGCGTGGCAAGTCTCCGACGCCATCGCAGTCGAAGTGACGATCGACCAGCCGGTCTCCAGGTGGACCGGACCCGTCGGTTTCGTCACCGAATCATTGCACCGCGTGGCCATCGACCCCGCATGTACCACCGCACTGCTGTGCGGGCCCGAACCGATGATGCGGTTCAGCGCTAGCTCACTGATCGATCGCGGTGTAGGGGCCGAGAACATCCAAGTGTCGCTGGAACGCAACATGCAGTGCGGGACGGGTACCTGCGGGCATTGCCAACTCGGCGAACTCCTCCTCTGCCGTGACGGCCCCGTCGTCGACTACGCCACCGCCCAACCACTCCTACGGGTACCGGAGTTGTGATGAGTTCACCACAAACCACCAAACCCAAACTCGCCGTGTGGAAGTTCGCCTCCTGCGATGGCTGTCAGCTGACATTGCTCGACTGCGAGGACGAGCTGCTCGCCCTGTCCGAAGCAGTGGAGATCTCCCACTTCCTCGAGTTGTCCGACACCGTCGTTACAGGCCCGTATGACCTGTCGCTCGTCGAGGGATCGATCACCACCGCCGAGGACCGCGACCGCATCCGCGCGGTGCGCGAACAATCACGTTTCCTCGTCACGATCGGAGCCTGCGCCACCGCCGGCGGCATCCAGGCGCTGCGCAATTTCGCCGACATCGACGACTTCCTTTCGGTGGTCTATGCGAGCCCCGGCTATATCGACACCCTCGCCACGTCGACCGCGATCGGCGCGCACGTCCCAGTCGACTTCGAGCTCCGCGGCTGTCCGATCGACCGGCGTCAGCTCCTCGAAGTCATCACGGCGTACCTGGCGGGCCGGAAGCCGAACATCCCGAACACCAGCGTGTGCACCGAATGCAAGAGACGGGGCCTGACCTGTGTGATGGTCGCCGAAGGCACACCCTGCCTCGGTCCGGTCACACACGCCGGGTGCGGCGCAGTGTGCCCGTCGCTCTCTCGCGGATGCTACGGCTGCTTTGGCCCCACCACCGACCCGAACCTCTCCTCCATGACCGGGTGGCTACGCACCTGTGGAATGAACGACGATTCAATCAACCGAATCTTCGCCACATTCAATGTGGCGGCCTACCCTTCCTCCCCGACAGGCGCGCATCATGGTGCCCCGGAATAGGGAACTGACCGTGCGCGCTCTCGCTCGGGTCGAGGGCGAGGGTCGGGTCGATGTCACCGTCCACGACGGCCGTGCGGAACGCGTCGAACTCAGCATCTACGAGCCGCCCCGCTTCTTCGAGTCCTTTCTCCGCGGCCGCCATTTTCTCGAACCCCCGGACATCACCTCACGTATCTGCGGAATTTGCCCCGTGGCCTACCAAGTGAGTGCGTGCAACGCCGTCGAACAAGCCTGCGAACTCGTATTGGACCGCTCCGTATTGGATCTGCGACGTCTGCTCTACTGCGGTGAGTGGATCGCGAGCCACGTGCTGCACATCTACTTCCTCCATGCGCCCGACTTTTTCGGAGTTCCGGATTCGATCGCCCTCGCCCGGCACGATCGCGAGGCCGTCGAGAGAGGGTTGGCGTTGAAGAAGGCCGGCAACGCCATCCTCGAGCTGATCGGAGGGAGGCCGATCCACCCGGTCAATGTGCGAATCGGTGGATTCCACCGCACGCCGACGAGGGCCGAACTCGGTCCCTTGGCCGACCAACTACGTACGGCACTCGATCACGCCGTGGCGACGGTCGAATGGGTCTCGGCCTTCGAATTCCCCGACATCGAACTCGACCACGATCTGGTCGCGCTCCACGACGACTCCCGCTACGCCATCGAGGATGGTGAGATCTGGTCTTCGTCCGGATTACGCTGCACCGCTGACGAATTCCCACACCATGTGACTGAACACCAGGTGCCGCACTCGACTGCGCTCCATGCCGAACTCGACGGGCGAAGGTACCTCGCCGGCCCGCTCGCCCGATACTCGATCAACTCGGCGCAACTGACAGACATGGCCGCCCGGACCGCCACAGCCGCAGGTCTGCAGGGGTCGTGCCGGAACCCCTACCGCAGCATCATCATCCGTGCCGTCGAAGTCGTCTACGCAGTAGAGGAAGCGTTGCGCATCATCGAGCGATACGACCGTCCGATGCAGCCCTTCATCGCCGGGCCACCGGTACGCAGCGTCGGGCACGGCGTCAGCGAAGCACCCCGTGGACTGCTGTACCACCGATACGAACTCGATCCCACGGGACTTATCAGCGCCGCGAGCATCATTCCACCGACCTCACAGAATCAGGCCGCGATCGAATACGACCTGCGTCGCACAGTCGATGAGAACCTCACGCTCACCGATGACGAACTGACCGCTCTGTGCGAACGCACCATCCGCAACTACGATCCGTGCATCTCGTGCGCCACCCACTTTCTGACCCTGAAGATCCATCGACGATGAACACCGTAGTGATCGGACTGGGAAACGACCTGCGCCGCGACGACGGGATCGGACCGTCGGTGGCGCGAGAAGTGGCGGAACATGTTTCATCGGACGTGTGCGTCTCGGTATCCGAGGGTGACCCCGCCGCTCTGCTCGACACCTGGACCAGTGCGGACCTGGCCGTCGTCGTCGACGCCGTCGTACGCGAACCGCCTCGGCCGGGCACTATGCACCGGCTCACCCCGGAGGAGGTCGTCGAAACAGAGGAAGGACTGTTCAGCACGCACGGACTCCGACTCGACGACATCCTCCGGCTCGGTGAGGCGCTGGGTCGTCTGCCACGCCGAATGATCATCTTCGCGGTAGAGGTTGCCGATCTGGGCTGTGGCCGCGGACTCTCACCAGCAGTGGTCGGGGCCCTCGAATCGACGGTCTCGGCTGTTCTCGCGGCTATCGACGAGGCAACCGGGCAGGCACCGGAGAACGTGGACGGCCGCTCCTGATCGATTGTCACCGACCAGAGCGTCGTCTATCCACTGAGAACACCGATTCGACGGGTCGCCTCGGGGTGTGCCCGGGCGGACTCGCCGCCTCGGCAACACCTACCCGGATGAGAACCTGTGGTAGTCCGCGGTCGGGGAGTAGGTCACGAATCATCTCCCGAGCCGGGCCGAGTTCCGTCACGTGGGTCAACGGACACGTCGCAAGGCCGGCGAGCGTCGATTCCAGCAGCACGACGGAGAGGGCTTCACCGGCTCGGAGCCACTCGTGGCGACCATCGGTATCGGTACTCAACACGAGAACCGTCGAGTGATCGAACTTCGTGCCGGTACCGCCGTCTCGGCCGCCGGGAAAGCGCCTCCCGATGTCGACCCCGGCACGGCTTTCCGCCGCCGCGAGGGCATCCGGCGGCACGCCGATCTGCGAGACAGAATGACCGGTCCACCAGTGGATCTCGGCCTGATATGCGGAATCGTACTTGCGTACGTTCGCGGTCATCTCTGTCGCTTGCGCGAGCGTCGGGCGGGTGTCCTGCCCAAGAACGGTTAGGTGTACTTGCCAGTGGTGCACCACGTCGGTCAGGGAAGCGGGCAGCGGGGTTTTCGGGCTGACTGGACCGAACGGTCGACGGTCGGAGTGGCGGTGCCGGATTGCCGCGAGCAGATCGAAATCGTGCGACTGGGGTCGAGCGTCATGGCGGAAGCGAATCGAGGCCAGGTGTCCTGAGCGTGGCCCTTCCGGGACACGCTGGATGTCAGTGGACCATCTGAGCGCGGTCAGTGCCGTCTGGAGATGATTGAGCGCAGCACCGCAGCTGATGACCAATTGCCGACCCGTGGGGTCGGCCGAAGTCAGTACTCTGCTGCCGTCGACATACAGGTCGAGTTGCCCGTCGGCGTACCTCCACCGCCAAGGCTGGCTGTTGTGTACCGACGGTGCCCGGCATGCGAGATCCACGGCGATGCGAACTACGTTCTCGTCGGGGATGCTGCTGTTCACGATCACCTCCGGGTCGAAGCACGAACTCTGCCATTCGATACGGGAAGTCGATGCTGCTTCAAGTGTTCGCCCTCGGTCGGCACGGGGTTAGGGCCGATGGTCACTGGCGAGGAGGAAATTCGTTCAGCCGCGCAGGTCGCGCCGCTCGAAGAGGAGGGCCGCGGCGACGCCGATGATCACAGCTGATGCGCCCAAGATCGACAGGTGCGCCCAGTCGAGCCCATTGACCAACGGATTCGAAGCCGTGTAGTAGTACCAGGGGCTGATTTTCGCGCCACCGGCGAGGGTGTCGGACAGGGGGAGGAACACGCTGACGGCGAACGCGAGGGCCGCGAGGGCGCCGGTGGCGGCAGTCGCAACCCTACGGCTTCCGGTGAGCGCGCCGAGTGCGATAGCGATCATCCCGAACAAGATCCCGAGTAGTGCGGTATGCGCGGTGGCACCAAGGATGCCTGGCGCCGACAAACCCAGGTTCCCGATCGCACTCGCGATGACCAGGCCAACCGACAAGAATGCACAGACCACGAGTACGTGGACGATCATCGCACCAATCTTTGCCAATAGAAACGGAAGTCGACCCACGGGTGCGCCGAGGAGAATTCCGAGAGTCTTGTCTTCCTCTTCACCGGCGGTGGCGCGGACTGCGGAGATCACCCCGATCGCGATTGCCCCGGCCGGTGCCACCATCGACATGAGTTCGGCGTTCACCCAACCGGCGGGGGTGGTCAAATCTGCGCCGGCGAACGCCTTGCCCATCATGTCCAGCAATCCGGTTGGGAAGTTGGCGAACGTTTCCTTCAGTGGAGGCCACAACGCGCCCACCATCGCACCCATTGCGACCAACAAGACGCCGATCACGACCGACAACGTCATCCGGTCAGCGATCGCCTTGTTGACCAGGGCCCGGATGGACTCCAACCTGGTAGCCAGAGTCCGCGCCTCGGCCTGCTCGGGGATCGAGGGGGCACTTTCCATGGTCATCGAATCTCACCCCTTCAGATCGCGGTGCTCGAAAGCAAGGAACGCGACGACAAGCGAAATGGCGGTCAGCGCGGTAAGCACCAGCAGGTACCCGGGGTCGAGTCCGTTCACCAACGGTTCGCCCCCGGCGTAGTAGTGCCATGGGCTCAGTCGGGCCCAACCATCCAAGTCGGCCAGCGGCAGCATGGCGTTGGTGATATAGCTCAGGGCTGCTACCGATCCGGCGACAGCGGCGGCGACACTGGGCCGACCGGTGATCGCACCCACTGCCAGTGCGAGTGCGCCGAAGGCGAACGCAAGCATCAACAAGTGCAAGCAGGCGGCCACTATGGCGCTTTGGGTCAATCCGATCCCGAAGAGGGCGTCCGAAGCAGCGGCCGACGCCCAGAACAGAACGGTCGCAGCAGTCAGTGCCAGCAGAAGTCCGCCGAGTTTGGAGGCGAGGATGTGTGCTCGGGTGACCGGTTGCGCGACCAGCACTGCCATCGTTCCCTCTTCCTCTTCTCCGGCGGTGGCCCGGGCGCCGCCCGCCACGGCGTAGCCGACCAGGGCCAGGGGGGCGATCAGGTTGAATACCTCGCCGACCACATAGCCGCCAGGCACATCGGCACCGATGAAGGCGTTCAGCGCCGCGGGGAAGCTGTCGGTGAGGTCGGCAATCGTGCTGGCGAGCGTGGAGCCGATGGCGAGGGCGAAGACGGTCAACACGATCAGTACGGCCCCGAGCCACAGAACCGGCATCCTGCGGTCGCGGAGATCCTTGCCCAGAATGTCAGTGGACATCGGACGCCTGCCTCTCATGCTTGCCTGGTGCCGTCTCCGCGGCGGGTTCGTCGCGGTAGTAGGTCAGGAAGACCTCCTCGAGGTCCGACTCGCGACTGTTGAGGTTGAGGACCTCGTGAGCCATGGCCGCCTTCAGGATGTCGTTGACCGAGCCCTCGAACGACACGGTGGCATGCCGGCGCTCCACCGACGCCTCATGCACCCCGGCGACCCCGGTGAAGGTTTCGGGGGGAATGGGATCGGCGAACTCGAAGTCGATCCGGCGGATCGCTTTGCGCTTGAGATCATCGACCCGTTCCACCACGACCAGTCGTCCTTCCCGAATGATCCCCACCCGGTCGGCCACTCGCTCGACCTCGGAGAGGGTGTGCGAGGACAGGAACACCGTGCGCCCCCCGTCACGCACCTCGTCGATTAGAGCGTGGAATTCCTGCTGGATCAGCGGATCGAGGCCAGCGGTGGGTTCGTCGAGTACCAACAGGGCCGGCCGGTGCATGAACGCCTGGATCAATCCGATCTTCTGCCGGTTTCCCGTCGAATAGTCGCCGACCTTGCGGGAAAGATCGGCCTTGAGTCGTTCGGCGAGCTCGTCGATGTAGGACTGCTCGACTCCACCACGCAAACGGGCAAAATACTGCAGTGTCTCCCTGCCGGTGAGCCGTGGATACAGCGCCAGGTCACCGGGCACGTATCCGATCAGCCGACGGATCTCGAGGGCGTCGCGGTGCACATCATGGCCAAGTATCGTCGCGCGTCCCGAGGTCGGCCGGATCTGGTCGAGAAGGGTGCGGATGGTTGTCGACTTGCCGGCCCCGTTGGGACCGAGGAATCCGAAGATCTCGCCCCGAGCGACCTGCAGGTCCAGGTCTTGCACGGCGGCGACATCGCCATAGTGCTTGGTCAATTTCTGTGTGTCTATTGCCCACTCAGTCATCGCCGCCTCGCCTTTCGTTGTGATACCGCGTCAGTAGCGCGGGGGTTTCGGCCTCCATGAATTGGGCAAGTTCCCACATCTCTTCGAGCCGCCGTCGCCGGTCCGGGGCGTTGTCGGCGAGGGCGCTCAGTCCCTCCTCGGCGAGTTTCCGCAACTCGGCCATCGACCGTCTGCGTTCCTCGATGACGGAGTCGAAGGCATGCCGGCGCAGCCGGTAGTAGGTGCGGCGGTCGCCCGGCACCCCGGACCGTTCGACCAACCCCATCCGAATCAAGAGCCGCGCGGTGGTGCTGACCCCGCCACTCGAGGCCCGCAATCCCGTTGCCAGATCCTCGGAAGATTGCCGTTCGGGTTCACACACCAACAACCAACCCAGCAATCGGCCGGCGAGCCGGGTCGAACCTGCGGACTCGAAATAGCCGCCCATCCGTTCGACGAATTCGCTCAATCTCACGTCGGCCGGTGAGCCTGTCGATGCAGCGACTTCGACGCCATCACGTTTCATAGATTTCAGTATATTCTGAAATCTCCGACTGTCGGCGCGTCCTGCCGGAGTAGCTCCCGTCACTCGGGGAGGTTCTGCTTCGTGCGGAACAGGTAGACGTCGGCGGGCCTCGTATATCGCACGCCGCGTCCGTCGGCCCGGAGTAGCTCGCGGGTGGGATGGGGTGGCCGCTTGGGCTGGAAGTACCGGTCGAGACCGTCGGTGACCACCCGGAATCGGCCGGACTCGCAATGGACGGCGGCCTCGAGCTCGAACCCAGAATCGAGGTGTGCGAGCCCGGCATCGGCGTGACTGTTGTTGACCAGCAGATGCCCACCTGGGCGTAGGCACCGGGCGGCATGCTCGGAGACGGGACCGGCGTAGAGGGAGAGAGCCAGATCCCACTGGGCTCTCGGCAGCGCGGCGAGTGAGTCCGTGTAGTCACCTGCGATGAACTCGATCCTGGGTTCCGCCTCGTACTTTCGCCGGGTCCGAGCTAGGGATATCGCCGCATCGGTACCGGTGAAGGCCCTGTGGGCACGGGTATCCGAATCCAGGTATGTGACGTCGGGCCACACGTAGGAGGGCGCGAGGTCGAGGTAGCTGCCGGGGTACAGCACCCGGCGTGCACCGATTCGGTCGGCGACAGCCTCATAGAGATCAGTGCGGTCACCGATGCTTTGCAAGTAATCGGTGAACGGGTTGCCGAAGCGGGACATGGAACCTCCATAGGCGGTGCGGTAGCGGGACAGTCTGCCGCCGACGGCTCGACAATCGACTGACTTCTGGTCATACTACTGACTGTCGGTCAGTCAACTCAACTGTGAAGGTCACGCAATGCACGAAGCACATCACTCACTCGATTTCGATTGGAACTCCATTTATCGGGGTGACGGCAGCGACACCGCAGCCCCCGATCCTCTGCTGCTCGCTCACACCGCCGCACTGATGCCGGGCATGGCACTCGATTTGGGCTGCGGCGCGGGCGGCAACGCCCTGGAACTGGTTCGACGGGGCTGGCGGGTCACCGGCGTAGACATCGCACCCAACGCCCTTGCCAGTGCCCGTGCGAGTGCGCGCGCTCGCGGGCTCGACCTGGAACTCGCTCTTGGAGACACGGCCAGTTGGCGCCCTTCCACGCGCTACGACCTGGTGCTCAGTTCCTACGCGCTACCGATCGACCCCGCCGCCCAGGCTGCCACCTTCGCAACCTTCGCCGCCGCACTCGCTCCTGGTGGGACCCTTGTCCTCAGCGAGTGGGACGGCGAACGCCTCCACTGGTCAGGTCCGGGTGACCTGCTCACCGAGACCGAACTGCGGGAGGGCATCGATGCGGCCGGACTGCACGTCGAACGAGTCGACCGGATCTCGGCCACGGCGCACCAGCATCGCGGATTCGAGCAGGGACCGATCGAACAGGCCGCACTGATCGTGGTGGCCCGCGCATCGCATGCCATCCTGGAATCCGAACGCTGACTGAACGCCAGTCGGTCGATCCCACCACAGTGAGGAGGGCTCGTGCCCACCGAGAGACCAAACCCCACCGGTCGATTTCAGCCCCCGGATGTGCGCCGCCGCCAGATCCTCGACGCAGTTGCCGAACTGCTGCTAGAGGACGGCTACGACGCGTTGACCATGAGCAAAGCCGCCGCCCGTGCCGGCGTGGCCAAGGGCACGGTGTACCTGTATTTCACCTCCAAACAGGAACTCCTCGCAGCCCTGCAGGGGCGGATGTGGGAGCGGATGCTCGCAGAACCAGCAGCGCGGCTGGACCAACCGGACCTGAGCTGGACCGACCGGCTCGACGGTTTGGTCGCCGACTGGCTGGCCGTCGAACGTACCGACCACGAGCTCTATCACCTGCTGTTCCACGAACTGGGCGCCGTCGGCGGCGAGGAACCCATGCACGCCGCTCGGGACCTTCTGGTGGACTTGCTGCGTGACGGCGCAGCCGCCGGTGAGTTCGACGTCCAGAATCCCGAACTCACCGCCGACTTCCTCACCCACGCCTACGTGGGACCCTGCCATCATCACCCGGATCAAGATGTGACCGATGCGGTACAAACACTCTTCCGGCGCGTCGTCGGCGTCAAAGCGACCGGCGACCGCAACGGCAAGGCATCCGGGTAGCGACAGACTGAATACGTCACTGTGACGTAATGGGACGCGTATGCGGGGAGGTGGAGGAGTGGGCGAAAGTGAACGGATTGCGCCGATCCGGCCTGGACGCGCAGTCACGGGATCGTCCGGATCGACTTCATCGCGAGATCTCCGCGTATTCGACTCGCTGAATAATATTCACAGCGCAGATCGACCCGATATGAGCGACCATCCACGAGTGGCGCACAGGCCGCGTTCGTTCACCTGACACCAGCGGCGATAACGAGCCGCGAGGGATCGCTGTATGTATACCTATGGGGTCGACCGCCGTTGTGACCTGCACCGATATAGCCCACTCAAAATGCCGATAATCGACATTATGTCAAGTCACGCTTTCGGGCCGCGCTGGGTCACCCGCATTCAGGTACGTTCGAGGAAGCCGTCTCCCCTGGTGAGGCGACCGTGAGTTGACCAGACGGGGGGCGAAGTGAGGATCTCCCGATGCCGGAATTCAAGCCCTTCTTCAATCAAGTGCAGTCCCACTACGACCTGTCCGACGACTTCTTCAGGCTGTTCCTCGATCCGAGCATGACCTACAGTTGCGCCTACTTCGAGCGTGAGGATATGACGCTTGAACAAGCGCAGCTGGCCAAGATCGATCTCTCACTCGGCAAATGTGACCTACATCCAGGCATGACGCTACTGGACGTTGGCTGCGGTTGGGGCTCGACGATGCTCCGCGCGCTCGACAAATACGACGTCAACGTCATCGGCCTGACCCTCAGCGAGAACCAATACCGGTACGCGACCGATCTCCTTCGGTCCCTCGTCCGATCTCCGCGAACCGCGGAGGTTCGCCTGCAGGGCTGGGAGGAATTCGACGAGCCGGTAGACCGCATCGTCAGCATCGGCGCCTTCGAGCACTTCCGCCGCCACCGCTATCAGGCATTCTTCGACAAGTGCCGGGACCTCCTCCCCCCGGATGGCAGGATGTTGCTGCATTCGATCGTCGCGTACCAGCGAGACAGCCTGGAGAAGCGGGGTATCCCCGTTACCGAGGAACACGTTCGGTTCGCGATCTTCATCGTTCGAGAGATCTTTCGTGGTGGATTCCTGCCCGAACCGGAATGGGTTACCGCCCCGGCCGAGCGGGCGGGGTTCGAAGTCGACCGGATTCAGCCGCTGCAACCGCACTATGCTCGCACACTGGATATATGGGCCGCGGCGCTCGCCGCCCATCATGATGACGCTGTCCGGATCGCCTCGGAAGAGACCTACGAGCGGTACATGAAGTACCTGACTGGCTGCGCCGAGCAGTTCCGCGATGGACGTGTCGACGTCATGCAGTTCTCTCTGTCCAAACAGGGTTGAGCCGACGTGCCAGCGGTTGGCGCGGGCCAGACCCTCAATCCCCGTCGCGCACATCTTGCGTTTATCCCTCCGCACCGCGGGTATCAACGATCAAGAGGATGTTCAGGGACAATGTCGCTGAGATTGAGGGTTTCCGATGAGGGCATTCACGGAACGCGCAGCCGCCTCCATAATCTTCGCCGGAACCCTTGCCGTGGCCATGGCAAGTTCCGGGATGGCCGAACCGGGTGACGTCACGGTCGCGTCCACCGCGGACGGCAGCACCGTCACAACCACGATCACCAACGGCACCGGCGAGGACATCGTGTGCGGGGTCGTTGGTATGGATGCCGCGGACGACGTCACGAATCCGGAATCCGTCGCCGTTTTTCGTGAGCCCAACGTGACTGTCAACCCCGGATCGCGTGAACTCACATTCTCGGACGTGCCGGATGGCGATTACCTGGTCCACTGGATTTGCAGGGACCCCGACGGCCCGGAAGGCGGTGTCTGGGGTTCGTCGCCGCTCCCAGAGACCGCCTACGCCATGCCCGGCACAGCGCAACCCATCCCCCTCAGTGTGAACGCCGCGTAAGTTCTGGTCTGGGTGAAACACGCTCTCGGGTCCCGTTCTCGGGGAATCGTCGGGACTGCAGTGGTCAGTTGTACTCGGAGATCAAGACCGCCCGCGTTCCCGGCTCGAGTGCCTCGAACACATGTGCGATGTCGCCCGGGTATGTGATGTAGTCCCCTGGTCCGAGTTCGACGGGATCCCCCGCGACACCCACGAGTGCGCGTCCGGCACTGAGGATGACGTGCTCGACCAGCCCGGGCATGTGGGGCTCGGATTCTCGACCTGATCCCGGTTCCGCCGCAATGCGATACACATCTCGCCGCGCTGTCGGCAGGAAGGACGCGACCAGCGTGGCGCGATAGTCGGCCTGCTCGGATGCCAGCTCCGGACCCTCGTTCGCGCGGATCACCTGAACCCGCGGCCGTGGCGGGTCCAACAATTGCGACATAGGCACATCCAGAGCGACGCACAGAGCCCACAGCGTCTCCACGCTCGGATTTCCGCTGCCCGACTCCAGCTGGGAAAGAGTGGATTTCGCTACGCCCGCACGGCGGGCCACCTCAGTAAGGGACAAGCCCGATCGCTCGCGCTCGCGGCGAAGCGAAGGGCCGATGTATCCCAGCGGAGATTGACTTTCCATGACTCCCCATCCCGTGCCTGTTCGCTAGATTGGGCAATTGTTCGATTTGACGAACACGGCCGCACTGTTCAGTATATGCGTTATGCGTTCGATATTACGAACACTCGACTCAGCCCTCCTCCGGAACATCGCACTGGTGTGCGTTGCCGACGGCCTCGTCGGCATCTCGTATGGCGCGATCGCGGTCAGTGGGGGTCTCGACCCGTGGGTACCCGTCGCCTTGTCGGTACTGGTGCTCGCGGGTTCGGCTGAGTTCCTGTTCGTGGGCATCGTCGGCGCAGGCGGAAGCCCGATTGCGGCGGTGTTCGCCGGCCTGCTGGTGAACGCACGCCACCTTCCGTTCGGTCTGGCGGTCGGAGACGTCCTGGATCGCGGATGGACCCGCGTTCTCGGAAGTCACCTGATGAACGACGAGTCGGTGGTCTTCGCCCTCAGCCAGGCCGATCGTGACCGCAGGAGGGCCGCGTTCTGGGTGTGTGGTGTCGGAATCGCCATCTGCTGGCCTCTCGGGGCATTCATCGGCGCACTGATCGGCAATGCGGTAGGTGATACCGCCGCACTCGGACTCGACGCCATGTTCCCCGCCGTCCTGCTCGCACTGGTGCTACCCGCGCTGCGTGATCGTGATGTCCGGGGGCCCGCACTGGCCGGCGCGGTCATCGCCTTGGTGACCACTCCCCTCCTGCCCGCCGGATTACCCATTCTTGCTTCACTTCTCGGACTGCTGATCGGTTTCTGGTGGAAGGTTCTGCGTTGAATTCAGCTCTCGTCCTGATCGGAGCGGTCGGCGCCCTCGCCGCGGGCACATACGCCTTTCGCTTCGCGGGACCGATACTGCAGCCCCGTCTCGCCGTCAGGCCTGGGTTGGAGAAACTGATGGCGGCCGCGGCGGTCGTACTCCTCACATCGCTCGTAGGCACGACGGCCCTCATGGAGGGTCACGGTCCGGCCGGAGTAGCACGTCCTGCCGGGGTGCTCGTGGCGGGAATACTCGCCTGGCGCAGGGCACCTTTCGTCGTCGTTGTCCTGTCCGCCGCGGCAACGGCTGCCGGATTACGCCTCCTAGGCGTGCCCTGAGGGGCATGATCATGGAGTGCCCCTTCATCTTTGCGCCACGTGCGGTGTCGAACAGGACCCATACACGCCCCTCCCCGAGGATTGTGCGATCTGCGCAGACGAACGACAGTACATTCCCCTGGGTGGTCAGGTGTGGACGACTGTCGAGGCTCTGTCCGCCGAGGGGCACCGTGTCGAGGTGCGCGAAGTCGAGCGGGGGTTGTTCGGGCTGCACGTCGAGCCGAAGTTCGCGATCGGCCAGCAGTCCCTGCTGGTCTGCACGCCCCAGGGGTCGCTGTTGTGGGACCCGATCGGCTTCGTCGATGCGGCGGCAATCGATGTGGTCGCGTCGCACGGTCCGGTCATCGCGGTTGCGGCCAGCCATCCCCACATGTTCGGCGTGCAGACGCAATGGTCGAGAGCACTTGGAGACGTACCGATCCTGGTGGCGGACGCCGACCGTTCGTGGCTGGCACGATGCGACGGCCCGACCGTGTTCTGGTCCGGGACACACGAGGTCGCCCCGGGGCTGACGCTGCATCAGATCGGTGGTCACTTTCCGGGTAGCGCGGTGGCGCACTGGCAAAGCGGAGCCGATGGCCGGGGCGTGCTCCTCACCGCGGACGGAGTGTTTCCCAACCCGGACCGTCGCACGGTGTCTTTCCTTCGCTCGTATCCGAATCGGTTGCCCTTATCGGCGTCGGTGGTCAGACGCATCGCGGACCAATTGTCGAGCCTCGAATTCGACCGCATCATCGGCAATTTCGACAACGCAATCGAACAAGGCGGACCTGCCTCACTCGAGTACTCGGCTGCCCGCCATTGTGCGTGGGTCACTGGCGAGTTCGACAACCTGACGTAACGTCTAGACAGTGCCCTCAGGGTGACTGCAGCGGTGAGTGACGAGGGCATCCGAAGCATCGGCGACCCTGCGCAACAGCAGGCCACAACGGAGGAGGCAAGTCGGATGGATTGGACAGCAATTGGAGTCGGTTTCGGATACGTGGTCACCGTGCTCGTCGTTCTCGTCGTGGTGGTCGGGCTGTCGGGGCTGTTCGTGTTGTCGATCAGACCGGATTTCGATGAACCGACACGTGCGGAATGGAAGTCGCTGAGGAAGCAAATCGACAACACGAAGTAACCGAGGCCGCAGCGTGCGGCGGGCAGTTCACTCAAGGGCGCTGCCCGCTTCGCGGACCGTGGGAGTAGGCGCGATTCTTGATCGATTCTGCGCTCGACCGCACCGAAGCAAGGCCTGCTGATCCGCGCGGAACGGCGGCGACTACCGTTGCACTAGTCGCCTATGTTTCGAGGAGTCTGGAATGAGTAACCAGTCGGCTGAGTCACGCCGCCATCGCGTCGTGGTCATTGGATCCGGCTTCGGGGGTTTGTTCGGCACACAAGCCCTCAAGGGTGCCGACGTCGAGATCACCATGATCGCACGCACGACTCACCATCTTTTCCAGCCATTGTTGTATCAGGTGGCCACCGGAATCCTCTCTGTCGGCGACATCGCTCCCGCGACCCGGCTCGTCCTGCGCAAACAGAAGAATGCCCAGGTTCTGCTCGGCGATGTCCAGGAGATCGACCTCGAGGCCAAGACGATCACCTCTCAGTTTCTGGAGCGGACCACGGTGACCCCGTACGACAGCCTGATTGTCGCGGCGGGCGCCGGTCAGTCCTACTTCGGCAACGATCACTTCTCCGAGTTCGCGCCCGGAATGAAGACGGTCGATGACGCACTCGAGCTGCGAGGCCGCATTCTGGGCGCCTTCGAGCAGGCCGAGCTGTCCGAAGATCCGGAGGAACGAGCACGCCTGCTGACCTTCGTGGTGGTCGGCGCCGGGCCTACCGGTGTCGAACTCGCAGGACAGATTGCGGAACTGGCGCATCGCACCCTGTCCGGGGCCTTCCGCAACATCGATTCGCGTGATGCTCGCGTGATTCTGCTGGATGGAGCGGACGACGTCCTGCCCGCGTACGGCGGTAAACTGAGCAGAAAAGCAGCGCAACAGCTCGAGAAGCTCGGCACCGACATTCAGCTCGGTGCCATGGTCGTCGATGTCGACGTCGACGGTCTCGTCGTGAAGGACAAGGACGGTACCGAACGACGGATCGAGTCACAGTGCAAGGTGTGGTCCGCGGGCGTGCAGGCAAGTCCGCTGGCTAAGCAGATTGCCGATCAGTCCGAGGCCGAGGTGGACCGCGCTGGTCGATTGATGGTCAATCCCGACCTGTCGGTGCCCGGACACCCCGATGTCTTCGTGGTCGGCGACATGATGTCGCTCGACAACCTGCCCGGCCTCGCCCAGGTGGCCATGCAGGGCGGCAAGTACGCAGCCAAGCAGATCAAGGCCGGACTACACGGCCACAAGCCCGAGGACCGCGCACCCTTCAAGTACTTCGACAAGGGCAGCATGGCCACGATTTCGCGGTTCAGTGCCGTCGCGAAGGTCGGCAAACTCGAGATCAGCGGATTCGTCGGCTGGGTGGCATGGCTGGCCGTCCACCTCATGTACCTGGTCGGATTCCGGAGCAGGCTCTCCACCATTCTGTCTTGGACCGTCACGTTCCTCGGCCGGGGACGTGCACAGATGGCGTCCACCGAGCAGTGGGTCTTCGCGCGAAACGCGATGGAGCAACTCGAGCGGCACGAGCGGGAGCGAGAGATCTCCGCGAGCGAGCACCCGCACAAAGCCGCTGGGTGATACCTCGCTGTCGGTGATTCCGGCCGGCTAGTTTCCGAGCCTGCCGGTGTCGCTGATGTTGGCCAGCCGGACCTGACCCTTCGAGACCATGCGGCCGTGTTCGTCAGCGATTCGAACCTCCCACAACTGCTGGGTGCGGCCGCGATGGATGGGTTCGGCGGTGGCGGTCATTCTTCCCTCGCGTACCGCACGCAGAAAGTCGGTGTTGTTGTTGACCCCGACGACGTGTCCGCGACCTCCGAGCCACATCATCCCCGCGGTGCTGGCAACCGATTCGATTACGGAGCAATACACTCCACCGTGTTGAATTCCGGCGGGTTGATGGTGGTCGGGTGAGACGGTCCACTGGGCCTGCACGCGATCGGGACTGAGTTCGGTGTATTCGAGTCCGATGAGGGCATCGAATCCCCTGTCCAGATGTTCGAATACCTCGGCAGTATCGATCCGACCTTCCCCGTTCGAGGCCTGCCGCTCGCCGGAACCCGCCATCATGCTCCCCATCCGATCATGGTGCGCCCTAGCGGCGCACGCCCTGTCCTGCCTACACGACGACCGACTCATCGATTGCGGCGGGTGCGACAAAGGGATCGGCGGGCCTCACGCCTGGAGATCGTGAGGCCCGCCGAGGGGAGGACCGGGAGTCGCTGCAGCCCTCAGGACTCCGGTGCGGTCCGGTAGTTCGGTTCTCGGCGCATCGCCTGACCGCTCGACGCGCCACAGCGACTATAGGCAAGGCTGCCCTAATTCCGCAACTAAGTGCGGTCTACGGGATAGGGTTCCGTAACCTAAGTGGATGAATCGGCGCCTGCTCGGTTCACCAGCAGACACGTCAGGAGCTCTTCCACTAGTGACGACCAGACAGTTCGGCAGCGACATCCCGCACCTGCCGACCGACGAACCGTACGGAAAAAGCGACGTTCCGCACGGCCGTGCCCCGGTGCATCTGCGTGCACTGGCGGCTCTATTCGACCTCGGGATCGTGGCGATTCCCCTCGTCCTCGGCTGGTATACCGTCGATGCGCTGAGCGAAGCCAACGGAGGCGGGCAGGCAGACCGCATCGTCTTCGGCTCTGCCGCGGCCGCCATTGCGGTGGCACTTGCGGTGTGGAACCGAGGTTTTCGCGAGGGCAACACCGGGCAGAGTTCCGGCAAGGGTTGGGTCGGCCTCGTCACCCGCGACATCGACACTCGCGACGCGATCGGCCCCATACGGGCCCTGACGCGGGTGCCGTGGGGATCCGGAACCGAAGTTGTCCGCGAGAGCACTGCGAAAGAGGAAGGTTTCACCGTCCTCACGAAGGACGTGTCGGTCGCGGGAATCCGCCGTCGCAGGCTTGTCGGCCTGGGTGTCCTTGTTGTCCTGCTCGCCCTGGTTCTGCTCGCGAGCATCGCAATCGGGGCGCGCCCGTTGTCCTTCACGGAGATCTTCCACGCCCTGTTCGCGGCGGATGGGTCGCAGACCGACATCATCGTGCACACCCTGCGCATTCCGCGCACAGCGTTGGGGCTCATAGTGGGCATCGCACTCGGTGTGGCCGGGGCATTGATTCAGGGCCACACCCGCAATCCACTCGCCGATGCGGGCCTTCTCGGTCTCAGTGCCGGCGCCGCATTCCTTGTCGTGCTGTCGATGTACCTGTTCGGCTTCACCACGCCCAGCGAATACCTGTGGTTCGCCTTTGCCGGGTCGTTCGCGGCTAGCGTGATCGTGTTCGGGCTGGCGTCGATCGGCAACGGTGGGGCGAGTCCGCTGAGTCTGGCACTGGCCGGCGCTGCCGTCGCGTTCTTTCTCCAGGCCATGACGAACGCGGTCATCATCATCGACCAGGCCAGCCTGGATGCCTACCGTTTCTGGGTGGTCGGTTCGGTGGCCGGACGGGGTTTCGACGTGCTCTGGCAAGTGCTGCCGTTCCTCATCGTCGGGCTGATCCTCGCCCTGGTCAGTACCCCCGGGCTGAACGTCCTGAGTCTTGGTGAGGATGTCGCCCGGGCCCTCGGTACCAACGTCGCGGCCAGCCGCGTCCTTGGCGTCCTCGCCATCACGCTGCTGATCGGTGCGGCCACCGCAGCCTGCGGACCGATCGCGTTCATCGGCCTGGTGGTCCCCCACGTGGCCCGCGCGATCACCGGCCCCGACTACCGTTGGCTCGTCCCTTACGCGGGGCTACTCGGCGGCATCATGCTCGTCACCGCGGACGTTATCGGTCGCGTCGTCGTCCGACCGGGTGAGTTGCAGGTGGGCATCGTGCTGGCCGTGTTCGGCGCACCGTTCTTCATCGCATTGGTTCGGCGTAGAAAGCTGGCAAAGCTATGAGTGTCAGAGACGAGTTGCGCAGCGACGCCACACCGAAGGTGACGTCAGGGGTTCCTGCGCGCCCGGCATTCCGCCTCGGGGCGATCTCCCTTGTCCTCCGGCCGCTCGCAATCGCCGTGAACGTAGCGTTACTGGTGGCGCTGTTCCTTCTGCTCTGCCTGCACATCGGGCGGGGCGACTACCCGATGTCGATCCCCGAGGTCTCGAGGGTGCTCTTCGGGGGTGGCACCTCGGCCCAGAATTTCATCGTCATGGACCTGCGCCTGCCGAGGGCGCTGACCGGGGCGTTCATCGGCATGGCCCTCGGGTTGGCCGGCGCCATCACCCAGTCGATCGCCCGGAACGCGTTGGCGAGCCCGGACATCCTCGGCATAACCTCCGGTGCCAGCGCTGCCGCGGTTGCATTGATAGTTCTCGGCGGGGGCGGCTCCTTCGTCGGTCTGCTGGCAACCGTGGGTATCCCACTGGCCGCGCTGTGTGGTGCGCTGCTCACCGCGGCAGTCATCTACCTGCTCGCCTGGCGCGCCGGCGTCGAGGGTTACCGGTTGATCCTGATCGGCATCGGAATCAACGCCATGCTCATCGCGGTCACCGGATGGCTGCTCATCTCGGCGGACATCAACGATGCCTCCCGCGCCCAGATCTGGCTCAACGGTTCCCTGGGCGGTGCGTCGTGGGACCAGATGTGGCCGGTGGCGATCGCCGTCGCGGTGATCGGCGGTTATGCGGTCGTCTCGTCGTTCACGATGGGAGCGCTCCGCCTCGGCGACGACAACGCCGTCTCGTTGGGCGTCCGCCTGCAGTGGTCGCAGGCGCGTCTCCTGCTGATCGCCGTGACCCTGGCGGGCATCGCGACGGCGGCGGCGGGTCCGATCGCTTTCGTGGCGCTCGCCGCACCCCAGGTCGCCCTGAGGCTGGTACGCGCCGCGGGACCGCCACTGATCGCGTCAGCGCTGACCGGTGCCGTACTCGTCGTGTGCAGCGACGTGGTGGCGCGCACGGTTCTGCCGGTCGAACTCCCCGTCGGCATCGTCACCTCGGCGCTCGGCGGAATATTCCTGATGTATCTGCTGGTTCGCAACAATCGGAAGGTCACGGCATGACCGCGCAGCCGCACGCACGACTGATCGCCGAAGGCGTGAGCCTCGGATACGGCGACCGCATCATCGTCGACAAGCTCGACCTCCAGATCGAGACGGGGGTGATCACCACCGTGATCGGCCCCAACGGGTGTGGCAAGTCGACCCTGCTGCGTGCGCTGGGCAGGCTACTCAAGCCCCGGGCTGGTTCGGTGCTGCTCGATGGGAAGGCCATCGGGTCGATGCGTACCAGGGACGTCGCCCGCACCCTTGGCATGCTCCCCCAGTCGCCGACCGCGCCGGAGGGCTTGACGGTTGCCGACCTGGTAGCGCGCGGTCGGCATCCGCATCAGTCGTGGATCCGGCAGTGGTCGTCGGACGACGAGGGCGAGGTCGCCGAGGCGCTCGCATTGACCGGGGTGTCCGACCTTGCAGATCGTCCGGTCGACCAGTTGTCCGGCGGACAGCGGCAGCGCGCGTGGATCTCGATGGCGCTCGCGCAGGGAACCGACATCCTCTTGCTCGACGAGCCCACAACCTACTTGGACCTGGCGCATTCGATCGAGGTTCTCGACCTCGTCGACCGAATGCACGAGGAGATGGGCCGCACCGTGGTGATGGTGCTCCACGACCTCAACCTTGCGATCCGCTACAGCGACCGGTTGATCGTGATGCGGGACGGCACGGTCTTCGCGGCAGGCGCACCGAAGGACATCATCTCCGCCGAACTCCTCCTCGAGGTGTTCGGCCTCGAGGCCACGGTGATCGCCGACCCGGTGGCCGATCGCCCGTTGGTGGTACCGATCGGGACGCGTCACGTGTACGGCGCGACAGGGGGTCCCGCCGCTGCAAATCGAGCATCGACCGACCCGACGACACTATGACCATTACCACACGCTGAACCGACTGTTGGCTACGCCCACTTGTGCATACCCGCGAGATGATAACCGTAGAATCGGAACATGGCTGGTCTCGGGGAACTCGAACGCGCGGTGATGGATCACCTGTGGTCAACATCGGAACCACAGACTGTGCGTCAGGTGCACGAGGAACTGGCGACCCGACGTGACCTTGCGTACACGACGGTCATGACCGTGCTGCAGCGACTGGCCAAGAAGCGCCTAGTCATTCAGCAGCGCGACGATCGTGCACACCGATATCTGCCGGTGCACGAGCGTGAAGAACTCGTCGCGAGCCTCATGGTGGACGCACTCCAGCAGGCCGACGAGTCAGGAAGCCGCGCTGCCGCACTCGTTCACTTCGTCGGCCAGGTCGGTGCCGACGAGGCCGACGCACTCCGTGAGGCCCTCGCCGCACTCGAGTCCAAGGAACGATCCGACGGCGGCGATGAGCCCGGAGCCGCTCGCGCGGTCTGACATTCGTCGTGCATTATGTGAAGGACATGCACGCCACCGCCGCGCTGGTATTCGGAGTACTCGCACTCCTGTTCGCAGGGCCAGTCCCTGCGCTGCTGAGTCGTGCCCGCTGGCCGTACCGAGCACCGCGCGCGGCCCTGGTGTTATGGCAGGCAATCGCCCTCGCAGCGGTGCTGTCTGCATTCGGTTCGGGACTTGCGATCGCCAGCCAACTCCTCGTTCCCGGCCCGGATGGCCGACCGACCACCTCGCCGGTCGAGGAGATCGACGCTCTGGGCTTGCCCCTTTGGCTCCTCTACGTGGCGGTTCTCGCTCTGACACTGATGGTCGGGGCGCGGCTGATCTTCTCTGTCGTCCAGGTCGGTATTCGAACCAGGCGACGGCGCTCGAGGCACCGCATGCTTGTCGATCTCCTCGACAACGGTCCCACGGCGTCCCCGCTTGCGCGCGCTCCGGATCTGCGCGTCCTCGACGCGGCCGAGCCGATCGCCTATTGCCTACCCGGCCTGCGTCGGCGAGTCGTACTGAGTCGGGGAACGTTCACCAAACTCAGCGACGTGGAGATTGCTGCGATCCTCTCCCACGAACGTTCACACCTGCGCGCCCGACACGACCTAGTGCTCGAGGCCTTCACCGCTGTCAACGCTGCCTTCCCGAAGGTCGTGCGCAGCAAGTCGGCGCTGGGATCGGTGCAGCTGCTTGTCGAGATGCTGGCCGATGATTCCGCTGTCCGCGCCACCGGGCCAGCGGCACTCGCCAGGGCACTCGTGGCCTGTTCGGGTTCACACGCTCCCAATGGAGCGATGGCTGCAGGTGGCCCCGACACGCTGCTGCGGGTGCAGCGGCTCGCCTCATCGGAGACGCGTGCGGCAACGTCCGTATCGCTGGCGGCATATGCGGCGTCCGTCGCCATACTCGTCGTGCCGACAATCGCCGTCGCCGTCCCCTGGCTGACCGAACTGAGCAGGTTGTTCCGCGCCCTGTAGTCACTCACGTCACAGAACAACGAATTCGCTGGCCGGGCACTGCGTCGCGTACACTGTTCGGCGGCCGCGGTAGTTCATCAACACCGAAGTTCACCAAGCACCGAACTTCACCAAACACCGAGGTCGATCAACACCGAAACGGCACACAGCCCCATTCCCCCGCGCTCACGCGAATGGATGACCAGGTGACATGTGCCCTGGCTCGTCCCATTGTGCGTGCTGAACGACAGCCCCCGCTCCGCGACGCGCCCTATGCCCGGAGAGGTACCGCGTGACCAACGCTGTCCAGATGACGTCTGCCCACGACGAGCAGGCTGATATCGAAGCCCTTGATGAGAATGCCGGCGCAGCCGACACAGCCGCCGTGACGTTCGCCGAGATCGGCCTGCCCGCGCCGCTGGTGCAAGCGCTGGCCCGCAACTCCATCACGATCCCGTCACCGATTCAGGCGCAGTCCGTTCCGGACGCACTCGCGGGCACCAACGTTCTCGGCCGCGCCCAGACCGGATCGGGCAAGACCCTCGCCTTCGGTCTGCCGATGCTCGCCCGACTCGCCCGACACGAAGACCGACCCGCACCCAAGCGTCCCCGCGCGCTGGTGCTCGTACCCACCCGTGAACTCGCCTTCCAGGTGGTCGATTCCCTCGCGACCTACGCCGGTGCGCTCGGACTGAGCGTAAGACCCGCCGTCGGCGGAACTCCGTTCACGAGACAGGTTGACCAGTTGCGGCGTGGTGTCGACGTCCTCGTCGCCACCCCGGGCCGACTCGGTGATCACCTCCGCCAGGGCACCTGCATCCTCGATTCCGTCGAAATCACAGCCCTCGACGAGGCTGATCAGATGGCTGACATGGGCTTCCTGCCCGAGGTGCGGTCCATCCTCGGCGACACACCGGCCGAAGGCCAGCGTCTGCTGTTCTCCGCCACTCTGGACCGCGAGGTGCAGTCGCTGGTCCGCCAGTTCCTTCCGGATCATGTTCAGCACTCCACGGAGGACGGGCGGGCCAGCGTGGACACGATGGAGCACTACGTGCTGCTCGTCGACCGCGGCCAGAAGGACAACGTCCTTGCCGAAATCGGTGCCCGCGAGGGGCGCACCATCATGTTCGCCCGGACCAAGCTCGGGTGTGAGGGCATCACCGACCGTCTGCGAGCGGTCGGAATCGCCGCCGAGGCTCTGCACGGGGGCAAGGCACAGAACCAGCGCAGCCGGGTCCTCGAACGATTCAAGAACGGCCGCACCCCGGTACTGGTCGCGACCGACGTCGCCGCACGCGGCATCCATGTCGACGGCATCGACCTGGTCGTGAACGTCGATCCGCCCGCCGACCACAAGGACTACCTGCACCGTGCAGGCCGGACCGCGCGTGCCGGCGAGAAGGGCATCGTCGTCGCGATCGTGCTACCCAACCAGAAGCGCACGTTCAGGCGCCTGACCGGGATGGCAGGCGTCGACGCCACGGCTGTGCCGGTCTCCCCCGGTTCGGAGAAGCTGGCCAGCATCACCGGAGCCAAGGCACCCAGTGGAGAACCGGTGCGCGAAACCCACTTCGGCCGCGGCGGCGATAGAAAGTTCGGCAACCGTGGGCCCCGGCGCGATGGTGGATACGGCCGCCCCAACCGCGGCAATCGGAGCAACGACGACCGGCCGTCGGGCAGGCGTAACTTCGAGGGCCGCGACCCCCGTCGAGACCAGTCCGACTCCAGATCTAGCGGCTACCGGAGCGCTCGGCCAAGCCGAGACGGTGACACCCGCGGCAGCGGCTACCGAGGGGACCGCGACAACCGCACGGTGAACGATCGAGCGCCGCGCCGTGACCTCGGTGACCGCGGCGACAACCCTCGCGCCACCGCCGAGCGGACCTTCGACCGCGGTACCCATCGCCGCGACTTCGGTGACAGCCGGGGCCGTGACAACCGGGGCGGGGGCTTCCGCCGCGACGACGATCGTGGGGCAGCCGCGCCGGATCGGCGTCCCGCGCCCACCCGCGGTGGATTCCGTAGCCGCACGGATCGTCGCTCCTACGACGGCTTCGACGGCCCGATTCGCGAGCGTCGGAGCTGAGTTCGCCGAACTCAGGATCCGAAGACGCCTCCGGCCGATCCGGCGCCGCCGCCATCGTCTGTGACGACGGCGGTAACGACCTGACTGGTCGATCCGAGAAAGCCCTCGGTTCCGCTGTAGACCGCAGTAATTGGGTGATCGCCCGCCTCGGTGAAGGCATGCGACAGTGTCGCCCTACCGTCGGTCACCCGCACCGGGTCCCCGATGAGAATCACGCCATCGAAGAACTGTACTGTGCCACCGGACGGGTTCCCGGAGACCATCGCAGTGAGGTCCACTGCAACGCCCTTCACAGTAGTTGTCGGCCGGGACACTCTCGTCGTGGTCTCGACATCGGGCGTCGCGGTTATCTCGATCACTGACACTGTGTTGTTTTCGGAGTTGGTGACGTAGGCGCGGGATCCGTCCTGGGTCACCGCCACGTCGTGCGGGCTTGCCCCGACCTGCACCGTACCGACCACATCATTGGTGCCAGTGTCGATCACCGACACCGTATTGTCCTTCGAGTTGGTGACATAGGCGCGGGATCCGTCCTGGGTCACCGCCACGTCGTGCGGGCTTGCCCCGACCTGCACCGTACCGACCACATCATTGGTGCCAGTGTCGATCACCGACACCGTATTGTCCTTCGAGTTGGTGACATAGGCGCGGGATCCGTCCTGGGTCACCGCCACGTCGTGCGGGCTTGCCCCGACCTGCACCGTACCGACCACATCATTGGTGCCAGTGTCGATCACCGACACCGTATTGTCCTTCGAGTTGGTGACATAGGCGAACTTCCCATTCGGTGTCACCACCACCCCTTGGGGGCGGCCCCCGACCGAGAGGGTCGTGGCCACGATGTTGTCGGCAGTGCCGATCACATACACGTCATTGCTGAAATTGTTGGTGACGTAGACGAAATTCCCGTCCGGGGTCGCCGCCACCCCTTCGGGGATGATCCCGGCGGGGATGGTCGCGACCACCGTGTTGTCGGCGGTGTCGATGACCGACACCTCACCGAGAAGACCACTGTAGGCGTTGGCGACGTAGACGCGGGATCCGTCGGGAGTCACAGCCAACCCTTGGGGGGTGGTCCCGACCGGGACTGTCGCGATCACGATGTTGCTCACAGTGTCGATCACCGACACCCTATTGCTCTTCGAGTCGGCGACGTAGGCGCGGGCCCCATCCGGGCTGAGCGCCACCCCCTCCGGAGCATCCCCGACCGGGACGGTGCCGATGACGGTGTCTGCCGACGCAGTCACCGCTCCCACTCCGGCGGTACCCACCACCATCGCGACGACGGCCGTCGACCCGAACAAGAGACGTCGGGTGCAGCGCCAGGCTTCGAGGAAACCGCGGAAACCGCTGTGCCGATTCATATTTCTCCTAACTCAGTGGAACAGCGAGGTGATCCCGGGGCTCCTGGAAGTTGAGGCAGTGGACTCCCGCTCGATCGGACCGCTCATACTTACCTGTGGCCGGAATCATAGTCAACGGACAACTTCGGTCACGATCGCTCCTTTGCGGGGGCGCGAAGACGAAGCCGCTCCACTCACGGCACGATCCACAGGATCCGCAGAGCTCCGCGATTCCTCCGCGGGGCGCCGCGCATCGGCACAGCACGCCGATGACCCCGGCGATAACCTTGCTGGAGGTCTATCCAACCGCCGATTTCGCGACCACCGAGTGAGAAGGAATGCTGTATCTATGACTATCGACAACACCGAGGGCGCACGCGCCCAGATCGGCGTCACCGGACTGGCCGTCATGGGCTCGAACATTGCCCGAAATCTCGCCCGGCATGGTCACACCGTCGCTCTCCACAACCGCAGCATCGCGAAGACCGACGCACTTCTCGACGATCACGGCAGCGAGGGCGACTTCGTCCGTACGGAAACCATCGAGGAGTTCGTAGGCGCGCTGCAGAAGCCGCGTCGCGTGCTGATCATGGTCAAGGCCGGCGATGCCACCGACGCCGTCATCGAGGAACTCGCCGCCGCCATGGAGCCCGGTGACATCATCATCGACGGCGGCAATGCCCTGTACACCGACACGATGCGCCGTGAGGCGGCGCTGCGTGAGCGGGGCCTGCACTTCGTCGGCGCCGGCATCTCCGGCGGTGAGGAAGGCGCACTGAACGGACCGTCGATCATGCCGGGTGGACCCAAGGAGTCCTACGAGGCGCTCGGCCCGCTGCTCGAATCGATCGCCGCTCAGGTCGACGGCATCCCGTGCTGCACCCACATCGGCCCCGACGGATCCGGGCACTTCGTGAAGATGGTGCACAACGGCATCGAGTACGCCGACATGCAACTGATCGGCGAGGCGTACCACCTGTTCCGCGATGCCCTCGGCTATGACGCCGACAAGATCGCCGAAGTGTTCACCGAGTGGAACTCGGGCGACCTCGAGAGCTATCTCGTCGAGATCACCGCGGAGGTGCTGAAGCAGAAGGATGCCAAGACCGGTAAGGCGTTGGTCGATGTGATCGTCGATGCAGCCGAGCAGAAGGGTACGGGTCGCTGGACCGTCAAGTCGGCGCTCGATCTCGGAGTCCCTGTTACCGGAATCGCCGAGGCCGTGTTCGCCCGCGCCCTGTCCGGTTCGCGCGAACAACGCAAGGCTGCGGTCGGCCTCGCATCCGGTCGGCTCGCGGACAAGCCTGCGGACGCCGCACAGTTCACCGAGGACATCCGCCGGGCGCTGTATGCGTCGAAGGTTGTGGCGTACGCGCAGGGATTCGACCAGATCGCCGCCGGCAGCGCGGAGTACGACTGGGATCTACACCCGGCCGACCTGGCGACGATCTGGCGTGGTGGTTGCATCATCCGAGCGCGCTTCCTGAATCGCATCAAGGACGCGTACGACGAGAACCCGAAACTGCCGAGCCTCATCCTGGCGCCGTACTTCCGGGATGCAATCGAGACGGCCATCGACAGTTGGCGCCGCGTGGTCTCCACCGCCACCCTGCTGGGAATCCCGGTGCCGGCGTTCGCGTCGTCACTGTCGTACTACGACGCCCTGCGCGCCGAGCGACTGCCTGCGGCGCTGACCCAGGGACAGCGGGACTTCTTCGGCGCCCACACCTACGAACGGGTCGACGCGGAGGGCAAGTTCCATACGCTGTGGAGCGGTGACCGCAGCGAAGTGCAGGCCTGAGACCGGGGCCTTCGCCGGTTTCGTATTTCTCAGGGAGCGCCGTGCCGCTGATCCGCACGCGCCACGGCGCTCCCTGGGGGGCTCCGCGTAGACGGTAGCCTTCACGACATGTCCGGACACCAGGGTTCCTCGCCCGCACCGCAAGGTGAGACGTTCCTCGGACTCGGCCTTCCCGCAGTGATGATTCACGCCCTGGGCCGTGGCGGCATCACCGTGCCGTCCCCCATTCAAGCCGCCGCAATTCCTGACGCCCTCACGGGAAGGGACGTCCTGGGCAGGGCCCCGACGGGGTCAGGGAAGACCCTCGCATTCGGATTGCCTATGTTGGCGCGACTCAGAGGTGCTGCGAGTCGACGTGGTTTCCCCCGCGGAGTCGTTCTGGTTCCTACCCGGGAACTGGCACTGCAGATCGTGCGTGCTTTGGACGAGCCCGCACTGTCGCTGGGGCTGCGAGTAGCCGCTGTGGTGGGCGGCATTCCGATCAAGCGGCAGGTCGAAACACTCTCCCGCGGCGTTGATCTGCTGGCCGCGACTCCCGGCCGTCTCGCCGATCACCTGGCGCAGGGGTCGGTGTCCCTGGACGACGTCGTCGTCACCACACTCGACGAGGCCGATCACATGGCCGACTTGGGTTTCATGCCGCAGGTCACGCAGATTCTCGACAAGACCCCCAGTGATGGTCAGCGACTGCTGTTTTCGGCCACTCTCGACGGTGAGGTCGATACGCTTGTAGAGCGATATCTGCGCGATCCCGTCACGTATTCGACGGCACCTGCGGAAGCCCCCGCGTCGACGATGCGGCACCACCTGCTGTTCGTGGATAAGAAGGACAAGAGATCCGTTGCGGCACATATCGCTTCACGGCAGGGCCGTACACTCATGTTCGTGCGCACCAAGTTCGGGGTGGACCGTCTCGCGAAGCAGTTGCGCGACGCAGGGGTTTCGGCCGGAGCGTTACACGGCGGTAAGACGCAGAACAACCGAAACCGCACGCTCGAGGCGTTCGCCGACGGGACCACCCCGGTGCTGGTGGCCACCGACGTGGCCGCCCGAGGCATCCACGTGGACGGGATCTCACTCGTTGTCCACGTAGACCCCCCGACCGAATCCAAGGACTATGTCCATCGCGCCGGACGAACCGCCCGGGCCGGAGCGACCGGTGTGGTGGTCACCCTCGTCACCGAAGAAGAGCGCGCCGAGGTCGAGGAGTTGACCCGCAAAGCGGGGATCGTGGTGGAGGGCGTACCCGTACGCCCTGGCGACGCGTTTCTCACCCGGATGACCGGCGCACGGCGACCGTCCGGGAAGCCCATTTCCGTACCCGGCACCGGTGCCACCACGCAGGACACTCCGAAGAAGGGTAGGCAGGCACATGACTCGGAGGGGGTGTCGTCGCGCCACGGCAGACCTCGAGCCGGAAGTTCGGGGGTGCGGCGTGGTCGTGGGCCCGGGTCTGCGCGTGCTACGCAGAGACACCGCAAACGCGGGGCGCGCTGAGACGCCCAGGGCATGAGCACTGGGACGTTCGCCATCACCGCCGTATCCCCGGTATCGTCCTGACCGTGCAGTTCCTCGACGGGCATCGCCCTCCCTATGACCTGACCTACGACGACGTGTTCCTGGTGCCGAATCGCACCGAGGTCACGTCGCGTTTCGACGTCGACCTCTCCACAGCCGACGGGACGGGAACAACCATTCCGATCGTCGTCGCCAACATGACCGCGGTCTCCGGTCGGCGGATGGCCGAAACGGTGGCTCGCCGTGGCGGCCTGGTCGTTCTCCCTCAGGACCTTCCGGCAGCCGCCGTGGCAGAGACCGTGTCCTTCGTGAAGAGCAGGCATCTCGTCGCAGACACACCGGTGACGCTGGACCCCGACGCTGCCGTAACCGATGCACTGGCCCTGATGCACAAGCGCGCGCACGGCGCCGTGGTGGTCGTCGAGAACGACCGGCCCGTCGGTATCGTCACCGAGTCTTCCTGTTCAGATGTCGACCGGTTCGCTCGACTGCGAGCGGTGGCGCTGACCGACTTCGTCACCGCCCCCGTCACCGCATCTCCCCGCGAGGTATTCGAGCTTCTCGAGGGCAAGCACGACTCGCTCGCGGTAATCGTCAACGAAGATGGCACGCTCGCCGGTGTTCTCACCCGTACTGGTGCTATCCGTGCCGGCATCTACCGACCAGCTGTCGACGCCAGCGGGCGGTTGAGTCTTGCTGCCGCGGTCGGCGTCAACGGCGACGTCGCCGCGAAGGCTCGCGCGCTCGTCGAAGCCGGCGCCGACCTGCTGGTCGTCGACACCGCGCATGGCCACCAGCAGAAGATGATCGATGTTCTCGGCACCTTGAAGAAGGCCGAACTCGGGGTTCCTCTCGTCGCCGGCAACGTCGTCTCCGCCGCCGGAACCCGCGATCTGATCGACGCGGGCGCGGACATCGTGAAGGTCGGCGTCGGACCGGGTGCGATGTGCACCACCCGCATGATGACCGGGGTGGGCAGGCCACAATTCTCCGCTGTCGAGGAATGCGCCACACAGGCGCGCACGATGGGTGCCCACGTATGGGCGGACGGAGGCGTTCGTCACCCACGGGATGTGGCCCTCGCCCTCGCTGCGGGCGCGTCGAACGTGATGGTCGGGTCCTGGTTCGCGGGGACCTATGAGTCTCCCGGCGACCTGCAGGTGGATCGGTCGGGCAACGCCTACAAGGAGAGCTTCGGTATGGCCTCCAAACGTGCGGTGGCCGCCCGGACCGCGAGCGACACCGCTTTCGACCGAGCCAGGAAAGGGCTGTTCGAGGAGGGTATTTCGAGTTCCCGGATGCGTTTGGACCCGGAACGCCCTGGGGTCGAGGACCTACTCGATCACATTTGTTCGGGCGTGCGCAGCACATGCACCTACGCCGGCGCGCGAACGCTCGAGGAGTTGCACGACAAGGCGGTTCTGGGTGTCCAGTCCGCGGCCGGATTCGCGGAGGGGCGTCCCCTTCCCACCGGTTGGTGACGAACGCGCACCCCGAGGTTTCGGTGAGTGTCCTGTTCCGCTGAATCGGGCACTCACCGGGTATCATTGACCGCCGAACCACACTGGTTTTCGGCACCGGAACCCTCCGGTTGCCGACTCCGAACGAGAGGACTCCGGTGCCCGAGGCACCCACATACGTAGCAAATGTCCCACCCGTCGACGCATCGGTCGACGCTTCAGAGGGGTCGGACTCCGATTCCGCCGGTTCGGAGGGATCCTCTACCGAGCCGGGCGACAAACCCGGCGCCACTCACTTCCCCGCTTGGCGGCGATGACCTATGGACATCGCGCTCAGCATTCTCGCCCTTCTGGGCTTCCTCGCACTGACAGCCGGCACCGCGGTGTTCGTCGCGGCCGAGTTCTCGCTCACAGCCCTCGAGCGCAGCACCGTCGACGCGCATGCACGCGACGGCGACCTCCGCGCCCGTCAGGTTCAGCACGCCCACCGCACGCTGTCCTTCCAGCTGTCGGGTGCGCAACTCGGAATCACAATCACAACACTGATCACCGGCTACTTGGCCGAACCCGTCCTGGCCCGGTTCATCCGGCCGATTCTGGACACCTTCGGCTTGAGCGAATCTCTCTCTGCAGCTATATCGTTGGTGATCGCGCTCGTTCTCGCGACGTCGTTCTCGATGATCTTCGGCGAACTCGTACCGAAGAACCTGGCCATCTCCCACCCGCTTCCCACCGCACGAGCGGTAGCGGGACTGCAGGCCGGATTTTCGCTCATCTTCAAGTGGGCGATCAACGGACTCAACGGCACAGCAAACATGTGGGTGAGGCGGCTCGGTATGGAGCCCACTGACGAACTGCGGTCGGCTCGGTCCCCGCAGGAACTCGGCTCGCTCGTTCGAGCGTCCGCACAACGCGGTGCCATCGACAAGGGCACGGCCCTTCTCGTCAACCGCTCTCTCCGCTTCGGGGAGCGCACCGCGGAGGAGTTGATGACGCCGCGGGTGAAGATCGAGTCCTTGGCCACCACCGACACTGTGGCAGACCTGATCGACACCGCCGCGCGTACCGGGTTCTCCCGGTTCCCCGTGGTCGACGGTGACCTCGACGATTCCGTCGGCGTGGTGCATATCAAGCATGCCTTCGCGGTACCCGCGAATCGCCGAAGCACCACGCGCCTCAGCTCTCTCGCGCAGACGGTCCCGGTGGTTCCCTCGAGCCTCGATGGTGACGCCCTGATGGAGCGAATCCGGTCCGATGGCATGCAGGTCGCCTTCGTCGTCGACGAATACGGCGGCACGGCCGGACTGGTCACGATGGAGGATCTGATCGAGGAGATCGTCGGTGACGTGCGCGACGAGCACGACGAACCCCAGATCGACGTCCAACGGATCGGCAACAGCTGGTCCTGCTCCGGTTTGCTCCGCGTCGACGAGGTATCCGATACCACCGGCTTCACTGCGCCGGAGGGCGAGTACGAGACCCTCGGCGGACTGGTACTCACCCATCTCGGACGGATCCCCCGAGGCGGCGACGTGGTGGAACTCCCGACGTCCGGCGCCACGCCCGAACCCGGTCTCAGGTGGACGGCCACGGTGACTCACATGGATGGACGGCGCATCGACCGGGTGCTGCTGACACCAGTTCCCGCCGACACCGGCAAAGCCGACCCGGAGGAGGGTGAAGATGGCTAACGATGTACTCGGGATGCTGCTCACCTTCGTGCTGCTGGCCGGCAACGCTTTCTTCGTCTGCGCGGAATTTGCGCTGATCTCGGCGCGACGTGACCGGCTCGAAGCCCTCGAGGCGCAGGGCAAGAAACGAGCCCGCACGGTCATCAAGGCCGGCGAGAACTTGTCGTTGATGCTGGCCGCCGCGCAGTTGGGCATCACAATCTGCTCGATCCTTCTCGGCAAGGTAGCCGAGCCGGCCATCGCGGATCTCCTGGAGGTCCCCCTCGGCGCGCTCGAGCTACCGGACGGCGTGCTGCACGCGGTGTCGTTCACGATCGCAATGTCGCTGATCGTGGTGCTGCACATCCTGCTCGGCGAGATGGTGCCCAAGAACATCGCGCTGGCGGGACCGGAACGATCGGCCATGCTGCTGGTGCCGATGCACTTGCTGTTCATCAAGCTGGCCCGCCCGCTCATCTCGTTCTACAACGTGTGCGCGAACCTCACGCTGAGGTTGCTGCGGGTCGAACCGAAGGACGAACTGGAGGTCACCGTTTCGGCAGTGGAACTGTCGGAGATGATCGGCGAATCCCGTTCCGAGGGCCTCATCGACGCGGAAGAGCACCGGCGGCTGACCCAAGCCCTGGAATCGACCGACCGCACCGTCGCCGAGGTGATGATTCCCCTCGAGGAGGTCCGGACCATCCCGCTCTCGGCTGGTGGAACCCGGCTCGGCAGCATCGAGGAGGCCGTCATCGAGACCGGCTTCTCCCGATACCCGGTGCGCGCCGAGGACGGTTCGCTGGTGGGATACCTCCACCTCAAGGATGTGCTCGACGACGTAGCCGACGAGCACGCGGGACCCGACACGGTGATTCCGAGGTCCGACATTCGACCCCTGCCGCAACTGGCGACCGGCGCACCACTCGCGGAGGCCCTTGCGAGTTTGCGTCGCTCCAGTTCCCACCTGGGGGCCGCGGCGGACCCGACCGGGCGGATCGTCGGCATCGTCGCGCTCGAGGATCTGGTCGAGGAATACGTCGGCACCGTGCGCGACGGAACCCACCAAATCGAGGGCGCCGATCCGGGACAGCGATCGATGTGACGGTGAGCACCGGGTGTGGGCGCCCTCCCGTGGTTCTCTGCAGCCGGGAGTGGACGGCGCGGCGGGCGCGTCACCGCGAACGGGTGGCGCGCATCGTCGAACCACACCAGGACCGCAAGGCCGCCGGGGTCACGCACCCTGTGCACGACTTCCTGTTCACCTACTACAGTTTCCGGCCCAACCAGCTGCGGCGCTGGCACCCCGGTTTCGGAGTGGTTCTCACCGGCTCCGAGACCGGGGAATACCTGCAGTACACCGGATACCGGGCGGTGAGCATCGACGGTGATACCGGCGTTGCGGTGGATCCGGACGTGCTCGACCGACGGCGAGAGACTGTCGAGTTCGTCGCCGGACTTCTCGCCGCCACCGAGTCCCGCAGCCCACACCTGAACTGTTTCGGGCTGCACGAGTGGGCGATGGTGTATCGCGGCGGGGGCGATGCGGTACGGCACCGGCAGGTGCCGCTGCGGCTGAGCCATGAGGACACCGACGCCGTCGTGGAGTCGATGCCGCTGCGCTGCACCCACTACGACGCGTTCCGGTTCTTCACCCCTGCTGCCGTCCCCCGGAACGCAACCCAGCTCGACCGGGCGGGGCAGGTCCGCAGTGAACAACCGGGGTGCCTCCACGCGGGAATGGATCTGTACAAGTGGGCGTACAAACTGGTGCCGTTGATCGACGCCGACCTGGTCGTGGACTGCCTCGAGCACGCCCTCGCCGCTCGCGAACTGGACATGGCCGCCAGCCCGTACGACCTGTCCGAATACGGTTACGAACCGGTGCCGATCGAGACGCCGTCCGGCCGTGCCGACTATGTGCGCCGACAACTGCAGCTCGCCGAGCGGGCCGCACCGCTGCGCGCCGCCCTGCTGGAACGATGCAGGAGCCTGTTGTCCCACCGGTAATCTCGGGCCACAGAGGGTCGAGACGAGGCGAGGTTGCGATGAGTGCGTTCGGTCGGGTGCTGCGCGACTACGACCGTGGAGCCGGTGTAACCACCGACCCCGCCCGGATCTGCTGTGGGGATCGCGGCGACTACCTCGCGGCACGTCTGCCAGTGTTCGCTCTCGCCGCAGGATCCGTCGCGGCACTCACGGCAGCGGTCGACCGCCGTCTCGTGGCCGACGGTCGGGAGCCCCGCAGGTGGCATCTGCACCCAGATCGCATCGCCGCATCGTTCACGAGCGACCGCCTGCTACGCGTGGCGGGTTCTCCGGTGCCCGGGTTCGCGGAACTGTCTGGATTCCTCGCGACCGCCGACGGCTGGGTGCGCACCCACGCCAACTATCCGCATCACCGCAGTCGACTGCTCGCATCGCTCGACCTGCCCGATGACGCAGACCGATCCGCCCTCGCGGCGCGGGTCGCGACGATGACCGCGCAGGACGTCGAAGACCTCGCCGCCGGCGCGCAGGCCGTCGCCGCCTGGGTTCGGTCGGAGTCCGAATGGGCAGCCGACCCCGCGGGCCGGGCCGCCGCCTCCGGGCACCTCGTGCACACCACCTCACACGGGGACACCGCTCAACCGCGGTCGGCTCGGGTGGACTCGGACCGTCCACTCGCGGGTGTCCGGGTACTCGACCTGACGCGGGTCATCGCCGGACCCGTCGCGACCCGGACCCTCGCCCTGCTCGGTGCCGACGTCCTGCGGATCGACCCACCTGCGATCCCGGAAATCGACATCCAGCATCGCGACACCGGTCAGGGGAAGCGAACCGCCCTGCTCGATATCCACTCCGGCGACGGCCGCGCCATCCTCGCCGCCCTGTTGGCCGATACCGACGTCGTCGTGTCCGGGTACCGTCCGGGAGCCCTTGACGACGTATTCGCCGCCCTGCCTGCGCCCCCGGTGCGGGCACGGTTGTGCGCCTGGGGTTTTGCCGGCCCGTGGGCCCAGCGGCGTGGTTTCGACAGCATCGTACAGGCAGCCTCTGGGATTTCCCTGGTCGAGGGTGCTCACGGCACACCGGGCGCGCTACCCGCCCAGGCCCTCGATCACGCGACCGGCTATCTTCTCGCCGCCGGCATCATCGACGCGCTCACCGCCGTGCGGCGCGACGGCCGAATGCGCACCGTCGAGGTGTCCCTTGCCCGCACCGCCGCCTGCCTGCTCGGTGCCGGGGACCGCGTCGCCACACCCGCTGCGGCGGCCGCACCCGACGCCTCCTGCCTCGTCGAGCACGGCAACTTGTTCAGCGCCCGCCCCGCGCTCTTCGAGTACGCCGACTACCCGTTTCCGGCTCGGCCGTGGGGCGAAGACCGACCCGTCTGGGAGTGAACCCGCGACTCGGTGACATCGCGCAGGTCAACCACGATCGCGCGCGGCGAACACCCGCTCCCACAGATGACGGTCGCTGCGCGGTCCCCCTCGGGTGTCGGCACCGTAGCGGGCGATCTCCGCGTCGATGTCCAGCGAACGCGTGGGCGGTTGCGCAGGAACTAGTTCGTCCATCACGAGTTCGTCGGGCACCAGCCAGCACACCTCGAACTCGATTCCGTCCGGGTCGCGCCCGTACACCGCCTTGGTCGAGCAGTGGTTGCTCGACCCGGTCAGCGCATCCGCCGTGACCAAGCGGTTGCGCATCTCGGCCAGGCCCGCGAGCGTGTCGATCTCCCACGCCAGGTGGTAGAGCCCGACGTTTCCCGACGTCACCTGACTGGTCGGATCCTGACTCTGGAACAAACCCAGATCGTGGTCGTTCGCCGAGTCCGGCGCCTGCAGGAACGCCCCACCGGGAAACCCGCCCGGTAACTCCCTGAACCCGAGCACATCGCGGTAGAACGCCAGGCTGCGCTGCAAGTCGGACACGTACAGGACCGCGTGATTGAGTCGCTCGATCGCCATCGCGGTCATCCTCCGAAATCGAAATTGACGCCAGTGAGCTGCTCTGACAACGACCACAGTTGTCGAGCAACGGTTTCATCGTGCGCCTTCCCGTTCGATTCGACCACTTTCGGGTAGCCCCGGGTCTCGAACATCGACGACGGGCCGACGTAGCTGCCGCCGCCGGCATCCGGGACCGTCGCCGCGTACAGCATCGGCAGCGCGCCCATTTCTGCCGACTGTGCGATCACCGGGTTGGCAAGGGACAGGAGCCTGCCCTGGACCGTTTCCGTGTGGGACTGCAGGTTGGTCGCCGCGTATCCCGGGTGCGACGCGAGTGCCTTCACCTTCGAACCCGAGGCCGCGAGCCGACGCTGCAACTCGTACGTGAACAACAGATTGGCCAGTTTCGATTGCCCGTACGCGGGCCACCGCCGGTACTTGCGATGCTCCCAGTTGAGATCGTCGAGTTCGATCGTGCCGATCCTGTGCATGATGCTCGCCATGGTCACGACCCTCTCGCGGACCTTGCCGAGCAGCAGGGCCGTCAATGCGAAGTGGCCGAATTGATTTGTGCCGATCTGCATCTCGAACCCGTCGACGGTGCGGCGCAGCGGAACCCCCATGACTCCCGCGTTGTTCACCAGCACGTCGACCGAGTCGATCGACTCGGCGAACTCACGAACCGACGCCAGATCCGCGAGGTCGAGTCGTCGTACCTTGGCGCGCTCTCCAAGCGGCTCCGCGACCGCGCGACCCTTCTCGACATCTCGGCACGCCAGGATCACGTTGGCGCCCGCTCTCGCCAAGGCCTTGGTCGCTTCCGCCCCGAGGCCACTGTTCGCGCCGGTCACGACAAGAGTCCGGCCCTGCTGATCGATGATGTCCCCCGCCACCCATCCGGTCATCGAACACCGCCCTGGAAACCCTCGGCTTTAGCCGTGGAGAGGAAAGGGTGGTCAGGTACTGCGTCCGACATGGGCATTCTCCTCTTGTGTCGGTGGTGTCGATTAGGTTCCGGTTGTGGTTGAAGAAGTGGTGCGCTACACCTACCGGCTGCGCCCTGGTGTGCAGGCTGAACGCGCATTGCTCGACGAGTGGCATCGTTGCCGATTCCTGTGGAACGAGGCTGTCCACCAACACAGGTCGGGGAACAAGCCGACATTCGGGAAGCTGTCGAAGCTCCTCACCGAAGCCCGCAGCAAGAGCGCATGGCTCAGGTCTGGTTCCCAGAACGCCCAGCAACAGATGCTCCGCACCTACGGGCAGGCCCTCAGCCACTCGTTCACGGTGAAAGGCCGTGGGCGACCGAAGGTGAAGTCGCGGAAGAAGGTGTTTCCGTCGCTCGAGTACACCACTCGCGGGTTCTCGATCCGAGATCGCAGGCTCGTGCTGCCGAAGGGTGTGACGATCCCGGTCGTCTGGTCGCGGGGGTTGCCGTCCGGGCCGACCTCGGTGCGCGTGTACCAGGATTCGCTGGGGCATTGGTACGCCTCGTTCGTGGTGTCCCGCACCCCTGAACCGGTCCCTGTGGCCGAGGCCGTGGTCGGTGTGGATTGGGGTGTCACCACCACGGCCACTACCACCAACGGCGCTTATGACCTGCCGTATCTCGGGCACCGGAAGCGGTGTGCCGCCGAGCTGGCGAAAGCCCAACGGAAAATGGCGCGGCGGCACAGTGGTAGACGTGGTCCCCAGTCGAACGGATACTTGCGGGCCAAACGTGAGGCCGCGCGTCTGCACAAGAGGGCGGCCCGGCAAACCCGACACGACTCGCGGGTATGGGCCAAACAGGTCGCCGACAACCATGCGCTGATCGCGGTGGAGGATTTCACACCGAAGTTCCTGGCGAAGTCGACGATGGCCCGTAAAGCCGCCGACGCCGCGATCGGTGCGGCGAAACGAGAACTTGTCGACCGCGCCGTGCGGGCTGGCCGGAAGGTGGTGTTGGTGGGGCCCGCGTACACGACGATGACGTGTTCGAGGTGTTTCGCGAGAGCCAAGCAGCAACTCGAACTCGACGAACGCACTTTCCTGTGCCGATGCTGCGGACACACCGACGACCGGGACAGCAACGCCGCCAGAGTGATTCTGGCTGTGGCAGAACGGGGCCACACAAGTGTCGACGATGTAAGACACGTGCATCCCTCCTCCGGGTCGGGTGCGTGTGCGGTCTGAGCTTGAAATCCCCCGGCTTCAGCCGTAGGGAACCGCTAAGGTCACCAGCCTACGGAAGGCGGGGTGACGAGCGTCCCGTTCAGCAATTTGTTCCGCCGTGGACAATGGCCCTGTGACGATATGCGACAACACCCTGGCAGCTTCCGCATGAGCACTCGGCGACTGATCGTCGACGTCGATACTGGCATCGACGACTCCCTCGCGCTGCTGTACCTGTTGGCCAGCCCCGAAGTCGAGATCGTCGGGATTGCCAGTACCGCGGGGAACGTGCCCGCCGCACAGGTGGCCGCGAACAACTTGAACTGGCTCGAGGTGTGCCGGGCCCGCGACATCGAGGTAGCACTCGGCGCCCCGGTCCCCCTCGTCACACCGCTACGAACCACCGAGGACACCCACGGCCCGCAGGGCGTGGGGTATGCCGTCCTTCCCGACTCCGGCCGCGCACTGTCGACGCGCGACGCGGCCGCACTGTGGGTCGAGTCCGTCCGCGAACACCCCGGGGAACTCACCGGTTTGGCGACGGGACCACTGACCAACCTGGCCCACGCCATCCGTGCAGAACCGGAACTGCCGCACCTGCTGCACCGGCTGGTCGTGATGGGTGGCGCGTTCAACTACCCCGGCAACACCACCCCCACCGCGGAATGGAACGTGTCGGTGGATCCGGAGGCCGCCAAGGAGGTCTTCGATGCCTTCTCGGGGGCGCCGGAGGGCCGGCGCCCGATCCTGTGTGGACTCGGCGTCACCGAGACGATCGAGATGACACCGCACCACGTCCGGAGACTTGCGGAAGAGGCCGGTAGTACTCCCGCGGAAATCATCTCCCCCGACGACGGCCCGGATGTCCGCTCGCGCGCGTCGAATCCGGTGATCCGGCACCTGTCCGACGCGATCCGGTTCTACATGGACTTCCACCGCACCCACGACCAAGGTTTCATCGCGCACATGCATGACCCGTTCGCGGCGGCGGTCGCATTGAACCCAGGTCTGGTCCGGACTCGCCCGGCCACCGTCGACGTCGAACTGGACGGCCGGCTCACACGGGGAACGACGGTCGCGGACTGGGTCGGGCACTGGAACCGGGAACCGAACGCCGATATCGCGGTGAGCACCGACCCGGACACCTTCTTCGACGATCTCATCGACCGGGTCGGACGCTTCGCGAAATCCGTCGGGTCCCGCTAGCGGGTCAGTCGGCCGAGCCTTCGGTGTCGTCGAAAGCCTCGAGGATTGCTGCGGCGGCCAGTGCGGCCGTGAGTGATCCGGACCGCACCTGCTGTTCGATCTCCGCGCGAATCGCTTTGACCCTGGGATTGGTCTCGAGCCGCCGCAGCAGTTGGTCGTGGACCATGGTCCACGACCAGTCGACTTGCTGGCGTCGACGGTTTTCCTCGAACTGCCCTGCGGCGCTGAGCACCTCACGGTGCTTGCACACGGTGTTCCAGAATTCCTCGAGACCGATTCCCTCCAAACCGCTCGTCGTCAGGACGGGTGGCTTCCACAGTGCATCGTGCGGATGGATCATCCGCAGAGCCCCCGTCAGTTCGCGGGCGGCGCCCCTCGCTTCCTTCTCGTGCGTGCCGTCCGCTTTGTTGACGGCAACGAGATCTGCGAGTTCGAGCACGCCCTTCTTGATGCCCTGCAATTGGTCGCCCGTGCGGGCAAGTGTGAGGAAACAGAAGCAGTCCACCATGTTGGCCACCGTCACCTCCGACTGCCCGACGCCCACCGTCTCGACCAGAATGACGTCGAACCCGGCGGCTTCGAGCAGCACGATCGTCTCCCGGGTCGCACTCGCGACACCACCGAGCGTTCCCGATGTAGGCGACGGGCGAATGTAGGCGTCCTTCTCGACGGCGAGACGCGCCATCCGCGTCTTGTCGCCGAGAATCGACCCGCCGGTGCGGGTCGACGACGGATCGACTGCGAGCACCGCCACCCGGTGCCCCCTGCCGATCAGGTACATCCCCAGAGCATCGATGAACGTCGACTTGCCCACACCGGGAACACCGGTGATGCCGACCCGGTGCGCATTCCCTGATTCCGGCAGCAGCTCGAGAAGCAACTTCTGCGCCGCCGCCCGGTGATCAGTCCTGGTGGACTCGATCAGTGTGATTGCCTTCGCCAGCCCGGCGCGCTGATTGCCGCGCACGGCCCGGGCCAGGGCGTCGATGTCAACTGGCTGACGCCCCATGCTATTCCGGTTTACCGCTGGGATCCGAGGCACCGAGGTCGTGGCCGAGTTGCGCGGCCAACTTCTCGACCAGATCGCTGGCGGCATTGGCGATGACCGTTCCTGGTGGGAAGATCGCGGTCGCACCCGCCTCGTACAGCTCCGCGAAATCGCCGGGCGGGATGACACCGCCGACCACGATCATGATGTCGGGGCGTCCTACCGCAGCAAGAGCTTCTCGCAGCGCGGGTACCAGGGTGAGATGGCCGGCAGCCAGCGACGACACCCCGACCACGTGGACGTCGTTGTCGGCAGCCTGGGCGGCAACCTCTTCCGGTGTCTGGAAAAGAGGCCCCACGTCTACATCGAATCCGATGTCGGCGAATGCCGTGGCGATCACCTTCTGTCCGCGATCGTGGCCGTCCTGCCCCATCTTGGCGACCAGGACACGCGGGCGGCGACCCTCCTCCTCCGCGAACTTCTCTACGAGTTCCGTTGCCCTACTGATGTTGGCGACCTTTCCGGCTTCGTCCCGGTACACACCGCTGATGGTCCGGATTTCGGCCTGGTGACGTCCGAACGCCTTCTCGAGGGCGTCGGAGATCTCGCCGACCGTGGCCTTCGCGCGAGCCGCATCGATGGCCAGGGCCAGTAGATTGTTCTCCATGCCACCCGCCGTGGCGGCCGCGGCGCGGCTCAGTTCGGCGAGTGCCGCGTCAACGGCGTCGGGATCCCGATCGGCGCGCAGCCGCGCGAGTTTGTCCAGCTGTTCCTGACGGACCCGCGAGTTCTCGACCTTGAGGACCTCGATCTCGTCTGCCTCGTCGGGCACGTACTTGTTCACGCCGATGAGCGGCTGCAGGCCCGAGTCGATACGGGCCTGAGCGCGTGCCGCGGCCTCTTCGATCCGAAGTTTCGGGATGCCCTCACCGATAGCCTGCGCCATGCCGCCCGCCCGTTCCACCTCGGCGATGTGCGCCCGCGCCCGGTTCGCCAACTGATGCGTCAGCCATTCGACGTAATGCGAACCGCCCCACGGGTCGATCGGGCGCACCGTTCCCGACTCCTGCTGCAGCAGCAACTGTGTGTTGCGGGCGATGCGGGCGGAGAAGTCCGTCGGCAGGGCAAGTGCTTCGTCGAGGGCGTTGGTGTGCAGCGACTGGGTGTGTCCCTGCGTCGCCGCCATCGCCTCGATGCAGGTGCGGGCCACGTTGTTGTAGACGTCCTGGGCGGTGAGCGACCACCCCGATGTCTGCGAGTGAGTGCGCAGCGACAACGATTTCGCGGACTTCGGTTCGAACTTCGCGACCAGCTCGCTCCACAGCAGGCGCCCCGCGCGCAGTTTCGCAACCTCCATGAAGAAGTTCATGCCGACACCCCAGAAGAACGACAGGCGGGGCGCGAACTTGTCGATCTCCATGCCGGCGTCGAGTCCGGCACGGATGTACTCCACACCATCGGCAAGGGTGTAGGCGAGTTCGAGATCGGCGGTCGCCCCCGCCTCCTGGATGTGGTACCCGGAGATCGAGATGGAGTTGAACTTCGGCATCTTCGCGCTGGTGTAGGCAAAGATGTCGGAGATGATCCGCATCGACGGCTTCGGCGGATAGATATAGGTGTTGCGGACCATGAACTCCTTCAGAATGTCGTTCTGAATGGTTCCGGCCAACTGCTCGGGTGCAACGCCCTGCTCCTCCGCGGCCACCACGTACAGCGCAAGGATCGGCAGGACGGCACCGTTCATGGTCATCGAGACGCTGACCCTGTCGAGCGGGATGTGATCGAAGAGCTGACGCATGTCGAGGATCGAGTCGATCGCAACCCCGGCCATTCCGACGTCACCCTGTACTCGCGGGTGATCGGAGTCGTAGCCGCGGTGCGTCGCGAGATCGAACGCCACCGACAACCCCTTCTGGCCGGCCGCGAGGTTGCGCCGGTAGAAGGCATTCGATTCAGCGGCCGTCGAGAAGCCCGCGTACTGACGGATCGTCCACGGCTGGTTCACATACATCGTGGGGTACGGGCCGCGCAGGAAGGGGGCCGCGCCCGGGAAACTGCCCGCCGGATAACCCTCGGCCTCGGCGGCGTCCCGGTCGGCCTTGGTGTAGACCGGCTTCACGTCGATGCCCTCGGGGGTGGACCACACCACCTCTTCGGGTGTGTAGTGGTGCGCCGCCGCCGCGGCGGTGATCAGCGCATCCGCCTGTTCCTTCGTCGGAGCGGCCGGTTGCGGGGACTGGGGATCCTCCAGCGGCACTTCGGCGAAACTGCCGATAACGTTCTTGACCTCACGAGTTGTCACTTCTTGCTCCCTGCAGCGCCCGAGGCGACGCTCGAGCTCTCGATGGTGTCGAGCAGACTGGACAGGACCGAGACCGCGTCGATGCGGGACGTGACGAATCCGTCGGGCCGCGCGGGGCCGTCGGTGCCGGCAACGACTGCTTCAGGACCGGCCAGCAAGACCGTGTCGATTCCCACGGCGCGCAATTCCTCCACGGCAGTCGCGGCCTCGTCCGCGTACCGCGTGTCCGTGCCACAGATCACTGCGATCGACGCTCCGGATCCCTTGGCGGCGGTGGCGATACTGCCGTCACCGATCGTCAGCGGTCCCGGGTTCACGGCTTCGATCCCGCCCGACGCCAGCAGGTTCGCGCTGAACGTGGTCCGCACGTTGTGTTCGGCGACCGGTCCGAGCGGAGCCAGGACCACGGCGGGCCGCACTCCGTTCGCCGCCAGGTAGGCATCCGAGCGGTCGCGTAACGCCTCGAACGGCGCCGCGCACCGGGCCACCCGGCTCGACTCTGCGGCACCCGGCGGTAGCGGCGGCTCGGCGAGGTTGGGGAACTCGTTGACACCGGTGACGGCGGTCCGGCGATGCGAGATATCCGACTCCCGCCTCGCGCGCGTGGAATCGATACGGTCGGCGATCAGCCCCGATTCACGCGCGGCACGGTAGCCGCCGGCGGCCTCGATCTGCTGAAAGAACTCCCACGCCTTCGTCGCGACCTGTCCGGTGAGTTCCTCGACGTACCAGGATCCTGCGGCTGGGTCGAGCACCCGCCCGAGGTGCGATTCTTCGAGCAACAGCAACTGGGTGTTGCGAGCGATCCTGGAGGCGAACGTCTTCGACACTCCCAGGGCCCCTGCCGGTAATGCGGCGTCGAACGGCAGAACCGTGACGGCATCTGCTCCACCTACGCCGGCACCGAACGCGGCGAGCGTGGTGCGCAGCATGTTCACCCACGGATCGCGCTGCGCCATCATCGCCGCCGACGTGACCGCGTGCTGCGGAGCGCCTCCGCAGTCGGGAGCGCCGCACACCTGGGCTATGCGCGCCCAGACCTGTCGCGCCGCACGGAATTTGGCGATGGTCTGAAATTGGTCGTCGGTGGCGGCGTACCGGAAGCCGACCTGTCCCAGCGCCCGCTCGACGGTCAGCCCACTCGCGGTCAGTGCCCGCAGGTATTCGAGTCCGGCCGCGATCGATGCGCCGAGTTCCTCTGCATCGGAGGCTCCTGAGTTGTGAAACGCTGTGCCGTCCACCGTGATCGCGCGTACGTTCTCGGTGCGCACCGATGCCTCGGCCGCGAGCGCCACCGCCTCGTCCAACCCGACATCCGCCGCGCCGGAGAAGTCGCTCGTCAGGGGCGCCGCACCCAACTGAATCCGGGTCGCGGAACGGTCGGATGCACCGCCGCCCGCACCAGCTCGCATATCGAGTAGTGCAAACAGCGCCCGCGCCGCCAGTGCGACATCGGATCCGGCGTCGAGCGTCAGCGGTGCGAGGTCCAGGAGCACACCGTCGAGCGCCGACTCGAGCGACCGGACCGGCAGATTGCCGCAACCGACGGCGAGCCACAGCGCGCTGACACCGTTCTCCAGGGAGTCGAGGATCGACCGGTTGACATCCGCGACGGCGGCCGCGTCATTGCCGTCGCCAAATCGGCCGCTGACCAACCAGCCTGTGTTGACGTCGCGAGTAGCGTCAACGCCGCGAACGTAGGGAAAGGTGCCGGGCAGCGGCTGCTCCGGCCGCTCATCGCGTGGGCTGTAGAGCGGCGCGACGGTGACGCCGTCGTACGTGACCGTTTCGAGGAACTTCTGGGGATCCGTACCCAATTCCGCAGCGTCGATCCGACGCGACTTCGCGAGGACACCGGCCACTGCGCGCTGCCAGTCCGCGTACGCCCGCGCAGCTTCCTCGGTCTCTGAAGCTATCGACACGGTGTCGGCTTCCTCTCCCTGTGGACGATCCTGATGAGCGATCGATCAGTATATTGGCTTGACTGTGATGCTAGCCGCACTTCGACGCCTCCTATCGTGCGGATCACTCTTTGGCGCATAACCTCTGGACATGCGTACTGCGCGAGAACCGACAGCCACCGATCACAGTGTCACACGGCGGTTGTTCGGACTCGGCCGACCGGTCAGGGGCGTCGACGACTGTGGCGAACCACTCAATCGAATGAGCATGGACATCGGGGCGATCGGGCCGAACACCGAAGAGACCTCCTACGGCGGCGTGCTCGGCGTTCTCCTTGACGATCTTCTGGGATTCACCTTGTGGGACAAGCGCGGCGGACGTGCCGGAATCGTCACCGCGGAATTGTCGATCGACATCCTGACCCCCAGGCGCTGGCAGGGATCTGCGCTGCGGGCGGAGGGCAGACTGCTCACGCTCACCGCGGACGGCGGTGCCGCCGGCGCGCAGGTGTTCGACGCCTCGGGCACGTTGATCGCCACCGGCACCCTGTGGGGCAACTTCGTGGACGATCCCGGCCGTGATTCGGGGGCTTCCTCTTCGAATGCCTCGCAACTTCCGGAATTTCCGGCAGAAGGAATCCCCCCGCTCGAATGGATCGGCGGGCGGATCGAGGACGGGCCTGCGGTGCGAATCGTGATTCCACCCAATCCCCTGATCTCGAACAAGCGGGGGTATATGCACGGCGGTGTCCAGGCGTGCGCGGCGAGCCTTGCCGCCAACGCTGCCATGAAACGCAACGGCCTCGACATGGACGCGGCATCCGTGCGGATCAACTACTTCCGGCCCGTCGGCCTGGATTCCGACGCCGCCTTCACCCCGGCAGTGGCCAGAGCCGGCCGCACAGTGTCCGTGGTCCGGGTGACCGGCACCTTCGGCGGGCAGGTCTGCACTGAGGCGACAATCACAGGGCGCCGTCTGACCTGACGCTTCCTCGTAGAGCCCCTCCGCGGATCATCAAGGTAGCCTCGTGCCCTGTGAAAAGACGCCTCGAAGACCGTAGGACTGTCGGCGTCGCGATACTGGCCGTGGCACTGGTTGTCGTCGCACTGTTGACGCCACACCCCTCCGTTCTTCAGGTCAGGGATTGGGCGCAGTCGATCGGACCCACCTTGCCCCTGGTCTTCTTCGTGGTGCACGCCCTCGTCACGATCCTGCCGGTCCCCCGCACCGTATTCACCTTGAGTTCCGGATTGTTGTTCGGTGCATGGTTGGGCATCACGATCGCCGTGCTGGCGTCGATGGTCAGTGCGGTTGTCGCGCTCCTCGTGGTGCGCGTCGTCGGCCGAGACGTGGTGTGGCGACACATCTCGAGTCCCACAGTCCGCCGGGTAGACGAGCGGATAGCGCGTCGGGGCTGGCTCGCCGTGGGTTCTCTGCGTTTGATCGCATTCGCCCCGTTCTCCGTGGTGAACTACTGCTGCGGCGTCTCCTCTATCCGCTTGGCCCCGTACGTTTTCGCCACCGCCGTGGGCATCCTGCCCGGGACCGTTGGTGTCGTCGTCCTCGGCGACGCCCTCACCGGGCAGACGAAGCCGGCGTTTCTCATCCTTTCCGGCGTGTGCATCGTTGCCGGAGTCGTCGGGCTGATCATCGACTCGCGACGACCGGCGCGCGAGCCAGGCACCGAGTTGGCAACCCGGCAACCTTGAATCCACCATGTCAAGCCATAGTGCTTGACATCCAAATATCTAGTCCTTAGCCTTGACGAATGTTCGTACTGACGGTCGATCAGCGCGGGAGTCGTCGTGACGTAGACCGCGTCGACAAACTCATCGGCGAACTCGACAACCACGATCTCGCCCGCCCCTTCCAGCGCACTGCAGGCGACGAAGTACAGGCCGTCGTCACCGATCCGGCCACCGTTGTCGATCTCGCCCTAGAACTCGTCGCGCGAAAGCACTGGAGTGTCGGTATCGGGGTCGGTCCCGCCGAAGAACCTCTCCCCACCGAAACCCGTGCGGGGCGAGGTCCAGCGTTCGAGCTCGCACGCGCTGCCGTCGAACGCGCCAAACGTGCACCCGCACGCGTCGCAGTGGAGGGCGCCGACCTCGACAGCGCCGAGGACGCGGACACCGCGCTGACCCTCGTTGCCACAGTCGTCGCCAGGCGCACCGACGAGGGGCGTGAGGCGGTCGAGCAGATACGGCGAGGTCGCACCCAGACCGAGGCGGCGCAAGCACTGGGCATCAGCAAACAGGCTGTTTCTCAACGCCTCTCCACCGCAGGCCTGCAAGTCGAGATCGCTGGACGACGGCTGGCCGAACGACTCCTGAAAAGAGCAGACGGATGACGACACTCTCGCTCATCGCCCTCGGTGTCGCCGCACTAGCACCCCCAGCACTCGGGGTGACGCGAAGTCCGCTGTGGGTGCCGCGACTGGCCGCGCCGATAGTGGCCGCGGCAGCCCTGGCCGTTGCCGCGGTCGCCGCGGCCGCTACCACGCCCGTCACGGGATTTGCCCTCGGTGCGACGCTTGTACTGTCCGTGTTGGCGGCCACCACCGGCGGCGGGCCGCTCGTGTTGGCCGCCTTCCGTATAGCTCGCAGACAACCCGATGCGGGGGAAGAACCCGATACCCCACCCGAGGCGGGGCCTCTGCGCGGTGGACGAGTCATCGGACTGCTCGAGCGCGGCGCCGTCGCCGCGGCGATACTCGCCGGCTGGCCGGAGGGGATTGCCATCGTCCTGGCGGTGAAGGGGTTGGCCCGCTACCCCGAACTCCGCGAACCGCACGCCTCGGAACAGTTCATCATCGGAACGTTCACGAGTGTGCTCTGGGCGGCCGCGGTGTGCGGAACTGGATACGCGCTCATCACCTGAGAACGAAGGCACAGTACGAGCCCAACTTGGACGGCCGGATCGAACAGGCGTGGTGCCTCACCCTGGCCGTCGTCGGCGCAATGGCAAGGTCCTAGTGTCCATGCCTTGTGACTGAACCTTCCCCGCACGCTCGGGCGACAGCAGATGCCTACGATGCCGTCGCCGTCCGCTATGCCGAACTCGTTCGCGACGAATTCGACGGTCTCCCATTGGATCGCGCGGTACTCGCTGCTTTCGCTGAGCTAGCACCGACCACCGGTCCGGGACCGGTCGCCGATCTCGGCTGCGGCCCTGGGCGGGTGACCGCGCACCTGGAAGACATGGGCTGGACGTCTTCGGTGTCGACCTCTCACCGGTGATGATCGACCTCGCCCGTGCAACATACCCACGGCTGCGGTTCGAGGTCGGTTCCATGGACGCTCTGGACTTGGCCGACGAAACACTGCAAGGCATCGTTGCCTGGTACTCGGTCATTCACACTCCTCCGCACGAGATGCCCTCGTACATAGCCGAGTTCCGGCGTGTGCTCATGCCGGGAGGCCACTTCTTGCTCGCCTTCTTCGAGTCGGAGAGTGATCCGGTGACGGTGTTCGACCACAAGGTCGCTCCCGCCTATCGGTGGCCGATAGGCGACCTCGCGACATTGGTGGTCGAAACCGGATTCACCGAAGTCGGCAGGATGCTGCGCGAGCCGCGGGAGGGGGAACGGTTCCGCCGTGGCCATCTGCTGATGCGCAAAGACGAGCAACTCAGGTGACCGCCCGCCCGTCAAGGGTTGTCGACCGAACAGACAACTGCCCCGTGACTGTGGCTTCAGCAGTCACGGGGCAGTCGTAGTCGATCCCGGGTATCGGGCGCGAGTCAGGCGTTGTCCGGCGGTGGTAGCTGCCCCGGCACCGGTCCACCGGCGACCGAACCCTGCTCGCCTGAGGCGGGCCGCTTGCCCAGAGCCCCCGGAGCCCCAGGGCTCTCGACCGGCTGACGGGCCGCGACCTCAGCGGCGCGAACCGCCTGGGCGATGGTCGGGTCGGATTTGGTCTCGAACCAGTCCGCTACCTCTTCCGAATCGTCCTCGGGCTTCGGCAGATCCTCGTCCGTGGTGGACGGCTCGTACCGGAACACGCCGTCCATGCCCTGCGCACCCAGGTTCTTCGCGAATCCCTTGAGGGCGTCCCCGAAGTCGCTCGGCACCATCCACACCTTGTTCGCATCACCTTGCGCCATCTGCGGCAGCGTCTGTAGGTACTGGTATGCGAGCAGTTCGGGGGTCGGCTTGCCGGACTTGATTGCCGCGAAGACCTTTTCGATCGCCTTCGCCTGACCCTGCGCCTGCAGGTACTTGGCCGCCCTCTCACCCTGAGCCCTCAGAATGCGAGACTGTCGCTCACCTTCCGCGCTGAGGATGGACGCCTGCTTCGCCCCCTCCGCGGCGAGGATCCGGCTCTGCTTGTCACCCTCTGCGGTCTTGATCGCCGATTCGCGGTGCCCCTCGGCGGTGAGAATCGTGGCTCGCTTCTCACGGTCCGCCTTCATCTGCTTCTCCATCGACTCCTGGATCGACGGCGGCGGATCGATGCTCTTGAGCTCGACGCGGGCGACGCGCAGGCCCCATCGCCCGGTGGCCTCGTCCAGAACTCCACGGAGTTGGCCGTTGATGGAATCGCGGGAGGTCAACGTGTCCTCCAGCGTCATACCGCCGACGACGTTACGCAGAGTGGTGGTGGTCAACTGCTCCACGCCGACGATGTAGTTGCTGATCTCGTACACCGCGGCGTGCGGGTTGGTCACCTGGAAGTACACGACGGTGTCGATGCTGAGCGTCAGATTGTCCTGGGTGATCACCGGCTGTGGTGGGAACGAGACCACCCGTTCCCGCAGATCCACCTTGGCGCGAATGCGGTCAACGAACGGGATCAGGAAAGTCAACTGCCCCGATATCGTCCGCGAGTATCGGCCCAGGCGCTCGATCACCGCCGCATCGGCCTGCGGAATCAGCGCCACCGACTTGGACACCACCAAGGCGATGAACAGCACGATCACGATCAGCACTATGAGTGCTTCCATCTACAGTCCTCTCCATACAACGGCGGTTGCGCCGTCAATTTGCATTACCGTCACGGTGGTTCCCGGCGGGTACACCTCGGTGCTGTCCAGCGGCCGGGCCGTCCATACGTCTCCGCTATCCAACTTGACCTGCCCCCTGTGCTCCGCGACTTCCTCGAGGACCAATGCCTGCTTCCCCGAGAGCGCCTCTGTCCCGATCGCGATGGGTGGCGGACTCGCGAACCTCCGCAGCAACACCGGACGTACCCCGAGGATCAGTGAGATGGAGAGCACTCCGAAGATCAACGCGTCGATCCAGACCGGGAAGTCCGTAACCGCCGTAACACCCGCGGTCGCCAACGCACCGCCCGCGAGCATGAGGAGGAAGAAGTCCCCGGTCAAGGCTTCCGCGGCGGCGAGCAGGACGCCCGCTACCAGCCAAATCAATGCAGCCACAACACCATCTAACCAGAATGTCCGGAATCGACGGTGACGAAGTCGACCAGTTGTTCGACCGCCCCGATCAGCGGCGCTTGAAGATCGCGGAAACTGTTGACGGCAGAGTAGACACGGCGCCAGCCATCGCGAGCGCTTCCCCACCCCAACTCCCTGCACACACCCGTTTTCCAGTCCTGGCCGCGTGCGATCTGCGGCCACTCGTCGATACCCACCGCAGCGGGGCGGACGGCCTCCCAGACGTCGATGAACGGGTGCCCGGTCACGAGCACGTGCGGCCCGAGGCCCCGGGTCAAGTGGGCCTCCTTGGCGCCGGCCACCAAGTGATCGACGAGCACACCGACGCGCCGACCCGGACCGGGACCGAATTCGAGCAGCCGATCCGCGAGATTGTCGAGACCCTCGAGATGTTCGACGACCACACCCTCGACGCGCAGATCGTGCCCCCACACACGTTCGACCAGGGCGGCATCATGCACGCCCTCCACCCAGATGCGGCTCGCCCGGGCCGTCCGCGCACGCAACCCTTCCACCTTGGTGGACCCCGAAGCAGACAAGATCCGCCCCGACGGGGTCGCTGTCGGAGCCGGACGCACCAGAGTCACCGGCTCACCGTCGATGAGGAAGGCCGCCTCTCGCATCGCGAACAACCGGGTTCGCCGGGCGGCGTCCTCCAACCGTACGAAATCTCCGTCGTACGTCCGCTCGAACCCCACTACGGCGCCGCAGAAACCAGTGCTCGCATCTTCGACCACTAGGTCGCGCTCGGCGGCCAGCGTGGGAATCGCCGGTTTCCTGGATCGGGGATGCCCGGAAAAGATGTCGCCGTATCGGTCGCCTCCAGTCACGGCGAAGACCGTATGCCAGCGGCTCGGTTTCAGGCACGCCGCCACGCCGACCTATGCTCGTAAATCGTGACCTCACCCAGCGCCACTCTCACCGTGTGGGCCAGCTCGTGGCTCGCCGGGAAAAGCGCCCCCGACAACGTCATCGACGCACTGCACGAGTGGGCGCCGATGCATCTGGTGTGCGCCGAGAACGAAGCGACGGCGGAGCACACCGGATTGCCGTGGCCCGATCCCCGCAACGACGGCGTCGCCGCACTGTTGTCGACCATTCGACGGGCCGCGGGAGATCCGGGGGCACGACTGCACGTGACGCTTCCCGGGCCGGGAGATGTGCGCGGTCTCCCGGCAGGAACAAGCTTCGCTACCGCGGCGATCGACGCCGGTGAGGGAGTGCTGATCGGCGCGCCGGGCAGTCCGGGCCTGGGACTGGTTCCGCGTGTGGAAGGACCGGACGTGCTGCGGTGGACGGGGTACACCATCGACCGAGTCCCGCTCGACCTTCACCACACCGGTCTCGGTGAGGCCGAATACTGCATGCGGGAGGCAGTTCGCGACGCGGCAACGGCGCTCGAGACCCTCGAACTCCTCGACACCGGTTCCGACGACGACCCTCGTGAACTGATCGCGGACGCACTCGCCCGGACAGCACGACACCGTTACCCCTCCGAGGTGCCGGCACGCATGCTCCGCATCATGGACTCCGCCGATCAGGTGGCCGCCATTCTCGTGGTCGCCGAGAAGTTGGCCCCGGGCCGAACCGTGAGCGCGACCGGGGCCACAGCCGTCGAGGACCTCCTGCGACCGCTGTGGTCGGCAGTCCGCTCGGCGCGCAGCTCCGCTGTCAACAGCGCCGCGGCCGCAAGCGCCTGAGATCCCATTCTCCGAGCCGCCGCCTTGCTGCAGCAGGGCTACCGGTTCTCCGGCCCGGTCGTCACTTCGCGGGGCGTCGGCGCTCGGGTAGCGCACAGCATCCCGGCGCGCACAGCTGTCCATTGCATCCCACGCCGAGCAGTGGCTCGACACCTGCGCGGCGTGCGGTGTTGCCCTCGAGTTTCTCCCGCACGAGGTCGACCACGAGCCGCGCGAACCGCGCGTCGGTGCCTGCCGTCGCGGCCCGCGCGAACGCCATACCCAGTTCGGCGGCACGATCTCTGGCCTCGGTGTCGAGATCCCACACCACCTCGAGATGATCGGACACGAACCCCACCGGTACGACGATCACACCGCCCGCTCCCCGGGCGTGGAGGTCGTCGAGGTGGTCGACGATGTCGGGTTCGAGCCAGGGCACCTGTGGTGGCCCCGAACGGGACTGCCACACGAGGTCGTAGTCGCCGAGACCGAGTTCCTGTGCCACCAATCGCGCAGCCTCGGCGACCTGCCTGCTGTAGAGGTGACCGCCCGCATCCGGCGGACCGCCGGTCGCGTCGGCCGCAGTGGGAATCGAGTGGGCGGTGAATACCACCCGGGCCGTATCTCGGTTCGCTGCGGGCAATTCCTCACGGGCAGCACGTACCGCGTCGGCCACTGCGCCCAGAAAATGTGGATGGTCGTAGTAGTGCCGCAGTTTCACGAGATCCGGCGCGCTGTCGCCTCCCGCAACCCGAGCACGCGAAATATCCTCGTGGTACTGGCGGCACCCCGAGTACCCACCCCACGCGGAGGTGGGAAACACGAGGGCCGACCGCACGCCGTCCTCGGCCATCCGCGCGACGGTGTCCTCGACCATCGGATGCCAGTTCCGGTTGCCGAAGTAGACCGGGATGTCGATTCCGGCACTTGCCAGTTCGGCCTCGACGCGGGAAATGATGTCCCGATTGAGGGCATTGATCGGTGACACCCCACCGAAGTGCATGTAGTGTTCGGCGACGGCATCGAGCCGTTCGGGCGGCACTCCCCTGCCTCGGGTGACGTTCTCGAGGAACGGGCGTACGTCGTCCGGTTTCTCCGGCCCCCGAAGGACAGTACGAGCAGGGCATCGAATCGTGTCCCGGATTCGTCCGTTGAACTCACAGTGCTCATGATGCCCATCTTCGTGGTGCCGTTTCGGGGCACGCTCTCCGGGTCGGTCTCAGCCGGCCATCGCGTGGGCGCCGCCGTCGACGTAGATGATCGACGCGGTGGTACCGGGTAGCCAGTCGGACAGTACGGTGCACACCGTCTTCGCGACCGGTTCCGGGTCGTCGACGTTCCAGCCGATCGGCGCACGCTCGTCCCAGGCGGTGTTGAGTTCGTTCAGTTGCTTGGCGTCGTCGGTGGCGGTCCCGGCGATTGCCTTGGCGGCGAGCGTCTTGATCGGCCCCGCGGCGACCAGGTTCGAGCGGATGCCGCGTTCGCCGACTTCCTTTGCCACGTAGCGGTTTACGGACTCGAGGGTGGCCTTGGCGACACCCATCCAGTTGTAGAACGGGACCGCGCGGGCGGGGTCGAAGTCCATGCCTACGATCGAGGAATTGTCGTTCAGGACGGGAAGCAACGCCTTCGCCAGCGAGGCATAGGAGTAGGCGGATACCTCGAGGGCCACCCCCACATCGGACCAGGGTGCTTCCAGGAACGGATTACCCAGGCAAGACCTCGGGGCGAACCCGATCGAATGCACGACACCGTCAATGCCCTCGGGGGCTAGCTCGCGGATGCGCCCGGCGATGCTCCCGAGGTGCTCGGGATCCTGCACATCGAGTTCGAGCGCCGGCGGAACCGGTTGCGGCAGACGCTTGGCAATGCGGTCGATCAGCCGAAGTCGACCGAAGCCGGTGATGATCACCCGGGCGCCCTGTTCCTGGGCAACTTTGGCCACATGGAACGCGATCGACGCGTCGGTGATGATGCCGGTGACAAGAATGGTCTTACCGTCGAGCAATCCACCCATGAGGTGTCCTCCTGTTGATGAAACGAGTCCGGGAACTGCGGGTCTAGTGGCCCATTCCGAGGCCGCCGTCGACGGGGATGACGGCGCCCGAGACGTACGCCGAGTCATCGGACGCCAGGAAGCTCACAACAGCGGCGACTTCCTCGGGCTTGCCCTGCCGCTGCAAGGGAATGGCGCCCGTGATCGTTTCCTTGTACTTGTCGTCAAGCACCGCAGTCATGTCGGTGTCGATGAATCCCGGCGCCACCACATTGGCGGTGATCGAACGGGAGCCCAGTTCGCGGGTGAGTGATCGGGCGATGCCGACCACGCCCGCCTTCGAGGCTGCATAGTTCACCTGACCGGGGCCGCCGGCGAGTCCGACGACGGATCCGAGGAATACGAATCGCCCGAAACGCGCACGCAGCATCGAACGGGTGGCCCGCTTCGCGACCCGGAACGCGCCGGTGAGGTTGGCATCGATGACCGAGGTGAACTGATCTTCGCTCATCCGCATGATCAGCGTGTCGTCGGTAATACCCGCGTTGGCCACGAGGACTTCGATCGGGCCTTGATGCGCTTCCACTTCCTTGAACGCACGGTCGATGGAATCCGAGTCGGTGACGTCGCATTTGACGCCGAACAGTCCCGCGGGCGCACCCGACCCTCGGTGCGTGACGGCAACCTTGTGTCCGTCTGCCGCGAGTCGTTGTGCGACGGAGAGACCGATCCCGCGGTTGCCACCGGTGACGAGTACCGAGCGCGGTGTGGACACTGTCCTTGCAGACTCGTCCGCAACATTTGAGTTAGACATGGGGATCAACCTATCTGCTCAGCACCGACGGAATGGAAGGTATGTGAAGGTGCAACGGAGATCACGGAATTCGTTGTCGCAGGACCAACGCGAGGATCAGTCCGGCGGTCGCTGACAGAACCCCGAGCACCAGCCAGGGTCGGCTCGCGTCACCGCGGGTGGTCTCGAATCCGATCTGTTCCTCGAGTGTGTCGTAGACGTCCCGCAACTCCTCGAGACTCGAGGCGGTGAAGAAACTGCCGCCGGACAGATCGGCGATCTCCCGCAGCGAAGGATCATCGACGGGCACGGGGATGCGCTGGTGCTCGATCTCGACGGTGCCGTAGCTCGTGCCGAACGAGATCGTCGAAATGGGAACATTCTTGTCCCGCGCCAGCCGCGCTGCCGTGAACCCACCGCGCGGGTCGTCGGGACTCTCCGGCACCGTCTGCTTGCCGTCCGAGAGCAGCACGATGCGGGCAGGTGGCGCCTGATCGCCGCCGCCGAGCACCGTGGCCAGTGTGTCGATCGACTGCAGCGAGGTGAAGATGGCCTCGCCGGTGGCCGTGCGTTCGCTCAACTGCAGATGGTCGATCGCAACCTTCGTGGCCTCCCTGTTCGTCGTCGGCGAGACCAGGACCGAGGCGGTACCCGCGAAGGACACGAGGCCGAGGTTGATTCCCGGCGTCAGGCCGTCCGCGAACGACTTCGCGGCGTCCTGTGCGGCGGCGAGGCGCGTCGGTGCCACGTCGGTCGCCTTCATCGACAGCGACACGTCGATGACGAGGATGACGGTGGCACGGTTGCGAGGCACCCGCTTCTCCGCGGTCGGCCCGGCGAGAGCGACGGTGAAGAAGACCAACGCCAGCACCATGAGCAGGGCTGGAATGTGGCGCGCGCGTCCCGGCCTCGACGGCGCAACCTTTTCGAGAAGAGCGAAGTTCGTGAACCGGAGTGTGTGCTTCTGCCGCTGACGCTGAACCCACACGTATGCGGCGACCAGCGCGATGACGACCAGAAGAAACAGCAGCCACCACGGTGACGTGAACTGGGACAGGCTCACCGGTGCAACCCCTGATTCCCCGCGCCCCGATTGCGAGGCCCATGATTCATCGTTGTTCCGAAACTGTGCTTGCGGGCAGACACGAAGCGTACGACGTCCGAGATCCAGTCCCGATCGGTCCGCAGCTTCAGCAGTGGGGCGCTGCATCGGCGCAGCGCCTGCGACACCTGGAGCCGGTGCTCGTCCGCCGCCCGCGCGAAATCGGCGCGCAGCTGAGGTGTGGTCGTGAACTCGCGGGTCCGTCCGGATTCCGGATCGTGCAGCACTACATCCCCCAAGTCGGGTAGTTCCAGATCTCGCGGGTCGAGCACCTCTACACCGAGCAGATCGTGGCGGCCCGAGATCGCCCGCAGCGAGCGCTCCCAGTCGATCGGCCCCAGGAAGTCACTGATGACGACGGCCAGACCGCGACGCCGCTGCGGACGCCGCAAAGACTCCACCGCGGCCTGCAAGTCCCCGCGCACCCCGTCCGGGGCGTGCGGGGTCGTCGCGATCTGCCGCAGCATCGCCTGCACATGAGTCCGCCCACCGCGTGCCGGGATGCGGGTGATCTGATGGCCGGTCGAAACGATCGCCCCGATACGGTTGCCGCCACCACTGGTCAGGTGCGTCACCGCAGCCGCGGCCGCCACCGCGAGATCACGCTTCTCACAGCCCGCGGTACCGAAGTCGAGGCTGGACGAGAGGTCGACGACGAGCCACGTCTCGAGTTCCCGGTCTGCCACCGTCTGACGGACGTGCGGATGCGTCGTCCGGGCAGTCACCGACCAGTCCATCCGACGCACGTCGTCGCCGGGCTGATACTCGCGCGCATCGCCCGGCTCCGAGCCCGGACCCGGGATCAGGCCGAAATGATCACCGTGCAGCACGCCGTCGAGTCGACGCCGGACGGTCAGTTCCAGCGTCCGCAACGCAGCCGAAAGCTCCGGGTCGCGAAGGCTTCCGGAACGAAACGACGGTGGCGAGCCGGCGCCCGCAGCACCTGGAGTACGCGAACTCACCGTGACTGGCTCATCGCCGTCGGTCCGGGTACCGACGTGGGCTGGGCTGCTGATCCGTCGTGACCGGCGACCGGCGGCGGCGCTGTCGGCTGGGCGGCGATCTGCGGGAGGCCAACCGTCTGCAGGACACGGGAGATGACGACGTCGGGGGTTACCTCATCGGCCAGCGCGTCGTACGAGAGCACGAGCCGGTGGCGCAGAACGTCTGGGATGACGTCCAGGACGTCCTGTGGCACGACGTAGTCGCGGCCGCGCAACAACGCGAGGGCACGGGCCGAGGAAATGATTCCTAGTGTGGCGCGAGGAGACGCGCCATACGCGACCCAGCCGTCGACGTCCGATAGGCCGAATTCGAGCGGCGCACGGGTGGCCGCGATTACCCGGACCACGTAGTCGACGAGCGCATGATGGACGAAGACGCCGCTCGCGACCTTCTGGAGACGGACAAGTTCCTGGGGATCGAGTACCTGGTGGGGTTCCGGTGCGGCGACGCCCATGCGGTAGACGATCTCTCGTTCCTCCTCCACCGAGGGGTAATCGACGAGGATCTTGAATAAGAACCGGTCGCGCTGCGCCTCCGGCAGCGGGTAGACACCCTCGTTCTCGATCGGGTTCTGCGTCGCCATGACCAGGAACGGGTCGGGCATGTGGTACCGCTTCCCGCCGATCGACACGTGCCGTTCGGCCATGACCTCGAGCAGAGCCGACTGCACCTTCGCCGGTGCCCGGTTGATCTCGTCGGCGAGAACGAAGTTCGCGACGACAGGTCCGAGTTCGGTGTCGAACTCCTCTCGACCCTGTCGGTAGATTCGCGTACCGATGAGATCGGTGGGTACCAGGTCGGGGGTGAACTGGACACGCGAGAAGGAGCCGCCGACCACCCGTGCGAACGTCTCCACGGCCAGCGTCTTCGCGACACCGGGCACACCCTCGAGCAGCACATGGCCCTTCGCCAGCAGACCGACCAGGATCCGCTCCACGAGCCGGTCCTGCCCTACGATCACGCGCTTGACCTCGTAAATCGCCCGCTCCAGCGTCTGGACGTCGGTCGCGAGATCAGGTGTGGAGGATGCCGCCGGTTCCGTCGCTGCACCGGACTTCGGTGACTGTAAATTCGGCTCGGTGACGTTCTGTGGACCCGATCCGTTTCCCGAGCTGCCGCCTTTCACACCTTCGGGAGCGGCCTGTGCGGGCGACTTCTCCCGTTCCGCGCTCTTCGACACCGCATCATCACGTTCGGTCACCAAGAATCCACCGCTTCCACCTAGATTGTTCCGCCACTTCACGTACTTGCTCAACTATTCCAGGTACAAGCAACCCCCGCCGCCACCAAGCACGATCCACCCCGCAGACTACGACATCGGCACCCGCGCTCGAGACACCATCTCAAGACACCATACGGACAGCGTAGGGGGTCATGCCGTCCCACCGCACCGGCGAGATCTTGACCCTCGATCCGGATTGTGGCGCTTCGAGCATCTGACCGTCGCCGAGATACAGGGCAACGTGCCGACTTGCGTTCGGCCCCCAGAAGATCATGTCACCGCGCCTCATGTCCTTCGAAGGCACCTGCTTGCCGGCCGTGTACTGGTAGCCCGAGTAATGAGGCAGGGAGATCCCGATTCCGGCGAAGGCGTAGATCATCAGGCCCGAGCAGTCGAAACCCACCTTGTTGAAGTCACCATAGCTGTCGGCGACGCCACCGTCCCTGATTCCCTTGGTAGGCCCGTTCTCGTCGCCGCCCCCCCACGCGTACTGGACACCCAACTGGGATAGTCCGCGATCGATCACGGTCTCAATGGCCGCGCTTCCGGTCGGTCGGGTGTTTCCCCAGGTCCTGGATTTCGGGGTCGACTTCGTGTCGCCCGTCGTATATCCCCCGGCATCATCATCGATCGCCGTGTGGGAAGGCTGCTGAGCGGCCAGGTCTGCCGCGCGCTGGCGGGCCGCCTCATCGGCTGCGACCCGTGCAGCAGCCTCCCCCGCCGCTGCCTCGGCAGCCGCCTGCCGCGCTTCCTCTTCGCGGCGCTGCTCGTCCCAGGCGATGTACGCCTCACGCTGGCCCTGGAGACCCACGACGTTGCTACGGGCGCTATCGAGTCGAGCCTGCGCCGAAGCGCGGGCAGCCTCGATCTGTTCCTTCGCCACTTCCTGATCCTGCAGCGCGGACTGCGCCACCGCGATAGCCTGCTCGGCCGCCGACTTCAACGCCGCCGCCCTGTCGGCTGCCTCGTCCGCCAGTTGTTTGGCTTTGCGGGCCTCGGAATCCCGGTTCGCCTGCTCGGTTCGCGCCCGCTGCAGGCCGTCCAGCATCGATTTCTGGCTATCAGCAACGAGTTTCAGAACCATCGCACGGTCCAGGACGTCGCTGGGCCCCTCCGCGCCGAGATAGGCCGAAATCGTCGAGGCGTTGGTGCCCCGCGTGTAGCTGGCCCGCGCGTATTCGTCGAAGTCCTTCTGCGCGAGTTCGATCTGGGTGCCGGCGTCGCGCAACGCCTGCTCTGACGCCGCGGCGACGCCCGCTGCAACTTCGGCCGCGGCGCGGGCGTTCTGCAAATCGACCAGGGCCTTGTTCACCGCCTCACGTTTGATCGCGACCTCGTTGTCGAGTTGAGCGAGTTGCTGATCCGCCGCCGCTACCTGTTCTATGAGATCGCTGACCTGCCCCACTCCCGCCCTCACCTGCGCTTGGGCCTGGGCGATCTCGGAATCCGACGGGTTCGGGGGTGGAGGGGGCACGGCGGCGGCCGGAACGGGCGTCCCTCCGACCAAAGCGCCGACGACACCCAGGCCGATCAGAAGACGCACACCGCGACTGAGCCCACCAGGAAACTTGCGGTGTCCGAATCCAAACCGTGTATGTCGCTTCACAGCAATCTCCCTCGGTTCCGCACCGACTACACAGCCGAGTCGCGCGAAACCTCTCGCACATCGCTGTGCTCGCTGTGGGGAGAAATCCGGCAGTCAACCCTTCCCGTGTTCCGGCGATGCGGAGCAGTACGGCATCGTCGTCACTCGGACCCCAATCACCAGTCTGTGACACTTCTTCCCCAAGAGCGCCAATTGCACCGTACGACACTTCTGGCATCTTCGGAATCAATAGTCACAAATAACACAAGGGTAATTCGACCAGCGGGAATGTCTGCGTGCATGACCGTCGAACCGACGGTCATCCACGCCAGTGGAGGGTGCGCCGTCAGGCGGTAGTTTCGGGATCGCGACCCGGTTTCCGGGGGATCTCGGAGTATCTGGATTCGAGACGAAAGGGATGCTCGCAGATCCCTTTCGTCGCGTCAGCGCCTCTACTCCTCCGGCGGGGCGGGCGCGGCGGACGGGCCGTTGCCGGCCGCAGGCGTCTCATCACGGCGCTTGGTCGTGCGGCGCAATTTCGCGACGAAGGTAGCCGCCGAGGCGATCACGACAATGGCGATGAGGATCGCGGTGAGCAGAGCCCACGGGAGTCCGGGTTCCACAATCTCGTCGACGAAGTTGTTGGCGGCGGTCACCGGGTTGCCGGTGTAGGTGTAGTCCTGGCCGGATTCGAGCAGAACCCGACTCAGCGAATCGCTGTAAGTGCCGACCCAATTCGGACTGAGCACCAGGACCGTGCCGCCTTCTACCTCGCCCACCTCGGTGGCGAGGTCCCGCAGTTGAGAGTCACGGCCGGGATTTCTGTCCAGCACCACGATGCTCAACTGGATGCCGTGCTCGGCTGCCCGGTCCACCACCGCGGTGAGATCGCCGACCTCCCCGGCCGGCGCCGATACGCCGTCACGGGACACATCCGCGATGACGTCCGGGACGTCGATGCCTTCCGGAAGGTCTGTTGCCAGGGGCAGTGCCGAGTAGGCGGACAGCGTGGAACTGGCAGGTAGCGCTGTGGCGATCAGGGTAGTCATCTCTCATCCGGGATTGCTGTAAGAAACATCGGCCTCGCGTGAACCCTACGTGAGGAGTCGATGAAGCCTAGTTGCCTCCATGTGCGGCGCACCGAAGGGTTCTCGAATAGTCGGCCGAACTCACATCCGACGGCGGCCCCGAATTTTCACAGGACAAGCGTACTGTTAGACTGTCGGCGGTATCGCGGTACGCGCCGATTCCGTCATCGCCAGCATCGCAGCACACGGATCAGCAGCGCCCGCACACCCCCAGCCGTCGACACAGCCCCGTCGGCGGCGACCCTCATAGACGAGTGGAGCTGACGTGAGCACGAGCATTGATTCGTTCGGCGCCAAAGGCACCCTCGAGGTCGGTGAGAACTCCTACGAGATCTTCCGCCTCGCGGCCGTGCCCGGCACCGAGAAACTACCCTACGCATTGAAGGTTCTTGCCGAGAACCTGCTTCGCACCGAGGACGGCGCGAACATCACCGCCGACCACATTCGCGCCATCGCGAATTGGGACCCATCCGCCGATCCGAGCGTCGAAATCCAGTTCACGCCTGCGCGCGTGATCATGCAGGACTTCACCGGTGTCCCCTGCGTCGTCGACCTCGCCACCATGCGTGAGGCCGTCACCGCGCTCGGCGGCGACCCGAACAAGGTCAACCCCCTCTCCCCCGCCGACATGGTCATCGACCACTCGGTGATCCTCGACGTCTTCGGCCGTGCCGACGCGCTCGAGCGCAACGTCGACCTCGAGTACCAGCGCAACGGCGAGCGCTACCAGTTCCTGCGCTGGGGCCAGGGCGCCTTCGACGACTTCAAGGTCGTCCCCCCGGGCATGGGCATCGTCCACCAGGTCAACATCGAATACCTGGCCCCCACCGTCATGACCCGGGGCGGACAGGCGTACCCCGACACATGTGTCGGCACCGACTCGCACACCACGATGGTCAACGGCCTCGGTGTGCTGGGCTGGGGCGTCGGCGGCATCGAGGCCGAGGCAGCCATGCTCGGCCAGCCAGTCTCCATGCTGATCCCGCGCGTCGTCGGCTTCAAGCTCACCGGTGAGATCCAGCCCGGCGTGACCGCGACCGACGTCGTGCTCACCGTCACCGACATGCTGCGCAAGCACGGCGTGGTCGGCAAGTTCGTCGAGTTCTACGGCAAGGGCGTCGCCGAGGTGCCGCTGGCCAACCGCGCGACCCTGGGCAACATGAGCCCCGAGTTCGGCTCGACCGCGGCGATCTTCCCGATCGACGGGGAGACCATCAACTACCTGCGCCTGACCGGCCGCAGCGACGAGCAGCTCGCGCTCGTCGAGGCGTACGCCAAGGAGCAGGGCATGTGGCACGACGCGGACCACGAGCCCGCGTACTCCGAGTACCTCGAGCTGGATCTGAGCACCGTCGTGCCGTCCATCGCCGGGCCGAAGCGCCCGCAGGACCGCATCCTGCTTTCGGAGTCGAAGAACGCTTTCCGCCGCGACATCGTCACCTACGTCACCAACGGTGCCGAGGCTGCGCACTCCGCGCTCGACGAGGCCGTCGAGGAGTCGTTCCCGGCGTCCGATCCGGTCGAACACTCGACCGCGAACGACGACGCTGCGATCCCGTCCGCCGCGAACGGCACCGATGGCCGCCCGACCAATCCGGTGCAGGTCCGTTCCGCCGAGCGCGGCGACTTCGTGCTCGACCACGGCGCGGTCGTGGTCGCGGGCATCACGTCCTGCACCAACACTTCGAACCCGTCGGTGATGCTCGGTGCCGCGCTGCTCGCCCGCAACGCGGTCGAGAAGGGCCTCGAGACCAAGCCGTGGGTCAAGACCAACATGGCTCCGGGTTCACAGGTCGTCTCCGACTACTACGAGAAGGCCGGCCTGTGGCCGTACCTCGAGAAGCTCGGCTTCTACCTCGGCGGTTACGGCTGCACCACGTGCATCGGTAACACCGGCCCGCTGCCGGAGGAGATCTCCAAGGCTGTCAACGACAACGATCTGTCGGTCACCGCCGTCCTCTCCGGTAACCGCAACTTCGAAGGTCGAATCTCCCCCGACGTCAAGATGAACTACCTGGCGTCCCCGCCGCTGGTCATCGCCTACGCGCTGGCCGGAACGATGGACTTCGACTTCGAGAACGACGCCCTGGGCCAGGACAAGGACGGCAACGATGTCTTCCTGAAGGACATCTGGCCTTCGGCGCAGGAGATCGACGACACCATCAAGTCGGCGATCAGCGAAGACATGTTCCGCAAGTCCTACGCGGCAGTCTTCGAGGGCGACTCCCGCTGGCAGAACCTGGACACCCCGGAGGGCGACACCTTCGCGTGGGACGAGAACTCGACCTACGTCCGCAAGGCGCCGTACTTCGACGGCATGACCATGGAGCCCGCTCCGGTCGCCGACATCAAGGGTGCTCGCGTCCTGGCGCTGCTCGGTGACTCGGTCACCACCGACCACATCAGCCCGGCCGGCCCGATCAAGCCCGGCACTCCGGCTGCGCAGTACCTGGACTCGCATGGTGTCGAGCGCAAGGACTACAACTCCCTGGGCTCGCGTCGCGGCAACCACGAGGTGATGATCCGCGGCACGTTCGCGAACATCCGCCTGCAGAACCAGCTGCTGGACGGCGTCTCGGGTGGCTACACCCGCGACTTCACCCAGGACGGTGCGCCTCAGGCGTTCATCTACGACGCGTCGCAGAACTACCAGAAGGCCGGCGTCCCGCTGGTCGTCCTCGGCGGCAAGGAGTACGGCTCCGGCTCGTCCCGCGACTGGGCAGCCAAGGGCACCCGCCTGCTCGGCGTCCGGGCCGTGATCACCGAGTCGTTCGAGCGCATTCACCGCTCCAACCTCATCGGGATGGGCGTCGTGCCGCTGCAGTTCCCGGCCGGTGAGTCCGCTGCGTCGCTGGAGCTGGACGGCACCGAGGTCTTCGACATCGAAGGCATCGAGAAGCTCAACGAGGGCGTCACGCCGAAGACCGTCAAGGTCACCGCTACCCGTGAGAACGGCGAGAAGGTCGTCTTCGACGCGGTCGTACGTATCGACACCCCCGGTGAGGCCGATTACTACCGCAACGGCGGCATCCTGCAGTACGTGCTCCGCAACATGATCAAGAGCTAGTCCGCTAGCGAACGACGCGCACGGCGGGCTCAGCTGCAGGCTGGGTCCGCCGTGCGCGCTGTCGGCACATGCAGTGTGAGACGAGGACGGGAAAGTGCCAAAGGTCAGTGAAGACCATCTTGCGGCCCGGCGCAGTCAGATCCTGGACGGCGCCCGTCGTTGCTTTGCCGAGTACGGCTACGACGGCGCCACCGTCCGCCGACTCGAAGAAGTCACCGGGCTTTCGCGCGGGGCTATCTTCCATCACTTCAAAGACAAGGACGGGCTGTTCCTGGCCCTCGCCCACGAGGACGCGACCAGGATGGCGGACGTCGTTGCGCAGGAGGGCCTCGTCCAGGTGATGCGGGACATGTTGGCCCAGCCCGAGCAGTTCGACTGGCTCGGAACACGCCTCGAAATTGCCCGTAGGCTGCGTACCGATCCCGAGTTCCGCAAGAGTTGGTCGCTGCGTTCGGCCGAACTTACCGACGCGACCCTGGCCCGACTCGCGCGGCAGAAGTCCGCGGGCCGCCTCCGCGACGACGTGCCCACCGATGTCCTGATCGGGTACCTCGACCTCGTGCTCGACGGGCTGGTCGCACGCATCGCATCGGGTCAAGCGACCGACAATCTGTCGGCCGTGCTCGATCTCGTCGAGGAATCCGTCCGCCGCCGGGACTGATCCAGCCTCTTCCCCGGTAGCTCTACTTCGATCAGGCGAGCTGGATGAGCTCGAGGTAATCCTGCGACCAGTGGTCCTCGGTGCCGTCCGGCAGGAGGATGACCCGCTCCGGATCCAGTGCCTCCGCAGCTCCTGGATCGTGGGTGACCAGTACCACGGCGCCGGTGTAGCTGCGCAGCGCGTCCAGAACTTGTTCACGCGAGACGGGGTCGAGATTGTTCGTCGGCTCGTCGAGCAGGAGGACGTTCGCCGCTGACGACACCAGACCTGCGAGGGCCAGACGAGTCTTCTCGCCGCCGGACAGTGTCCCTGCCGGCTGTTCGAGTTGCGGGCCGGTGAACATGAAGGCGCCGAGCAGCGAACGAAGCTCCTGCTCCCCCGTGTCGGGAGCGGCGTGACGGATGTTCTCCCAGACGGACGCGTCGTCGTCGAGCGTGTCGTGCTCCTGCGCGAAGTACCCGACCTTGAGGCCGTGTCCGGGGGCCAGCCGCCCGCCGTCCGACGCCTCGACTCCCGCGAGGATCCGAAGCAGCGTCGTCTTGCCCGCACCGTTGAGGCCGAGGACCACCACCCGCGAACCACGGTCGATGGCGAGGTCGACGCCGGTGAAGATCTCGAGCGAACCGTAGACCTTCGTCAAGTTCTCCGCCATCAGCGGCGTCTTGCCGCATGCCGCCGGTTCCGGGAACCGGATCCTCGCCACCTTGTCCGACACTCGTTCGGCGTCCAGGTCTGCGATCAGCTTGTCGGCACGCTTGGCCATGTTCTGCGCTGCCACGGCCTTGGTTGCCTTCGCGCCGAGCTTCGCGGCCTGGGCGCGCAGGGCACTCGCCTTCTTCTCCGCATTCGCCCGCTCGCGGCGGCGGCGCTGCTCATCGGTGGCACGAGCGTCCAGGTACTTTTTCCAGCCCATGTTGTAGACGTCGGCCTCACCGCGCACCGCGTCGAGGAACCACACCCGGTTCACGACGTCATTGAGCAGGTCGACATCGTGGCTGATCACGATCAATCCGCCCTCGTGGTTCTGCAGGAACCCGCGCAGCCAGGTGATCGAGTCGGCGTCGAGGTGGTTGGTCGGTTCGTCGAGCAGAAGCGTCGTGTCGGATCGTCCACCGCTGCCATCCGAGGCGGCGAACAGGATCCTGGCAAGCTCGACGCGGCGCCGCTGCCCACCGGACAGGGTGCGCAACTGCTGCCCGAGGATGCGGTCCGCCAACCCGAGGCTGCCGCAGATACGCGCCGCCTCGCTCTCGGCCTCGTAGCCACCGAGTGCGGAGAAACGGTCTTCGAGGTTGCCGTACTTGCGCACGGCCTTCTCCCGCTCGGCGTCGTCTACGACCTCAGCCATCAGGATCTGCTGCTTCTCCATCTCCCGCAGCAGTGAGTCGAGGCCTCGCGCGGAGAGCACCCGATCCTTCGCGAGGATGTCGAGGTCGCCTTCCTTGGGATCCTGCGGAAGATAACCGAGATCACCGGTGCGCATGACCGACCCGGCGTACGGCTCGCCCTCACCGGACAGGATGCGGAGCGTCGTCGTCTTGCCGGCACCGTTGCGGCCCACGAGACCGATGCGGTCGCCCGGCTGTACCCGCAAGGCCGGCCCGGGGGCGGACAACAACGTCCGCACTCCCGCTCGAACTTCCAGGTCGGTGGCGGTGATCAAACAGAACTCCTAGGAAAATCACGCTCGCGCTGAAGAATGCCCTCGCGCAGAACACACGAATCAGCGATTTTACCTTGAAGTTCGACAGCCGGAGAACGCGCCGACCAGTGATTTCCCTAACTCTCGGTCCGACTGTGGTGAATGGATCGAACCGATCCCAGATCCTCTAGCGTCTTGCCCTTGGTCTCACGCACGAACAGGATCACGAACGGAGCGGATACTGCAGCGAATGCCGCGAAGATGAAGTACGAAACCGACAGGCTCCAATCGGCCATGCTCGGGAAGGTCACCGTAATCAACCAATTGGTGATCCATACCACCATGCAGCCGACGCCCAGCGCGGCGACGCGGATCCGGTTCGGGAACATTTCGCTGAGGAGGACCCACAGAATGACACCCCACGTCGAGGCGAAGAACAGCACGAACGCATGCACAGCGATGAGAGCAATGGTTGCTTGCGGGTCGGGTAGGAAGGCGTCGTCACCCTGCCCGACGAGGAACGAGAAGGCCCAGGCGGCGGTGCCCAACGAGAGAGCCATACCGACCGAGCCGACAACGAGGAGCGTCTTGCGCCCGATCCGGTCGATCAGGAGTATCGCGATGATGGTGCCGATGATGTTGATGATCGACGAGGTGAACGAGTAGAAGAAGGAGCTCGACGCATCGATGCCGACCGACTGCCACAGGGTGGCGCTGTAGTAGAAGATGACGTTGATACCGGACATCTGCTGGAAAAGGGCCAGTGCAATGCCGATCCAGACGATGGGCAGTAGGACGGCGCGTCCGCCGAGAAGGTCGCGTAGTTGCGGCTTGTGGTCCGAGTGCATCTGGGTATCGATGCGGGCGACTTCGGCATCGAGATCGGTGCCGGCGCGTTCGATGTCGGCGAGCACGAGTTTGGCTTCGGCGATCTGGCCTCGAGCGACAAGGTAGCGCGGCGACTCCGGGATGCGTAGCGCCACAAACCCGTAGACGAGTGCGGGCAGGACTTCGATGCCGAGCATGATCTGCCATGCCTCGAGGCCGAGGAGCGGGCCCCGCTGGTCGCCACCCGCCAGGCCGAGTATCGCGAAGTTGACCAGCTGGGATATCGCGATGCCCAGCACGATCGCGGCTTGCTGTAAGGACCCGAGTTTGCCTCGGTGCTCTGCTGGTGCCACCTCGGCGATGTAGGCGGGTCCGATCACGGATGCCATCCCAATCGCGACTCCGCCTAGGGCGCGCCACACGCTGAGATCCCACACGGTGAACGGGAGCATCGACCCGATACCACTGATCGCGAAGAAGAGGGCTGCGATCTGCATGACGCGGCGGCGTCCGATGCGGTCGGCGAGGCGCCCGGCCGTCATGGCACCGACCGCAGCACCGAGAAGGGCGATCCCGATCACGGTCCCGAGGGTGGCGGACCCGATATCGAACCTCCCGCGGATGCCTTCGACGGCTCCGTTGATGACGGCGCTGTCATAGCCGAACAGGAACCCGCCCATGGCGGCGGCGGACGAAATCAGGACGACATGGCGTAGGCGGTGTGCACTCTGATCGGTGGAAGAGGAGGTACTCATGGTGTTGGACATAACGTTTTCCTGGGAGCTGGAGGGCTATGGGGGAATCGGTGTCGTCGCGGGATCGCTATGGCGGATTTTCGGTTTCCGGTCCGGTTTCTCCGGAGCAGTTGATGAGCACCTTCACCGCACCGGCCGCGGGGTCGGCGAGCAGTGGCAGGGCGACGGGAGCCGTGTCGTCGAGCGGGATACGGTGTGTGATAAGCGGTTTGGGGTCAACTGTGCCTGCAGCCAGAAGTTGGACGGCGGCGCGGACGTCGACGTCATACATGTGCGCGGCGGTGCCGAGTATGCGCCGTTCCCCGATGACGAGCGCTGGAATGTCGACCGGCCCGTCACCACCATGTAGCCCGACCGCGATGACGGTGCCGCCCGGGCGGACGGCTTGCACGGCCCGATTGAGCAGACCAGGGCTGCCTGAACATTCCAGTACCGTGTCGATTCCCGGTTCCGGCAGGGAGGCCAGCAGCGCGGACAGCTCATCTGGGCGGATTGGGCTGGCCCCGAGCTGCTCGGCGAGTTTCAGGCGATCGTCGCGAACGTCGACGACGAAGACTGCCTCGGCGCCGTGACTACGGGCAATCTGGGCGATGAGGAGTCCGGTGGTCCCGCCGCCGAGGATCAGGACGGTGGAACCGAGGATGCGCGGCACCTTGTCGAGGGCGCGCACGGCCACGGCGGTGGGTTCGGCAAGCGCGGCGTGGGCGGGGTCGAGCGAGGGCGGAACCGGTACACAGCGGTCGGCTCGGGCGACCATGTATTCGGCGAGGCCGCCGTCATCGTGTAGACCGAGCACCGTGAGCTGCGGGCACAGTCCTTCGTCGTGGCGATTGCACCACCAACAGGTTCCGCAGCCGACGACGACGTCGGGGATGACGACGGTGCCTGCGGGGAATCCGCTGCCATCAGCGGCAGCCTGTTCCACGACGGCAACTACCTCGTGACCGAGAGTGATGGGGGCGACCCGTCCACTGCCCGGGTGAGGGTGGGTCACCGGGATGGTCAGCGGCCCGTTTCGGTACTCCTCGAGGTCGGAGCCGCAGATGCCGCACCACAGGACTCGCAGCAGCGCTTGCTCCGGCGTAGGTACCGGCGCCGCGATGTCGACGACGGTGATCTCGCCGCGACCGAACCACCGGGCAGCCTTCATGGGTGCGCTCCTTCCGAGGCCGGCATCGGGTACGCGTTACCAGTCGTGGACGGTGCCGTCGCGCAGGTACGCAACCGGGAGATAGGCGCTCTCGTAGGGGTAGCGGGAGGCGAGCTCCTCATCGAGGCTGACCCCGAGTCCCGGATCGTCACCGGGATGCAGGTAGCCGTCGTCGAATCGGAAGGCGTGACGAAACACCTCGTCAACGAGCGGCTGCTGACGCATGTGCTCTTGGATGCCGAAGTTCGGTGCCGAAAGGCCCATGTGCAGGGCGGCAGCGATACTGACCGGAGAAACATCGGTGGGTCCGTGGGATGCGGTACGCACCTGATACAGCTCGGCCAACGACCAGATCTTGCGAACGTGTGTGATGCCTCCGGTGTGCACGATCGCGCAGCGAATGAAATCGATCAGCTGTTCACGCAGCAGTAGTTCGGTATCCCAGATGCTGTTGAACACTTCCCCGATGGCGAGCGGAATCGTGGTGTGCTGGCGTACCAATCGCAACGACGCTGGGTTCTCGGCAGGGGTGACGTCCTCGAGCCAAAACAGGTCGTAGGGCTCGAGGTCCCTGCCCAGTCGCGCTGCCTGCTGGGGCGTGAGCCGATGGTGTACGTCGTGTAGCAACGGCAGCTCGCTGCCGAATTGGTTGCGCAACTCCTCGAAGACCGACGGGATATGGCGCAGATACGCCGACGTGTCCCAGTCTTCCTCGAAAGGCCGGGCGCCGCGTCCGGCGGGCTCGTAGTCGGCTTCGCCGGAGTGACTGATCCCGTAGACATGATTGAGGCCGGGCACGCCTGTCTGCGCGCGGACTGCACGATAGCCGAGTTCGAGTTCCCGGTGCACCGAGTCGATCAGCTCGGGCACATCCGCTCCGGTGGCGTGGGTATAGGCGAGGCACCCGGCACGGGAAGCGCCGCCGAGGAGCTGATACACGGGCATACCGGCGACCTTGCCCTTGATGTCCCACAACGCCATGTCGACCGCGGCGATCGCGGCCATCGTGACCGGTCCGCGTCGCCAGTACCCACCCTTGTACAGGTAGTTCCAGGTGTCCTCGATCCGACTGGGGTCGCGCCCTATCAGAAGTGGTCCGACATGGTCCCGCAGGTAGGACGAGACGGCCAACTCGCGGCCGTTGAGTGTGGCGTCGCCGAGGCCGACAACGCCATCGGAGGTCGTAATCTTGAGGGTCACGAAGTTGCGAGTCGGGCTGGTGACGATGACCTGGACGTCCTCGATCTTCACTGCCGTTGAGTTCCTTCCGGTGCGCGACAGATGATGTCGCAGTCCTCGCTGTTGCCTCGATCAGCGGGGCGCGGAACAGCCGGAAGCTCGCGCAGAGAACGGTGACCATCCACGCTGATGGGAGTCGAGGCCGGCCACGTTCAACAATCCTGTGAACTGACCAACAAAGGACATTTGGTCTTACTGGTCTGACCACTATTGTGTGACTATTGGCTCGCCACTGTCAATACTTCGAATGTCAGTACCGGATCAGCGGGCAACAAACGGGCATCCGAAGGAGCCTTCCCCGACTAGGCGAGGTCGTGATCGATCCGAGAGACGTCGATACCCCAGGCGGTCAGCACATCGTCGAGCGGAAGGTCCAGGTCTTCGCCGTAATAGTCCAGCGCGAGCCGTAGGTGCTCGGCCATGGCCGCACGTGCCTTGTCCGCGTCCCTTGCTGCGATCGCGTCGTAGATGGCAACGTGCCAGGGATCGCCGGCCTGCGTGACTTTCCGGTCGCTGAGACTGCGCAGCATCAGCCCGTACACCAGGGAACGGATGGCCCCGAACATCACAGCGATCACCGGGTTCGTGCTGGCCTGCGCTACCGCCTCGTGGAATTCGAGATCGGTACGCGCCATCTCGGGCAGGATCCGGGCGGCTTGGTGCCGGTGCAGGGCATCCCCGATCACAGCGACCTGTTCGTCGCTGCCATTCTTTGCAGCCATCGCGGCCGCCTCACATTCGAGCATCGTGCGTGCGGACACCAGATGCCGGGCAGTGACGTTGCTGCGCTGCGCCATACGCGCCAGCGGCCGCGCAAGATCGCTGGGGGCCACTTCGCGCACGAACGACCCGCGGCCAGGAAATACGTCGATGTAGCCACGCTCCTGCAAACCCCGCAGCACCTCCCGGATTACGGGGCGACTCACCTTGTACTCGGTGCACAGGGCACGCTCCGACGGTAGTCGGTCACCAACCGCAAGGGTGCCGCTGAGAATTCGCTGCTCGATCTGACTGAGCACCTGCTCCTGGGTGAAATACGGTACCCGCGCGGCGCCATTCGGCGCAGACGGAGATGCCATGGTGGGGAAACCCTTCCTCGGTGAGGCCACAAGGATAGACCGGTATGACCATAGCGGCAGCAGACTGGATCCGCAGGCCCGTTTGAGACTGCCCGTGGACCAATCCGCCCGATCTCCTATGGGATGTCGCGATCAGAAGCGGAGCCGATGGTACCCACCCAAGCGCAATGTTGCCTTTCGATCCCGATCACGAATCCTCGGAGGCCACCGTTGCGGCTTGTGGGACGCGCAGTGATGCGCCCCCATCGGCGAGCAACACGCTACCTGTCATGTAGTCGCCGGCATCGGAGCACAACACCCCGACGGAACGTGCCACCTGTTCAGCAGTCTGCAGTCGACCCAGCGGAACGGCTGTGGCTACCCGCGCAGCGTACTGCGGTTCGGTCTCCAACTGCCGCTTGGCCATTCCCGCGTAGACGATCCCCGGGGCCACAGCATTGACGAGGATTCCATGCTCGGCCAACTCCGCCGCCATGCAACGGGTAAGCATTCGTACACCAGCCTTGGTGACCGAGTACGCGGCCACCTCGGGCCACGGCATCTCCTGAATAAAGGATGAGGTCAACACGATTCGGCCCGGCTTGCCCCGGTCGAGCATGATGCGCGCCGCAGATTGCCCCACGTTGAAACAACCCGTCAGGTTCGACTCGAGTTGGGAATTCCACTGTTTCGGGGTGATCTCGAGAAAGGGAGCGGACTCTACGATCGCAGCGTTGCTCACCACCACATCCAGCGGATCGATCGACGCCAGCGTCGCTGCAACGGCGTCGGGATCGCGCACGTCCATCCGCCGGTAGCACACCTTCCCGGGCGCGCCGAAACTATCGACCACCGCAGCAGCCTGATCGTCTGTCGCAATATCGAGCAACGTCACCTGCGCACCACAGTCAAGCAGCAGAGCCGCAATCGCTCGGCCGATATCTCCTACACCTCCGGTGACTGCGACGCCAAGTCCAGCAGGGATATTCATGCGCACCTCGTTTCGTAGACATGCCCGCTCGGCGAGCGATGGACTGGGCGGTACACCCACGACAGAACAATTTAGGTCTTACTGGTAATACCGCTATACGTCAAGCAGGCCTCCACCGCATGGCCATTAATCGAGAACCAACACCTCGCCTGACCCAAGCCCCGATCACCAGCTTCCAGACCACAGAAGGTCCGCCCGGCTCGAGCCTCTCCCCACGAACCGGGGCCACGAACTGCGCGTCGGTGCCGCCGCGATCGTCATGGCTTGATCGTTTGTTGGAACGTGTTGGTGACGTGACGAGGTTTCTGGGGACTTGTGCGGATTGGGCGCGCTGCCCTTTTAGTTCGGGCAATTATGCTGTTCCGTCACGGCCCGAGTCGACACACCGTATTGCGATCCCTCGATCACGGAACCGCAAGTAGCAGTCCGCGAATTGGCTCGATCCCCCGTGGCAGCGCCCTGGCAATCGCCGCATCCACTCCCCTACTCATATAGCAGGCAGCCCGGGAGACACTGTCCCCCATATGCGATTCGTAGGTCCGCGGATCGCCCCCCCCCGCCTCGCCCCAGTAGCGCCTCCTGCGTCGAACTCTAGGCTGAGACGATTCACCGCGATGCGATGTTGCGGGTCGGCCCCGAACGCTCTCAAAATAGTTCTGCATTTCCGGGCGTTCCGTCCGAGGCCGAGACTGTTTGATCCGACGGTCGCGCCCGCGATCAAGAAGATAAGTAAACGGCCAATCTCGAGCCCACCTCCGCTGCGACTTCCCGCCTGCAGTGACGGACCCGGTCCCTCGCCCGCAACGCGGTGGCGGCTATATTTTGCCGAACCCGCTCCACCACATCACATTCCCTGCCATATTGTGCTCTTTGCAATCCGGCGGGGATGGACCTCGGGCGGGTACGTGATACGACGAGGAGACTTACATTGACCGACACCGACCGTCTCGGACGCCGGAGCGTGCTGCGGGCACTTGCCCTGAGCCCGGTAGTGCTGTCGGTTCCCATGCTTTCCGCCACAGCCTCGGCAACCTCATCGAGCTTCGGGAGCAGCGATTTCGTTGCCGGCAGCATGGGCCGCGGCGGCCTCGACGCCCTGTCCGAGCCGGCCTGGATGCGAGATCTACCCGATTCCGTCAACCCGACCGAACTGTCCCTGGTGGGCACCCACGACACCATGGCCTACAGCGCCACACTCATCGGTGCCACCCAGGACTACGATCTCGCGACCCAACTCAACGCCGGTGTCCGAGTGCTCGACATCCGGACCCGACACTTCCGGGACGAGTTTCCGATCCACCACGGCATCGAGTACTTGCAGGCCGACTTCGCCGATGTCGTGCGGACGGTCAGTGAATTCTTGCGCGACAATCCGAGCGAGACCGTGCTCATGAACATACAGAAGGAGTACACCGAGACCAGGAACACGAGGTCGTACGAGGACACGTTGAACTGGTACATCCACGACAACCCCGACACTCGTGACCTGCTGGCCGAATACCTGTGGACGCCACCCGCCGACTACGACAACACAATCCCGGACCTGGGTGAGATCCGCGGCCAGTTCGTCATCATGCAGAACTTCACTGCCGAGAACGTCTACGGGCCCCGCGGCGGCAAGCGGGACAGCCAGAACGACTGGATCCTGCCGACCCTCGACGAGATCGAGACGAAATGGCAGAAGGTCCGCGCACACTTCGAGAAAGCCGCGGAAGGCTCGATGGACACGCTGTTCATCAATGGCCTGAATGCGACCAGCGGGGAGGATCTCGGCGCGATTCTCGATGGCGTACTGCCGATGACTGTCGCGAAGGGAACCCGGAAGGTCACCGGGATAGTCCCCCGCACGGAAGACTATCTACGTGAGACCGGCACCGGCCGCACCGGCATCGTGATGGCCGACTTCCCCACCGCAAAAATGGTCGAAGCGATCATCGCCCGCAATTTCGACTAGTCGAGCGTGAGAGCCACACTCCGAGTTCCCCCCGACCGAGCCGAGACGCAATACATCGAAACAGTCCCTCTGCGGCTTGCTTCCTGCAATAGTGGGCCGTTCGTATTTCGGGCATCGCAGTTTGTGAGTGCGTATGCCCCTCAAAAGGAGACCGCGTTGACCAACACCACCCTTCCCGGGCGCCGTAGTGTGCTGCGGGCACTTGCCCTGAGTCTGATGCTGTTGATGGCTTTAATGAACCCCGCCACAGCATCAGCGGCGTCATCGAGCTTCGGCAGCAGCGATTTCGTTGCCGGCAGTATGGGGAGCGACGACCTCGACAGCATGTCTGCGCCCGACTGGATGGGAGATCTTCCCGATTCGGCCAACCCGACAGAACTGTCCCTACCGGGCACCCACGACACCATGGCCTACAGCGCCTCACTCATCGGCGCCACTCAGGACTTCGATCTCGCCACTCAACTCAACGCCGGGATACGGGTGCTCGACATCCGCACCCGGCACTACCAGGACGAGTTTCCGATCCACCACGGCATCGAGTACCTGCAGGCCGACTTCGCCGACGTCGTGAGCACGGTCAGCGAATTCCTGCGCGAGAATCCGAGCGAGACCGTGTTCATGCGGATGCAGAAGGAGTACAAGGACGCCGAGAACACCCGCTCGTACGAGGACACGTTGAACTGGTACATCCACGACAACCCCGACACACGTGACCTGCTGAGCGAATACCTGTGGACACCACCCGCTGACTACGACGGCGCGATCCCAGATCTAGGTGAGATCCGCGGCCAAGTCGTCATTCTGCAGAACTTCAGCGCCGATGGTGTCTACGGGCCCCGGTGGGGGCGCAACATGGACATCCAGGACGACTACCTCCTCCCCAGCCTCGACGACATCGACACGAAATGGGAGAAGGTCCGCGACCAGTTCGAGAAGGCCGAACAAGGCTCGATGCAGACGATGTTCGTCAATGGACTGAACGCGACCAGCGGCGAGGATCTCGGAGCAATTATCGATGGCGTACTACCGATGACTGTGGCAAAGGGGACCCGGAACGTCACCGGCATAGTCCCCCGCACGGAAGACTACCTACGCGACTCCGGCACCGGCCGCACCGGGATCGTATTCGCGGACTTCCCTTCAGCGGCCCTGGTGGAGGAAGTCATCGCCCGCAACTTCAACTGACGATGTTTTCGAACCCGACCGGCCCCCGATTCGGTAACTCCAGCCATTCCGTCGGGGGCCGATCCCGGAACGAGTGCAGGTGTGAAAGGCTGGCGACGTGACGACTCGCGTGCCATCACACGTCTGGGACGTCGTGATCGTCGGCCTCGGGCCGGCGGGCCGCGCACTCGCTCACCGCTCCACCGCACTCGGGTTATCGGTGGCCTCGGTCGATCCGCTCCCCCGACGACCTTGGAAGGCGACGTATGCGGCGTGGGAGGACGAACTCCCCGACTGGCTCCCACGCCGCACTATCGCCTCGAGCGTTGCCAGACCGACTGCCTGGACCACGCGGCGGCACACGATCGATCGCACCTACTGTGTCTTGGACACATCAGCACTGCGCTCACTACTCATGAAAGACTCGGGCACGGTTGTCTCTGGTAGAGCAGTAAACCTCTCCCCCACCTGCGTCCGCCTCGCCGACGGCTCCATTCTCAACGCTCGCGCGGTGGTCGATGCTCGCGGAACCGGGGACAGCCACGGCCTTGCTCAGCAGACGGCGTATGGAATCGTCGTGCAACCCGACGTCGCCGCCCAAGCACTATGCGGTGAGAATGCGGTGTTCATGGACTGGCGCCGGGACAACGGCACGTTACCCTCTGCGCCGCCGTCCTTCCTATATGGCGTTCCGCTCGGACCGGACGCCTACCTGCTCGAGGAGACATGCCTGGTAGGCCGGCCTCCCATTCCGATTCCGGAGCTGACTTCTCGCCTCCTTCGCCGACTACGCGAAAGGCGCGTAATCGTTCCACCGCACTCGGACGTCGAGAGGGTGCGCTTCGCGGTCGAACCACCGCATAGTCCTGGAAGTTCCCGCGCATCGGACCCACTACGGTTCGGTGCGCGAGCAGGACTGATGCATCCTGGAACCGGCTTCAGCGTTGCGACGTCCCTCAGATACGCGGATGTTCTGGCTCACCAACTGCGCGACGGACGATCCGATGGTCTCTGGCCGTGGCGGGCTCGCACCGTTGCCGCTCTCCGATCACTCGGTCTTCGCGTGCTGTTGAATCTGGACGCCGAACAGGTCCCCGAGTTCTTCGAGCACTTCTTCGACCTACCGATACGACTACAAGCGGCGTACTTGTCCGACCGTGCGAATCCGCGCGGAACGGCGGCTGCGATGCGCCGGATGTTCTCAGCTTCTTCGAATGAAATTAGGGGCGTAATTCTGAGTTCGGCCCTTCGCCCGAGAAATTCGATGAACTGACGCGAGAATGGACCAAAACAGACGATCATGGAATGCATGCGGTCTATTTGGAAGGGCTCGATAGCGTTCGGTCTCGTGAATGTGCCGGTCAAGGTCTATTCGGCAACCGAAGATCACGATATCAAGTTCCACCAGGTCCACGCCAAGGACGGCGGCCGTATCAAGTACAACCGCGTCTGCACAGAATGCGGCAATATCGTGCAGTACGCGGACATCGACAAGGCCTACGATTCTGACGACGGCGTCCGCGTCGTTTTGACCGACGACGACTTCGGGAAATTACCCGCCGCCGAGAAACACGAGATACCGGTTCTGCAATTTGTTCCGACGGAACAGATCGATCCCATTCTGTTCGAGAAGAGCTACTTTCTCGAACCGGACTCCAGTTCGCCGAGGGCGTATGCACTACTTGCGACGGCACTCGCGAAAAGTGACCGCACGGCCCTTGTCCACTTCACGCTGCGTCAGCGCACTCGATTGGCGGCCATGCGTTCTCGTGACGGCGTGTTGGTCATTCAGACCCTGTTGTGGCCGGACGAGGTACGCGCGGCCGAATTCCCTTCACTTGAAAACGTCGAGCAACCAAAGGCGAAGGAACTGGCGATGGCCGAGACACTCGTCGACAGCATGGCCGAGGATTTCGCCCCCACGGAGTTCACCGACGAATATCAGACACAATTGCGGGCCCTACTCGACGAGATGATCAGTTCCGGTGGAAAGAAAGTCATCCCGGTCTCCCATGTGGGCACGGCCGGTGAGGACGCCGAAGTCGTCGATCTGGTGGCGGCACTTCAGCGAAGTGTGGCCGCCGCCGGAAAGAAGGCCGCACCTGCGAAGAAGAAGGCAGCAGACACCGCTGCGAAGAAGAGGACATCCAAGTCGGCCGGCTCCGAACGCAAACGCGCCTGACCCCCCGTGACGAAAAACAGTGGGCGACAACGGCCCCGGCGAGTCACTGATCTCACCGGGACCGGGTAGCGCAGGTTGGTCTGGTCTGATCAGACCGTGAAGCCGAGGGCGCGCAACTGCTCGCGGCCGTCGTCGGTGATCTTGTCCGGACCCCACGGCGGAAGCCATACCCAGTTGATCTTCATCTCGGTGCACAGACCACTGCGCACCAATGCACCATGGGCCTGATCCTCGATGACATCGGTCAACGGGCACGCCGCCGACGTAAGGGTCATGTCAAGTGTGACAACGTCCTCGTGCTCGGTGATCCCGTACACGAGACCGAGGTCGACCACGTTGATGCCGAGTTCCGGATCGACGACGTCGCGCATCGCCTCCTCGAGTTCTTCGAGGCGTTCCTGGTCGAGAATCGCACCCGGCACTGCGGTGGTCTCAGCCTGATCGGTCGTCGCCTGCTCCTGTGCAGCAGCGACCGCCGCCTCTGGGACCTCCGCCTCTGGCGACTGCGTCTCGCTCATGATTTCTGTCCTCCGATTCGAACCGGTCGGCCGTCATCTGTCCGAGCGGCCGAATCTTGCTCTTCCACGTCTGTGTCGTCTCTGTCGTCTCTGCCGTCCACTATTTGAACAACCGCGTCCTTGAATGCCATCCACCCCAGCAGCGCGCATTTGACGCGGGCCGGGTACTTCGAGACTCCGATGAAAGCGATGCCGTCCCCCAGGACATCCTCGTCTCCCTCGACGGTACCGCGACTGCTGACCATCTCACTGAATGCGGCAACCGTCTGCAGCGCCTGCTCGACCGGCACTCCCACAACCTGATCGGTGAGAACCGACGTGGATGCCTGGCTGATCGAGCACCCCTGACCGTCGTAGGACACGTCCGCCACCGTGCCGTCGTCAGCCAAGTGCACCCGCAGAGTCACCTCGTCGCCGCAGGTGGGGTTCACGTGATGTACTTCGGCGCCATACGGTTCACGCAGACCGCGACCGTGGGGATGCTTGTAGTGGTCCAGGATCACTTCCTGGTACATCTGCTCCATCCTCATGAGGGCACGACCCCGAAGAACTTCTGTGCCCGTCGCACCGCAGCAGCGAGCGCCTCGACCTCGTCGACCGTGTTGTAGAGCGCGAAAGACGCCCTGGCCGTGGCTGCCACACCGAACCGACGATGCAGCGGCCACGCACAGTGATGACCGACGCGGATGGCAACGCCCTCATCGTCGAGGATTTGGCCGAGATCGTGGGCATGGATCCCATCCACCACGAACGACACGGCCCCACCGCGGTCGACGGCGGTCGTCGGACCGATGATGCGCACACCGTCGATGGCGCCCAGAGCCGCCAGTGCAGCCTCGACGAGCGTGTGCTCGTGCGCAGCAACGGCGTCCATCCCCACCTCTTCGAGATAGCGCACCGCAGCAGCAAGTCCGATCACCTGTGAGGTCATGGGAACTCCCGCCTCGAACCGCTGCGGTGGCGGTGCGTAGGTGGTGCCTTCCATGGTTACGGTCTCGATCATCGAACCGCCAGTGATGAACGGCGGCATTGCATCGAGGAGTTCGCGGCGGCCGTACAGCACGCCGACACCCGACGGACCCAGCATCTTGTGGCCGGAGAACGCCGCGAAATCGACGTCGAGACCGTGGAAGTCGACGGGCATATGCGGCACCGACTGGCACGCGTCGAGCACGACGAGAGCCCCGACGGCGTGGGCACGCCGGACCAGTTCTTCGACGGGGGCGACCGCGCCGGTCACATTGGACTGGTGGCTGAACGCGACGACCTTGGTAGCGTCGGTGAGTTCCAGCGAATCGAGATCGATCCGCCCGTCATCGGTGACGCCGTACCAGCGAAGTGTCGCGCCGGTGCTACGCGCGAGCTCTTGCCACGGGACCAGATTCGCATGATGCTCGAGTTCGGTGATGACGATCTCGTCACCGGGACCGAGATGCTTGTCGAAACGGTCGTCGGCGAAGACGTGCGTGACGAGATTGAGCGCTTCGGTCGCGTTCTTCGTGAAGACGAGTTCATCGCTGTCGGCCCCGACGAATGACGCGATCGCCGCACGCGCGTTCTCGTACGCTTCGGTCGCCTCTTCCGCCAGCTGATGAGCACCTCGGTGTACCGCCGCGTTGCAGGTGGTCAGAAACTCCCTCTCGGCGTCGAGCACCTGATTCGGGCGCTGCGATGTCGCGCCCGAATCGAGGTACACCAGCGGTTTTCCGTCGCGGACCGTACGCGCCAGGATCGGAAAGTCCGCCCTGATCCGGGTGACGTCGAGTACGCGCGCCGAGGTGGTCATCTGTGTCTATACCCCTTGCGTTGCTGCAGCCTGGGTGAAGCGCTCGTAGCCGTTCGTCTCGAGCTCGTCGGCCAGCTCCGGGCCGCCGGACTCGATGATGCGACCGTCGACGAACACGTGGACGTGGTCCGGAGCGATGTACCGCAGAATTCGGGTGTAGTGGGTGATCAGCAGAACTCCGCCGTGCTGGCGTTCCTTGTAACGGTTGACTCCCTCGGAGACGACGCGAAGAGCGTCGACGTCCAGGCCCGAATCGGTCTCGTCCAGGATCGCGATCTTCGGCTTGAGCAGGCCCAGTTGCAGGATTTCGTGGCGCTTCTTCTCACCGCCGGAGAATCCTTCGTTCACGCTGCGGTCACCGAACGACGGGTCGATGTCCAGTTCGGTCAGCGCCTCCTTGACTTCCTTCACCCAGTGGCGAAGCTTGGGGGCTTCGCCCCGGACAGCGGTCGCTGCGGTACGGAGGAAGTTGGACATCGAGACGCCGGGAACCTCGACCGGGTACTGCATCGCGAGGAAGAGACCCGCCCGGGCACGCTCGTCGACGCTCATCTCGAGGACGTCCTCGCCGTTGAGAGTGATCGAACCCGATGTGATCCGGTACTTGGGGTGACCCGCAATGGCGTAGGACAAGGTTGACTTGCCGGACCCGTTGGGGCCCATGATCGCATGAGTCTCACCGGAGCGAACCGTCAGGTTCACGCCCTTGAGGATTTTGATCGCATCGGCATTCTCGTCGGTGTTCGCGACATCGACATGCAGATCCCTTATTTCAAGGACCGAGGTTTCAGGAGTGGAAGCGTCAGGGGCAGACATTGTGATCCTTCGAAGAATTGGGGGTGGTGGTGGCGCGCCGCGAGTCAGGCGCCGACTGCGGCAAGTTCGGCCTCGACAGCGGCTTCGAGGCGTTCGCGAACCTCGGCGACAGCGATCTTGTTGATGATCTCGTGGAAGAAGCCGCGCACGACGAGTCGCCTCGCCGCGTCCTCGGGGATTCCTCTGGCACGCAGGTAGAACAACTGCTCGTCGTCGAATCGGCCTGTGGCGCTGGCGTGGCCGGCACCGACGATCTCACCGGTTTCGATCTCGAGGTTCGGCACCGAGTCGGCGCGTGCACCGTCGGTGAGCACGAGGTTCCGGTTCAGTTCGAACGTGTCGGTGCCCTCCGCCGCGGCCCTGATCAGTACGTCGCCGACCCACACGGTGTGTGCGTCGGGTTTTCCGGATTCTGGGTCACCCTGCAGGGCTCCCTTGTAGACCACGTTCGACTTGCAGTGCGGCTGAGAGTGATCCACCAGTAGCCGTTGCTCGAAGTGCTGTCCCGCGTCCGCGAAGTACAGGCCCAGGAGTTCGGCGTCTCCGCCGGGCCCGTCGTACTTGACGGTCGCGGACAAGCGAACCAGGTCGCCACCGAGGCTGACGGCGTTGTGCCGCAACACCGCATCGCGGCCCAACCGCGCATGATGCGCCGCGACGTGCACTACGTCGTCGGCCCAATCCTGTACAGCAACGACGGTGAGGTGGGCGCTGTCGCCGAGCACGAATTCGACGTTTTCCGCGAACGTTCCGCTACCGCGCTGGTCGATGACCACCGTTGCCTTCGCGAAGGCGTCGAGGCGAATCTGCAAGTGCCCGTGCGCTACTTTGCCCTCGCCGGGGCCCGTGACGGTGATGTTGACGGTGTCGGCGACCTCGAGCTCACTGCCGAAGGTCACGATGGTGGCCTCTTCGAACCCGGAGTAGGCCGCAGCCGCTACCCGATCTGCGGGGACGCCAGCCTTGCCGAGGCGGTCGTCTCCGCGTCTGACGGTCTCCACTTTCACGGAGTCCGGGGCAGCCACGTCGACCGTGACGGTTCCGTTCACCACGGCGCTGCCGTCGTGCAGTCCACGCAGGCGTCGCAGCGGAGTGAACCGCCACACCTCGTCCCGGCCGTGCGGGACCTCGAATGCGTTTACGTCGAAGGACGTGAACACCTCACCTTTGTTGACGATCGGCGAACCGGTGGCGGTCCGCGTCATCTGCGGATTCTCACCCGCGGCAGCTCCGGTGACTCCGAGATTCTGGACACCAGCTTCTGGCGTGGTCACTAACCCACCGCCCCTTCCATCTGCAGTTCGATCAGGCGGTTCAGTTCCAGGGCATACTCCATCGGGAGTTCCTTGGCGATTGGTTCGACGAATCCGCGCACGACCGTGGCCATCGCTTCGTCTTCTGTCAGACCACGGCTCATCAGGTAGAACAACTGATCGTCGCTCACCTTCGAGACGGTGGCCTCGTGGCCCATGGTCACGTCGTCCTCGCGGATATCGACGTAGGGGTAGGTGTCCGATCGGCTGATCTGATCGACCAGCAGTGCGTCACACTTGACTGTCGACTTCGAGCCGTGGGCACCCTTGTTGACCTGGACCAGTCCACGGTAGGACGCACGCCCACCACCACGCGCCACCGACTTGCTGATGATGGTGGACGACGTATGAGGCGCGAGGTGGAGCATCTTGGCACCGGTGTCCTGGTGCTGCCCCTCGCCGGCGAATGCCACGGAGAGAACCTCGCCGCGCGCGTGTTCACCCATCATCCACACAGCCGGGTACTTCATGGTGACCTTGGACCCGATGTTGCCGTCGATCCACTCCATCGATCCCCCGGCCTCGACCTTGGTGCGCTTGGTGACCAGGTTGTACACGTTGTTCGACCAGTTCTGGATGGTCGTGTAGCGGCAGTGTCCGCCCTTCTTCACAATGATCTCGACCACCGCGGAATGCAGGGAGTCGGACTTGTAGATCGGCGCGGTGCAGCCCTCGACGTAGTGCACCGAGGCGCCTTCGTCGATGATGATCAGGGTGCGCTCGAACTGGCCCATGTTCTCCGTGTTGATACGGAAGTACGCCTGCAGCGGGATGTCGACGTGCACTCCCGGCGGGACATAGATGAAGGACCCTCCCGACCACACCGCGGTGTTCAGCGCCGAGAACTTGTTGTCACCGGCCGGAATGACCGAGCCGAAATACTCCCGAAAGAGCTCGGGGTGCTGCTTCAGGCCCGTATCGGTGTCGAGGAAGATGACGCCCTGCGACTCGAGGTCCTCACGGATCGAGTGGTAGACCACCTCGGACTCGTACTGTGCGGCGACACCGGCAACGAGGCGCTGCTTCTCCGCCTCCGGGATGCCCAGCTTGTCGTAGGTGTTCTTGATGTCCTCGGGCAGGTCTTCCCAACTCTCGGCCTGCTTTTCGCTCGAGCGCACGAAGTACTTGATGTTGTCGAAGTCGACGCCCTCGAGGTTCGAGCCCCAGTTCGGCATCGGTTTCTTGTCGAACGTCTTCAGCGCGCGCAGCCGGATGTCGAGCATCCAGTCGGGTTCGTTCTTCTTCGCCGAGATATCGCGCACGACATCTTCGGAAAGACCTCGCTGGGCACTGGCGCCGGCCTCGTCGGAATCGGACCAGCCGTACCCGTAGTGCCCGAGCGACGCGATGGTCTCTTCCTGCGTGAGCGGTTCTGTGCTGGCCGGCGCAGTGGGTGTCACCTGATCTGATGTGACGGTCATGCGAGCTCCTTCCGGAGTCTTGTTTACGAAACCGGCGAGGGCTGGTCGCCGGTAGTTCTTTCGGGAAAAGGGGGCTACGGGGAGGGCGGTTCTGCTTCGGGCCGAGAGGCAGGACGGGTGGGAACGTGGGTGGTGCATGCGCAGTCACCGTTCGCGATGGTGGCAAGCCGCTGGACGTGAGTACCGAGCAACTCGGTGAACGCTTCCTGTTCGGCATCACACAACTCGGGGAACTCCTCGGCCACGTGCGAGACCGGACAGTGGTGCTGGCAGATCTGCACACCGTTCCCGACCGGACGCGTCGACGCCGCGAAGCCCGCCGTGGTGAATGCGTCGGCGATGGCTTCTGCTGTGGCTTCGACGCCTTCGGCGCTGTGGTCGGCCGCCGGGGTCACGTCCTCGATGATGGCCTGGACGCGGCGCCGAGCGAAATCGGTGATCGCGGCATCTCCCCCGACCTCCCGAAGCTGCCTCATGGCGGCACCGGCGAGATCGTCGTAGGCGTGATCGAGCCGGCCGCGTCCCTCCGCGGTGATCTGGAAGTACTTGGCAGGCCGTCCGCGACCGCGGTGGCGTGTACCGGCGGCGGACACCTCGCGCGCTTCACCCGATTCGAGCAAAGCGTCGAGATGGCGGCGCACACCCGCCGCGCTCAGGCCCAGCCTGGTTCCGATTTCCGATGCGGTGATGGGGCCCTCCTCGAGGAGGAGCTTCACCACAGCTGCCCGTGTTCGGCCTTCGTGACCACCTGTGACGACCGGCGCAATCGAGACAGCTGCAGTAGAAGAAGGTGCGTGAGCTGCACTTTCTTTCCTGGCCCGTCCTGTCGCCTCCGTTTTCACAACACTAGTGTGACGGAATTCCGATCGCAGGTCTACTAAGGCTGCCCTGTCTTGAATGTGCAGTTGGGCACACGCCGAGTTCGGCGCCACGGCGTGGTAGCCGAACCGAGTGCGCTCTCGACACCGCTACGCTGCCTGTGTGCCGCAGACCCCCGAGAACACGGAGCCGACCCCCGTGAAGCCCTCCCTGACGGCCCGCGTCTCTCTTCGTCATCCAACCGAACTGGTTCGAAGGATTCTGGGCATCGACGGTCGGTCTCCACGCCCCTCGGTGGCAGCGGCATTGCACGGTGACGAAGCGGAAACCGCGGGTCTGGACCGCCAGGAAACCGCTCAGTTGCGCGGCATCCGCCGATTCGGCGCCACCGGCGCGATCTTGATGGCTGTGGGTGCCCTCGGTGCCGGCGCTCAACCCGTGTTGCAGAATCCCGTCCAGGGGCTTCGCGTGCTCGGCCTTCCCTCCCGAATCCCCAGCTCCGCGTTGACACTGACCATGACCGGCACGGTGATGATCGTGCTCGCGTGGTTGTTGCTCGGACGGTTCGCCATCGGCACCCTCCAGGCCGGAGCGGTGCGGCGACTCAACCGCTCCCAACTCGACCGCACCCTGCTTCTCTGGATCATTCCGCTATCGGTGGCACCGCCGATGTTCAGCAAGGACGTGTACTCGTATCTCGCTCAAAGCGAGATCGCGGCCCGCGGAATGGATCCGTACGAGATCGGTCCGGCGGGAGCGCTCGGCCTCGACCACGTCCTGACCCGCACGGTGCCCACGATCTGGCACGACACGCCCGCGCCCTACGGGCCGCTGTTCCTGTGGATGGGGCGCGGCATCAGCTCCCTGACCGGCGACAATATCGTCGCCGGCATCTTCTTGCACCGACTGCTGGCCCTCGCCGGTGTCGCCCTGATCGTTTGGGCGTTGCCACGCCTGGCCCGACGCTGCGGGGTCGCGGAGGTCAGTGCCCACTGGCTAGGAGCAGCCAATCCGCTGCTGCTGTTTCACCTGGTTGCCGGAGTTCACAACGAAGCCCTGATGCTCGGATTGATGCTCGCCGGCATCGAGCTCGCGTTGCGATCGATCGAGCGGGCCGACCCAATCCGCGGTCACTCGCTCCTCCTACTGCTGTCGGGCGCGACGCTTGTCGCCCTGTCGTCGACGATCAAGATCCCCTCCCTGCTGGCGTTGGGCTTCGTCGGAATGGCCCTGGCCAGAAGGTGGGGTGGTTCCGTGAAGGCGGTACTCGCAGCTGCAGCCCTACTGGGTGGGGTCGCCTTGGTGGTCACGGTCTTCGTCAGTACGGCCAGCGGTCTCGGTATGGGATGGATACACACCCTCGGTACGGCGAACGCCGTACGCAGCTGGATGTCCATTCCCACTCTCCTCGGACTCGGCACCGGACTGGCCGGGGTCCTGCTGGGCCTCGGTGACCACACGACCGCGGTGCTGAGCCTGACGCGACCGATTGCGGCTGTCGCTGCGGCATTCATCACAATGCGCATGCTCGTCGCTGTGCTGGTCGGCCGAATTCACGCGGTCGGGGCGCTCGGATTGTCCCTCGGGGCTGTGGTCCTTCTCTTCCCGGTGGTGCAACCCTGGTATCTGCTGTGGGCCGTTCTCCCGCTCGCCGCCTGGGCGACAGCGCCCGCTTTCCGCATACCCGCGATCGTCTTCTCGTCGATCGTCAGCGTCATTCTGATGCCCAACGGCGGCGAATACCCACCCTTCGTCATCGTTCAGGCCGCCATCGCCACCATCTTCACGGCAGGAACGCTGATCGTAATCACCCGCAACAGTCTCCCGTGGCGCGTCGGGTCGGTATACCCGATGAACGCCCCCGAAGTCACCCCAGTCGATACCGAGGCGCAAACTCAGGGCAGCGGCCAGGTCACACCACGCCCAGGCATACGCTGAATCCTCGTGACCTCACGAACGCCCGGATCGACGCACCCTGCTGTACGCCTCGAGAGTGTGGTGAAGACCTTCGGCGGCGTAAGGGCGGTCGACGGACTCGATCTCACCGTCGAGCAGGCACAGGTGGTGGCGTTGCTGGGGCCGAACGGCGCGGGTAAGACCACCACCGTCGAAATGTGCGAGGGTTTCGTCAGTCCGGACAGCGGCAGCGTGCGCGTCCTCGGGCTCGACCCCGTGGCCGATACCGGCGAGGTACGCGGGCGCATCGGCGTGATGCTCCAAGGTGGTGGCGCCTACCCGGGTTCGCGGGCCGGAGAGATGCTCGATCTCGTCGCCGCATACTCCGCCGACCCACTCGACCCCGCCTGGCTGTTGCGAAGCCTCGGGCTCGAAGATGCCCGCCGCACCCCTTACCGGCGTTTGTCCGGTGGTCAACAGCAGCGCCTGTCCCTGGCCTGCGCCCTGGTCGGCCGACCGGAACTGGTGTTCCTCGACGAGCCCACTGCAGGCCTCGACGCCCAGGCCCGCCTGATGGTATGGGAACTGATCGACGCTCTGCGCCGAGACGGAGTCAGTGTGCTGCTCACGACACATCTGATGGACGAGGCCGAAGAACTCGCCGACCAACTGGTCATCATCGACCACGGCTCGATCGTGGCATCAGGTACACCCGCGGAGGTCACTCGACGAGGATCAGAGGGGCAACTCAGACTCGTCGCGCCCGCCGGTCTGGATATCAAACCCCTCGAGGCATCGCTGCCCGATGGTTTCCGTGTGACCGTCCCCACACCCGGCACATATCTCGTCGAAGGTCCGATCGATCCAAAAGTTGTGGCGGCTGTCACGGCGTGGTGCGCAGATCTTGGAGCCTTGATCTGCGATATTCGAGTCGACCAACGCAGCCTCGAGGACGTCTTCCTAGAGCTGACCGGCCGAGAACTCAGGGGATGACCTAAGAATTGAGTATCACCGCCCGCCTGGCGGAGAATCGTCTCACCCCAGGTGCATTCACGCCCAGTCCATGCCCAAGTGTGCCGACGCAATGCTGACCGCCGCACGTAGTCGCGCGCGTTCCGCCACCACCGTACTGGGGCTACTGGTGACCTTGCTCGCGTACACCGCACTTCCTGCGGGTGCCGCGCAGCCCCACTGGGGACCATTCGCGGAACCGAATCCGTATCTCGGTCCGGTCGGAACATCCACGATGCATGGCGACGCGGGTTCGTCTGACACGACGCCACTTCCCGGCCCCGGCACCGGTCCATTGACGATGACCGCTTACCCGCTGGTCTCAGCATGCCCCACAATTCTGCAGGGTTCAGACCTACTCGTCGTCGCCTTGTGCACATCCGCGGTGGGCAGGGTTCCCACCGTCCATCTGATCGACCCGGAGGCACCCACCTCACCCTTCGGTGGTTCCCTCGCCCAATTGAAGCTTGCTAAGGGAAGCCTGCTCGGTGGGGTGTATGCCTTCCTCGACAACAACGACCGCTTGGTCGCGGTGGACGGGGAGCGGCGGCTCCTACGTATCGGGCACTCGCAAAATCCCGGAGGCGACTGGGAGTTGACCGTCGACTCGGTGATCGATCTCTCGGGCATCATTCCGCCTGGCGACAATGTCACGGGGCTGACGCCGGACTGGGATGGCAACGTATGGTTCGCTACCGGCAAAGGCCTCGTGGGGGTAGTGAACACCGTCGGCATCGCGTACACCTACGCGCTTCCGGCGGGTGAGCAGGTCGAGAACAGCATCTCCACCTCACCCGCTGGTACGTCGGTCGCATCGACGCACGCCCTGTACCAGTTCTCGTTCAACGGCGCCGCCATCCAGGAAGACTGGCGCCAAGAGTATGACCGGGGAACTGCCAGGAAGCCGGGGCAACTCAGCTGGGGAACCGGTTCTACACCCACGTACTTCGGCTCGTCGACGGGCAGCGACTTCGTCTCGATCGTCGACAACGCCGACCCACAGGTCAATCTGCTGGTGTACAAGGTCGATACCGGCGAAGAGATCTGCAACATCCCCGTACTCGGTAGCCCAGGCGGCAGCGAGAATTCCCACATCGGCATCGGAGACTCGGTGTTCGTCGCCGGAACGTATGGCTATCCGTATCCCCTCCTCCCTGAGGGAGCGGGACCGGCTGTGCCGGAAAGCGCCCCGTTCACCGGCGGCATGACCCGCGTCGATATCGATCCCGTTGGCTGCCATACGGTGTGGAGCCAAGAAATCCGCAGCTCCGCGGTTCCTCATCTATCGACAGATGACGGTCTGCTGTACACCGTGGTTCGCGAGGGCTCCGACTCGACGACACCACTGGACGGCTTCACGTTCGCGGTGATCGATCCAGCCGACGGCGAGGTTCTCAGCACGAAACCGCTCCCAGGCACCATCGTCAATGACACCTTGCAGATGTCCGGCCTGATCACCGAAAAGGGTGACTACTGGCAGGGAACTGTGACAGGCATCCTGCGCCTTCGCGCCGACGATCACCCCGGAACCGGAAGTTCAGGGAGCGCCGACTCCGGCAGCACTGGTTCGGGCAGCACTGGTTCGGGCAGCACTGGCTGACCACGTCGGCCGGGTTCGAAGACACGTTGGATGCATGTCCTCTACAGATGCATGTCCTCTACATAGGTGAGTCAGCCGCCCACGTCGTGCCGGGCGTCTGACGGGCGCCTAGGGGCACAGCCGGCAGGCGGACCAGGTTGCGCTGGGAAACTACCTCTAGTGTGTGATATCCGTATGGACCGGCGAAGCCACGAGGGCCTCTTGCTGGATCTCACCAGCCGAAGACTCAGAGGATGACAACGAAGTGAGCAGATCCGACCGCCTGGCCGCGAATCGTTTCGCACCGGGCACGTTCACACCGGACGCACGCCCGAGCGGAGTGACCGCAATGTTGCGGGCACAGACCGGGATCGAACTGAAACTGCTCCTACGCAACGGCGAGCAACTGTTGCTGACGATGTTCATACCGATCACACTGCTGATCGGGCTCAGCCTGCTCCCCATCGGCGACCTCGGAACCTCGCGCGTCGACAAGGTCGTTCCGGCGGTGATGATGGTCGCCGTCATGTCCACGGCGTTCACCGGACAGGCCATCGCAGTCGGCTTCGATCGTCGGTACGGGGCTCTCAAACGTCTCGGAGCCACTGCCTTGCCGACGTGGGGCATCATCGCAGGAAAGAGCGCCGCCGTCGTCATCGTCGTCGCGTTTCAGTCGGTTCTGCTGGGATCGATAGGCCTCGCACTGGGATGGCGACCGGGCCCGCTCGGGCTCGCAATGGGCGCGGTGATCATTGCGCTGGGCACCGTGACGTTCGCAGCGATGGGTCTGCTACTCGGTGGAACCCTGAAAGCCGAGATCGTCCTCGCACTGGCCAATATCCTGTGGTTCGTCATGGTGGGAGTCGGCAGTGTGGTGTTCATCACGGGTGACATCCCTTGGCTTCTGCACGTCGGCTCTCGACTGATCCCCTCAGGCGCCTTGGCTCACGCACTCGACGCCGCCCTCTCTTCGTCGATCGACATGCTCAGCATCGTGGTGCTGGTGACTTGGGGCGCGGTCACCGGCATCCTGGCTTCGAAGATGTTCCGATTCACCTGATCGTGGTCACCGGCGGCCGGACAGAGGGCATCTGATCTGCCCACGGCGGACTGTACCCAACTACGCGCTGTAGTTGACCGCCCTCTACCATCGACGGCGTGCTGTATCGCGGGTTTCTGAGCCTGGTAGACCGTCTTCCCCTTCCGTCGCTGAGAGTGCAGCGTGTCATCGCGATCGCGGTAATTCTCACGCAGGGTGGGATCGCCGTCACCGGCGCCGTCGTAAGGGTGACGGCGTCCGGTCTCGGTTGCCCCACCTGGCCACAGTGCTTCCCTGGAAGCTTCGTACCCGTCGGGCACGGCGAGGTCGCGGTGATTCATCAGGTGGTGGAGTTCGGGAACCGGTTGCTCACCTTCGTCGTCGTGGCAGCCGCCGCGGCGATCGTTCTGGCGGTCACGCGCGCGCGCCGCAGGACGGAGGTCCTCGCCTACGCGTGGTTGATGCCCCTCGGCACGGTCGTGCAGGCCATCATCGGCGGTATCACGGTTCTGACCGGACTGGCCTGGTACACCGTTGCGGTTCATCTGCTCGCCTCGATGGCGATGGTATGGCTGGCGACGGTGATGTACGGGAAGATCTGCGAACCGGACGACGGACGGGCGGTCGACGTGATCCCCCGGCCGCTGAGGGGGCTCACCGCACTTTCGGGTGTGGCGCTGGCCGGTGTGCTCGTATCCGGCACGCTGGTGACGGGCGCCGGCCCGCACGCCGGAGACAAGAGCCTCGACCGCGTAGTCCCCCGCCTCCAGATCGAGATCGTCACGCTGGTCCACCTTCACGCGCAACTCCTGGTGGGCTACCTGGCACTACTGATCGGCCTTTGCTTCGGCCTGTATGCAGTCAGAACCACTCGCGCCGTGATGCTGCGGGTGAAGGTCCTTCTCGGACTGGTGGTGGCTCAGGCGCTGATCGGAATCGTCCAGTACTTCACGGGCGTTCCCGAGGTGCTCGTGGCCTTCCACGTGGCAGGAGCCGGGTTGTGCACCGCGGCCACGGCCGCGGTCTGGGCTGCGGGACGCACTCGCGAGCAGGTCCCGCAGCCTGACACCGCGATGGTCTAGCTCTCGTTTCGCGCTTTCGGGAATCGTGTTTGCCGGGCCACCCAGCCCGCCATCTTCTGGAAGTGACCCTTGCGGGGTGTCACGATGCTGGTGATCGCGCGATCCCACTCCGCGACGGTAACGGTATCCAAGGAAGCGACGACAGCGTTTGCCGTGGCCAGGTCCTCGACTACCTGATCCCCGAGGACGCCGTCGGCGCCGACCAGGGTGATGCGAACACCCCCGAGGCCGATCGGCTGAATCACGGCACTGGCGGAGCCACCGTGTTCGGCCACGAACTTCTTGATTGCGCCGACCGTGTGAGATGGCAGCGAGGGCGCCTGTTCCGCGTGGGTATCGGTACTCATGGCCTCGAGAATACTGGGGGGTAGGCACCGGTCATACCTCGCCTCCGAGCGGCGCGCCGGGCAGACCCGTGTAGAACGGACCCATGCGCGCCATACAGGTTTCCCGCACGGGTGGTCCCGAAGTCCTGGAATCCGTGGAGATTCCCGAACCTGCGATCGGAGCATCGGATCTGTTGGTCCGCACCGATGCGATCGGCATCAATTACATCGACACGTACTTCCGGAGCGGGCTGTACCCTCGGCCACTGCCCTACGTCGCGGGCGAAGAGGGTTCCGGCGTCGTGGAAGCCGTCGGCAGCGAGGTCACGGACTTCGCGCCAGGTGACCGAGTGGCGTGGTGCTTCGCCCCCGGAAGCTATGCCGAGAAAGTCTCCGTGCCCGCGTCCGCAGCGATCGTCGTTCCGGATCCCGTGCCGGCAGCGGTGGCCGCTTCCGTCTTGCTGCAAGGTATGACAGCACATTTCCTCGTGCACACGACGTACCCGATCCAGGCCGGGGACACCGTTCTGGTCCACGCCGGCGCGGGCGGTGTCGGCCTCATACTCACCCAACTGGCGACGAAACTTGGTGCCCGGGTGATAACGACCGTGTCCTCCGACGCCAAAGAGAAACTCTCCCGCGAAGCGGGAGCCTTCGAGGTCTTGCGCTACGACGACTTCGCGACCCGTGTACGCGAGTTGACCGACGGCGAAGGCGCGGCAGCCGTCTACGACGGGGTCGGTGCGGCCACATTCGACCAGAGTCTCGAGTCGGTACGTGTCCGCGGCACCCTCGCCCTGTTCGGCGCAGCCAGCGGTCCGGTCCCCCCTTTCGACCCGCAACGACTCAATTCGGCCGGTTCGGTGATGCTCACCAGGCCGACCCTCACCCACTTCATCCGGGACCGGGAGGAATTCAACTGGCGTGCGGGAGATGTGCTCTCCGCGTTGGCCGACGGAACGTTGAAGATTCGAATCGGGGGCGAATACTCGCTCGACCGAGCCGCAGACGCACACCGCGACCTGGAAGGACGGAAGACGACCGGCTCGATCGTCTTGGTGCCCTGAGCCGGATCGAACCAGCAGCGAGACCAGTTAGAGCAGGTTGCCGATGGTCTCGAGGCCCAGCACGGAGTCGACGGCGAGACCCACGAAGACGATCGCCAGGTAGTTGTTGGACTGGAGGAACAGCCGCAGTGGCTTCACCGCGGCGCCCCCACGGACACTCCGATACAGCTGGTGGGCCATGAGCAGGAACCACGCTCCGGCCACGAACGTCACCGCGGCGTAAACGACACCAGCGGCCGGAACCAGCGTCAGAGAGGTGATCACCATCGCCCAGCTGTACAGCAGAATCTGCTTGGTCACGTGCTCTTCGGTGGCAATCACCGGCAGCATCGGGACCCCTGCCGCCTTGTAATCCTCCTTGTACCGCATAGCCAAAGCCCACGTATGCGGCGGCGTCCAGAAGAAGATGACCAGGAACAGCACGATCGGCTGCCAGCTCAAAGAGCCGGTGACCGCTGCCCAGCCGACCATGACCGGCATGCAGCCCGCAGCCCCGCCCCAGACGACGTTCTGCCAGGTCCGGCGCTTGAGCACCATCGTGTAGATGAGCACGTAGAACGCGATGGTCAGCACGACGAGGAATCCTGCGAGCAGATTCGCACGCCACCACAACCACAGGAACGACGCGACCGCGAGGGTCATCCCGAACACGAACGCGTGGGAAGTGGGCACCGCGTCACGAGCGAGTGGCCGCCGCGCGGTGCGCTTCATCACCTTGTCGATGTCGGCATCGACGACGCAATTGAGGGAGTTCGCGCTCGCCGCGCCCATCCATCCACCGAACAGCGTGCTCAAGATCAGAACGATGTCGACGTTGCCGCGATCGGCCAGCAGCATCGCGGGGATGGTTGCCACGAGAAGCAACTCGATCACCCGCGGCTTGGTCAATGCGATATAGGCCAGGACCTTGCCCGCGACGCGACCCAGCACCGTCTCGCTGTCGGTCTCGCGGGGAGCGGGGCTGGGGCTGCCGAAGCCATGTCCACTCGGCTGATGCCCTGTCCGCACGTTTTCTCCTTGCAGCACGCGTAATTCCACATCCTGATACCGACGGCTACCCGCCAAGTCCTGCACGCGGCAGGCGGTCTACTACAGAAGATGGTAGACCGCCGTATTGCCCGAACCGAATCGACCCGGACAGAACCGGGCACTCGAACCGAATCGACCCGGATAGAACCGGGCATTAGGCTGGAGTGGCACAAGAGGCCCATGCATCCTCCGGCTCCACATTCACCCATGTCAGGAGACTTCTGCCCGTGTCGATCACAGACGACATCAATGTCCTCACGAACCCAGTTCTCCCAGCAGACTGGACCGAACTGGATACCAAAGCCGTCGACACCAGCCGCGTACTCGCCGCGGACGCGGTGCAGAAGGTGGGGAACGGCCATCCCGGTACGGCGATGAGCCTTGCCCCCCTTGCCTATACGCTCTTCCAACGTGTGATGCGTCACGATCCCAACGATGCCGATTGGATCGGCCGGGATCGCTTCGTCCTCTCCTGTGGGCACTCGAGCTTGACGCTGTACATCCAGCTCTACCTCTCCGGCTACGGCCTCGAACTCGCTGACCTCGAGTCGCTGCGGACTTGGGGTTCGAAGACCCCGGGGCATCCCGAATACGGGCACACCCGCGGCGTCGAGATCACCACCGGGCCCCTGGGCCAGGGTCTGGCCTCGGCGGTAGGCATGGCTATGGCAGCCCGCCGGGAACGCGGCCTGTTCGACCCCGACACCGAGCAGGGTGAGAGCCCATTCGATCACCACATCTACGTGGTCGCTTCGGATGGTGACATCGAGGAAGGCGTCACGTCGGAGGCGTCGTCCATCGCCGGTCTCCAGCAACTCGGCAACCTCACTCTGATCTACGACGACAACAAGATTTCCATCGAGGACGACACCGCGATCGCCCTGTCAGAGGACACCGCCGCCCGCTACGAGGCGTACGGCTGGCACGTCCAGGTCGTCGAGGGTGGCGAGAACGTCGTTGCGATCGAGGAGGCACTCCGAAAGGCTCGCGAGGAGACCTCGCGTCCGTCGTTGATTCTGCTGCGTACCATCATCGCCTACCCGGCCCCGAACAAGATGAACACCGGTGCAGCCCACGGAGCGGCACTGGGTACCGACGAGGTGGCTGCGGTGAAGCGGACGCTCGGCTTCGATCCCGACAAGACCTTCGAGGTAGCCGACGAGGTCATCACACACACCCGCAAGGTCGTCGAGCGCGGTGCGCAAGCGCACAAGCAGTGGCAGAAGAGCTTCGACGACTGGGCCGTCCGCGAGCCTGAGAACAAGAAGCTCCTCGACCGGCTCCTCAGCCACGACCTGCCAGCAGGCTGGACGGACGGGCTTCCGTCGTGGGCGCCGGACCCGAAGGGTCTGGCCACCCGCAAGGCGTCCGCCGCGGTACTCAACGCCATGGGCCCGGTGCTCCCGGAGCTGTGGGGTGGATCCGCCGATCTCGCCGAGAGCAACAACACCACCATCAAGGGCTCCAAGTCGTTCGGCCCGGAGTCGATCTCCACCGACATGTGGACCGCCACCCCGTACGGCCGCACCCTGCATTTCGGTGTGCGCGAGCACGCCATGGGGTCGATCCTCAACGGAATCGCACTACACGGTCCTACCCGCCCCTATGGCGGTACGTTCCTCGTGTTCAGCGACTACATGCGCCCTGCGGTACGCCTCGCCGCGCTCATGAAGACGGCGGTTACCTACGTGTGGACACATGATTCGATCGGCCTCGGCGAGGACGGTCCCACCCACCAGCCGATCGAGCACCTCGCCGCGCTGCGAGCCATCCCCGGCCTCTATGTGGTTCGCCCAGGCGACGCCAACGAGACGGTTCACGCCTGGCGTGCAGTCCTCGAGAAGAGCACCGACGATGCCACCCGCGCACCCGCCGGTCTTGCATTGACCCGGCAGGATCTACCAGTCCTCGAGGGAACCAACTACGAAGGCGTCTCGCGCGGCGGCTACATCCTCGCGGAGGCGTCGTCGGGCACTCCCGCGGTCGTGCTGATCGGAACCGGTTCGGAGCTGCAGCTCGCCGTCGCGGCGCGCGAAGTACTCGAAGCCGAGGGTATTCCGACCCGAGTGGTATCCATGCCCTGTGTCGAATGGTTCGACGCCCAGGACCAGACCTACCGCGACGGCGTCCTGCCGCCGACGGTGAAGGCCCGCGTCGCCGTCGAGGCCGGTGTCTCCATGCCGTGGTACCGGTTCGTCGGTTCCGACGGCGAGATCGTGTCGATCGAACACTTCGGTGCTTCCGCCGACTACAAGACGCTGTTCCGTGAGTTCGGCTTCACCTCCGAGGCCGTCACCGCGGCCGCGCAGCGCTCACTCGCACGTGTGAAGGGATGACCGTCATGACGCAGAACCCCAATCTCCAGAAACTGTCCGACGCCGGCGTCTCCGTGTGGCTGGACGACCTCTCGCGTGACCGCATCGAATCGGGCAACCTCGCCGAACTCGTTTCCACCAAGAGCGTCGTCGGCGTCACCACCAACCCGTCGATCTTCCAGGCCGCTCTGAGCAAGGGCCACGTCTACGACGCGCAGGTCAACGAACTCGCCGAACGTGGTGCGGACGCCTCGGCCACCGTCCGCACGGTGACCACCGACGACGTACGTGCCGCCTGCGATGTCCTGACTCCACAGTATGAGGCCAGTCATGGCGTCGACGGTCGGGTCTCGATCGAGGTCGATCCGCGCCTGGCCCACGACACGGACAAGACGGTCGCGCAGGCGATCGAGCTCTGGAAGATCGTCGATCGACCCAACCTGTTCATCAAGATTCCCGCAACCGAGGCCGGCATCCCCGCGATCGCCAAGGTGCTCGGTGAGGGCGTCAGCGTCAACGTGACCCTGATCTTCTCCGTCGAACGGTACGAGAAGGTCATGGGCGCCTACCTCGACGGCCTCGAAACCGCGCGGTCTGCAGGCCACGACCTGTCCCGCATCCATTCGGTGGCCTCGTTCTTCGTATCCCGTGTGGACACCGAGATCGACAACCGGCTCACAGCTATCGGAACATCCGAGGCGCTCGCCCTGCGTGGCAAGGCAGGACTGGCGAACGCGCGTTTGGCGTACGCCGCATACCAGCGCGTATTCGAGGTGGAGGCACAGTTCCAGGGCCTCCGCGACAACGGTGCCCGCCCGCAGCGACCGCTGTGGGCGTCGACCGGCGTCAAGAACCCCGACTACCCCGACACGATGTACGTCACCGAGTTGGTTGCACCGAACACGGTCAACACGATGCCGGAGAAGACGATGGATGCCGTCGCCGATCATGGCGAGATCCGCGGCGACACCGTCACCGGTACCGCCGTCGCCTCCCAGAAGGTCTTCGACGACCTGACCACCGTCGGTATTGACCTCACCGACGTGTTCCGGGTCCTCGAGGACGAGGGTGTCGAGAAGTTCGAGACGTCGTGGAACGAGCTCCTGGACGCCACTGCGGAACAGCTGCGCGTGGCGACGCAGAAGAGCTGACCGTGAAAGAACCCATGGCGCCGGAAGAATGGGTCAACCCACTCCGCGACGGTAGGGACAAGCGGCTGCCGCGCATCGCTGGACCGTGTTCCCTGGTGATCTTCGGGGTCACCGGGGACCTCGCCCGGAAGAAGTTGATGCCCGCTATCTATGACCTGGCTAATCGCGGACTACTGCCGCCAGGGTTCGCTCTTGTCGGGTTTGCCCGCAGGGACTGGGCCGCCGAGGACTTCGGCAAGGTGGTTCACGACGCCGTTCGCGAGTACTCCCGCACCCCGTTCCGGGAGGAGGTGTGGGCCCATCTCTCGAAGGGTCTGCGGTTCGTCGAGGGCACTTTCGATAATCCCGATTCCTTCGACAAGCTCTCATCCACACTGGAAGAACTCGACCGCGAGCGCGGCACCGGCGGGAATCACGGGTTTTATCTGGCGATTCCACCGGCCGCGTTCCCGGTGGTCCTCAAGCAGCTGTCGGAGGCGGGCCTCGCGCAGGCACAGGACGGCCAATGGCGGCGCGTCGTCATCGAAAAGCCGTTCGGGCACGACCTCGACAGTGCGCGGCAGCTCAACGCGGTGGTGAACGAGGTGTTCCCGGAGGACACGGTCTTCCGGATCGACCACTATCTCGGCAAGGAGACGGTTCAGAACATCCTGGCGCTCCGGTTCGCGAACCAGTTGTTCGACCCCATCTGGAACTCGCACTATGTCGACCACATCCAGATCACCATGGCAGAAGACATCGGGCTCGGTGGTCGAGCCGGATACTACGACGGCATCGGCGCCGCCCGTGACGTCATACAGAACCACCTTCTGCAGCTACTCGCCTTCACCGCGATGGAGGAGCCGATCTCCTTCGAACCCTGCGAGCTTCAGGCAGAGAAGATCAAAGTCCTCTCAGCGACACGACTTGCCGAGCCCCTCGACGAAACCACCGCACGTGGCCAGTACGCGGGCGGATGGCAGGGTTCACAACCCGTCGTAGGCCTGTTGGAAGAGGACGGATTCGCAGCCGACTCGACCACCGAGACATTTGCTGCGATAACCCTCGAGGTGGACACACGTCGTTGGGCAGGCGTGCCGTTCTACTTGCGGAGTGGGAAACGCCTCGGACGTCGGGTCACCGAGATCGCGGTCGTCTTCAAGCGTGCACCGCACCTTCCGTTCGACCAGACGATGACCGATGAGTTGGGGCAGAACGCTCTGGTGATTCGTGTGCAGCCGGACGAAGGCGTCACAATGCGGTTCGGCTCGAAAGTGCCCGGTTCGAGCATGGAAGTTCGTGACGTCAACATGGACTTCAGCTACGGGCTGGCGTTCACCGAGTCTTCACCCGAGGCGTACGAACGGTTGATCCTCGACATGCTGCTCGGGGAGCCCTCATTGTTCCCCGTGAACGCCGAGGTGGAATTGTCGTGGGAGATTCTGGACCCGGTACTCGACTACTGGGCCGCGGGCGGCGCACCCGAACCGTACGAGGCGGGAACATGGGGTCCGCCGTCGGCAGACGAGATGATGCGTCGCACCGGTCGAGAATGGAGAAGGCCGTAGATGATCATCGATATTCCTTCGACCACCACGGAAGCGGTCAACAAGAAGTTGATCGACGTCCGCAAGACCGGCGGTGTGGTAACGCTGGGCCGTGTCCTCACTTTGGTCGTGTGCACCCGCGATGGTGACAACACCGAACACGTCATCGACGCCGCCAACGAGGCGAGCCGTGAACATCCGTGTCGCGTGATAGTGATCGCGCGAGGCCCGCGGGAGGCCGCGGCGCGCCTGGACGCCCAGATACGAGTGGGTGGCGACGCCGGGGCCTCCGAAGTCGTCGTTCTGCGACTATACGGAGACCTCGCCGATCACGAGAGCAGCGTCGTGGTGCCGTTTCTGCTCCCGGATACTCCGGTGGTCGTGTGGTGGCCTGAGGAAGCGCCCCCGATCCCCGCGCAGCACCCGGTCGGCAAACTGGCGATCCGCCGCATCACCGACGCCACCGACCGCGAAAACCCCTTGGCCGAGATCAAGAGTCGGCTCGACTCGTACACCGCGGGCGACACCGACTTGGCATGGAGCCGTGTCACTTATTGGCGAGCGCTTCTCACGTCGGCTCTCGATCAACCGCCGCACCTGCCAATCGAGTCGGCGATCGTCTCGGGTCTCGCCGAGGAGCCCGCAGTCGACATGATCGCGGGCTGGTTGGCGAGCCGTCTCGACGCCCCGGTCGCACGCCACGCGGGGTTGCTGTACGTGCAGCTGAACTTTGTGGG